>DGVL01000111.1 GCA_002394965.1 Lachnospira sp. UBA4285
TTCTCTCCTGTTTTATGTGCTGATCTTCAAACCGTTCAGCAGATTCTCGGAAGGCCCTCGCCCTGCAGCACATCCAGTCTGCGCAGTCCTCCGATGTCTGTTTCCATCAGCAGTTCGCCTGGCTTGTCCGCCGTCACGCGCCCGATAATGGCCGCTTCGGAACCATACCGGGATTGCCGGATGATCTGAAGCGCCTCCTCCGCTTCGCATTGCGGAAGAATCACAACCATCTTTCCCTCATTGCCCATGTATACGGGATCAAGACCGAGAAGGCCCGCAAAGCTCTTCACCTTCGGGTTCACCGGCACAGCGGATTCCCGAATGATGAATGTCTTTCCGGAAGCTTCCGCGAGTTCCCGGAGCACTGTTGCAAGCCCGCCCCGGGTCACATCCCGCATCGTGTGGATGTGCAGGCCGCTTTTCAGCAGGTTGCCGACCATGTCGACAAGCGGTGCATTGTCGCTCTCGATATCTGTCTCAATTTCCATGCGTTCCGACAGAATCGCGGCGTGATGATCCCCCATTGTCCCGGATACAAGGATCGCGTCTGACTCGCGGGCTGCAGACGCACAGATCCCGGCAGTCACTTCGCGCGACTCCTCCGGGAAGATTCCGACCCCTGCCGTGTTGATATACATCCCGCCGTGGCCCTCCACCACCTTGGTGTCACCGGCTGCAATCTTTATCCCGGCTTCCCTTGCCGTAGCTGCCATGGATGCGGTCAGTTCCTTCAGAAGCCCGATATCAAGCCCTTCCTCCAGAATAAACCCACAGGTGAGCCACGCCGGCACGGCCCCCCGCATGAGGAGATCGTTGACCGTCCCGCATACGCAGAGTCTTCCTATGTCACCGCCCCGGAACTTCAGCGGTGTCACGACGAAACTGTCCGTCGTCAGGGCGATCCGGCCTGTCACCGGCACGACCGCCGAGTCTTCCATCGCGTCCAGTACCGGATTGTCAAATTCTTTCGCAAATATTGTATCGATCAGCTCATCGGTGGACCTTCCGCCGCTCCCGTGAGCCATAGTGATTTTCTCAGCCATATGACAGAAACACTCCTGAAGTACAGTACTATTCTCGCCCGCCCGCAAGCCATGAAAGGCAGGCACCTTCCGTGGACACCATGCAGGCTCCCTGCGGATTCACCGGCGTGCACGCCTTGCCGAAAAGAGGACATTGCCTTGGCGTGATCTTTCCCGTCAGAACCACATCGCACCGGCACGCGCTGTTCTTTTTGCGGTCTTCGTCAAGGCCCCGGCTGCCGGCATCAAAGAAAGAATACTCAGGCCTTAAGACTCTGCCGGACCCGGCAATTTTCCCCATTCCTCTCCAGACAGCATCTGCTTTTTCAAAGTAGAAGTCTATCTTTTCCTGTGCTTTACGGTTTCCCTCCGGGGTCACCACACGCGGGTAATAATTTCTCACGACTCCTCTGCCACCGTTCATCACGATGCCGGCGATCGCTGCAAGAAGCTCCGGTCCCTCAAATCCAGCCACACCAAACGGTATGGAATACTTCCTGGCCAGAGGCTTCCAGATATCTGCCCCCGTCACAGCCGATACATGGCCCGGGGCGATAAATCCCTGAATATCAGCACCGGAATGCATGAGCCAGTCAATCACCTCCGGCATGGTTTTAAGCGCTGTCAGAAGCCGTACATTCCGGATATCGTCCCGGATCAGTTCTTCCATGAGCGCCGCATAGACCGGTGTGGTCGTCTCGAAGCCTACCGCCGCAAAGCACCAGATCGTGTCCGGATCCTTTTTCGCAAGCGGTATGATATCCAGAGGGGAATACACCATCCTGACCCTCGCGCCTTCCCCCTTCGCGACAGCCAGACTTTTCTGTGATCCCGGGACCCTGATGAGATCTCCAAAAGTCACCACACAGGTGTCCGGGCGCATGGCCAGCTCGATCAGTCGGTCTATATAGGCTGACGGCGTGACGCATACCGGGCAGCCAGGTCCTGAGAGCAGACGGATTCGTTTCGAAAGCATTCCCGGAATCCCATTTCTGGAGATCGCCCCGGTGTGGCTTCCGCAGACCTCCATGATCCGCATCGCAGGCCCGTCGTAATTCTTCAGCCAGGCTTTGACGTCGTCAAGTGTCTTCATGCAAATTCTTCTCCGATTTCCCGGAAGATTTCTTCCATGCTGTCAGCTTCATTCTCAGCGAGCTTCTGCAGGATACAGCCGGCGTGAACAAGCACCCTGTCGCCCGGCTTTACGCTCACCAGACCGGCAAGAGCTCTCACTTCATTCCCTTCAAAATCCACCTGCGCATACTCTCCGTCGACGGAAACAACCCTTCCTGGAAGTGCTACACACATAATATTAACACCTCTTTCTGTAAACGAAAAGAAAGACCACCGTCCTTGCAGGCAGCAGTCTTTCAAGACAATCCGGATCCTGTATCTTAATTTTTATCCGCGGACTGCACAGCCTGCGCTGCAGCTCCGGCCGCTGCCGCCGCTTCCGCTTCCTTTTTCGCCTTCAGGGCGGCTGCCTTCTTTGCAGCCATCTCTTTGGCAAGCGCAGCCTGCTTCGCGCGCTTTTCCGCCTCTGCCCTGAGAACTTCCGGCGACTTCTGATAAGTCTGGGACGCCTTTTCTCTTTCCGGCTCCTGGTATCCCGGAACAATGCTCAGGCACTTCACCGGGCACTTCAGGACGCAGTAGCCGCACTGAACGCAGTCAAAGCGGTTGATTGTCCAGGTGCCCTTCATGCGGTCGACCGAAAGCGTCCCGGTGGGACAGCTTCTAACGCACATGCCGCAGGAGATGCATCTGTCAATCTGGATTTCAATGTGGCCGCGGTCGCCTTCCGGATACTGAATCGGAACGGCCGGGTACCGACGTGTCACCGGTTTTGAGAAGAGGTTCTTCAGAATAACCGGCGCGAATTTCATGACTCTGCTCACTTTCAGCGCCTCCTTTACCGCTCTGTGCAGGAGATGCACGGATCAATCGTAAGAATCAGAATCGGAACATCCGCGTACTCGGCGCCTTTCAGTGTCTCGCACAGCGCCTGAAGATTGGCAAATGTCGGTGTGCGCAGGCGGAAACGGTCCAGATTCGGTTTTCCGTGTCCCTCGGAATAGAATATCGCTTCGCCTCTGGGCTGCTCGATTCTCGCAAAGTACTCGCCATTTGGATTTCCCTTGACTGTGGCGGAAAGGTCGCCCTCCTTCGGCATGTGCTCAAAAGCTCTGCGAACCAGTTCTATTGAGGCAAAAATCTCGTTTATGCGGACCTCGCATCTGGCGTAGCTGTCCCCGTCCTGCGCGACGACCGGCTCAAATCCGAGATCCGAGTACGCCTCATACCCTCGCATGCGCATATCGCAGGCGATGCCGCTTGCTCTTGCCATAGGTCCGCAGGCACCGACGTCATGAGCCTGCTGCTTTGTGAGAACGCCGACTCCCTTAAGACGCGTCTGAACTGAATAATCGTCCAGGAACGTCTTCGTCATCTCCCGTGTCTCCTTTTCGATCTCATTCAGGTCATCCAGGATCTTCTTCTGCATGTCCGGTGTGATATCCTTCAGAACACCGCCCACCTTCAGGACCGAATAGATCAGACGGCCGCCTGTAGTCATCTCCATCAGATCGAGGACCTTTTCGCGGATCCGCCAGGCCTCATAGAAAAGGGACTCGAATCCGAAGGCATCTGCCGTAAATCCCAGCCACATCAGGTGGCTGGTCATCCGGGCCATCTCTGCCCAGACAACGCGCAGATATCTGGCCCTTTCCGGGACCTCGACGTTCATGATTCCCTCGATGGACTCCACATATCCCAGCCCGTGGCCAAACGAGCATATGCCGCAGGTTCTTTCGACGACATACAGATATTTCTGGAAATCACGGTCCGGGGCAAGTCCTTCCAGGCCTCTGTGAATGAAACCGATATTCGGGATCGCCTCAACAATTTTTTCGTCTTCCACCACCAGGTCCAGGTGAATCGGCTCCGGGAGAACCGGATGCTGCGGTCCGAACGGAATTACACTTCTCTTCCCCATCAGTTGGCATCCTCCTTCTGCGTTTCCGGCGCGTCTGGTGCGGAAATCTTCTTTGTCTCGTCAGTTGCAACTTCGCGCTGATCCTCCGGGAGGAACGGTGCCTTGGTCTTGATGCGGTAGAGACGGTTGTGATAATCCAGGTCGATGTAGCGTATGTTCAGTCCGAAGAGCTCTTCCATCTCGTTCTCGTAAAAAGCAGCATACGGATAGATTTCCGAAATACTGGAAATCGTTGCCGTGCGCTCCGCAAGGATTCGCAGCGTAATGTAATCCAGCGTCTGATCATCAGCAAAGGAATAGCTGATCTCGTACTGATTGTTCACCCAGGAACAGCACGCCTGGGAGAGGCGGAGGCCCTTTTTCTTCATCTCAACAGCCTTTTCCACCAGTTCGTCGGCTTTGACCGGCACAATCGTGTTACTGCCGGTCTGCCTGACAGCCTTCTTCTCATTTGTTTCCTCAGGCATCTGCGGCTCCCTTCATCTCTTGCATTTTCACCTTGTCGCGGGCCGTATTAATGTTCGGATCAACCGGACCGGCCTCTCCTTTGTGCTCTTTTTCATACTGGTCATGTTCGTCCGAGCGCTTCTGGAACAGCTCCACAGCTTTCATAATGCCGTCCATGATAGATTCCGGACGGGCTGCACATCCCGGAACATAGATGTCAATTGGAACCGTAGAGTCCGCGCCGCCGAGCATGTTGTAACATTCGCGGAATACCCCGCCCGAGCAGGCGCAGGTTCCGACAGCCACGACAACCTTTGGTCTTGGCATCTGATCATACAGCTGCTTCACAACCGGAGCATTCTGCTGATTGATCCCGCCGGTGATCATAAGAATATCCGCCTGCAGCGGGTCACCTGTGTTGACGACGCCAAAGCGTTCTGCATCGTAGACAGGCGTCAGAGTCGCGAGCACTTCGATATCACAGCCGTTGCAGCTGGAGCCGTCGTAATGCAGCAGCCACGGCGATTTTTTTACTTTTCCCATCTGTCATCCCTCTTTATCTGTCAGCGGATCATCATCAGAATCAGCAGATTTACGCCTGAGCACAGTCCTGTGACAGCCCAGCTCAGCCCCAGCATGTTCTCCCACTTCACACGCGCGTTCGTGTTGTCGATCAGTACAAAGCAGAAGAAAATGACCAGATCCACCAGAATTGCCGCCAGAACGCTCACGAGCGAGCTGTTCAGAATGAACACCGCCACAACGCCGTACAGGAACACCATCTCGTACCACTCTGCGAGCTTGAAGAGCGCCAGATTTCTGGCTCCCATCTCCGTCGTGACACCCTGGACAAGTTCCTGATGCGCGTGATGCGATGTCGATACATCGAACGGAGAAATTCTCAGCTTGATGATCATCGCGAAGAGATAGGACGCGAGGAATCCCGGAAGAAACACGACCAGACTCGTATTCTGGCTGAAAACTGCCCTTGCGTTGAATGTTCCCGTCGCAAGATAGAAACCCACAGACAGCAGGAGCACGGCTGGCTCATAGCATACTTCCTGAATCAGTTCACGGCTGGCTGCCATCGAAGAATACGGACTCGACGGGACGATAGCCGCAAAGTACAGGAACGTACCGGTCGTCGACAGCACAAAGAACGTCATCAGAAGGTCATTGCCGGAGAAGAACATGGCGCCGGACATGACCATCAGGACCAGATAGGACGTCAGAATGAAGAACTGTGCCCGGTCAACGGTTACAACCTGCTTGTTGAGAAGTTTTACAAAATCATACCACGGCTGCAGAAGCGGCGGCCCGATTCTCCCCTGCATCCTCGCGGAAAGCTTTCTCTCGGCGCCATCCATCAGGCAGCCCAGGAACGGAGCACCCACAATGTAGAGAACCGCTCCGATCGCATAAAAAATTGTATGGTTCATCAGAGTGCGCCTCCTATGATCATGCTCATCATCACCAGAAGAACCGCTGTTGTCAGGATCTGACTGAATATACGCAGCTGATGCGGGTGAATGAAGGAACGGAAATAATAGTTGGACAGCCACAGCCTCTTCGGCTCGCCGAACGAATCCACGAACATCGTGTTGTCACCCGTATTGATACCGCTCATATAGGTGAGTTTCACATTCGCGCGCATCTTACGGCCGATGAAATAGCTGAAGATCGGAACAAGGAAGACAAATGCGATGACGACGATCATCGTGTACAGAACGCCCATCGGGAGTACATCTTCATACTTGCCGAACATTTCGATAAGAAGCGGATCCACATATACCTTGGATATGAACGGGACCAGAATGCACAGCAGAATCATCAGCACAGCGTGAACCGTGAGAGACACCACTTCATTTCTTCTGGTGATATCCTTCAGTCTGTCGCCTGTCTCGTGGCTTCTGGAGATCAGCTTGCCCATCCACTTGGTCCAGTAGAAGGACGTCGTCGCAGAACCGAACACAATGAAGAGGACCAGAAGAATATTGGACTCATCGACAGCCGCCCGCAGAGCCGACCACTTGGAGATCAGCATGCCAAACGGAGCCAGGAACATGCCTGCGATTCCGATGAACATGAATGTCGCCAGTCTGGGCAGACGGTACAGGAGTCCGTGCATATCCTCGATGTCACGGGTGCCGATCGCATTCTCTGTGGCACCGACGTCCTGGAAGAGCAGCGACTTGGATACCGCGTGGAAGATCATCAGCAGCACGCCTGCCCATACGGTCTCCGGTGCACCGACACCGGCGCAGGCGACCATAAGTCCCAGATTGCTGATGGTGGAAAAGGCGAGTACCCTCTTCCCGTCACTCTGGCCGATCGCGATGATCGAAGCGACGAAGAAGGTGAAACCTCCGATAAAAGTTATCATGGTTCCCGTCAGGGTACCGGCCATCGCCGGGGCAAGGCGAAGAAGCACATAGATTCCAGCCTTTACCATTGTGGCTGAGTGAAGCAGGGCGCTTGACGGAGTCGGAGCGACCATGGCTCCGATGAGCCACGTGGAGAATGGATACTGCGCCGCCTTGGTCAGTGCGGCAAAAGCGATCAGAGCGATCGGAAGCACACAGTACGCCATGTGCATCTGTGTCGAGAGATCGATCAGGTCATGAAACGCGACCGTGTGAGACTGATAGCCGAAATAGATGATTCCGACAGCCAGAGCCACACCGCCGGCAAGATTCATCCACAGTGCGCGGAATGAGTTGTGAACTGCCTCATCCGTTCTCGTGTAGCCGATCAGCAGGAATGAGCAGACGCTTGTCGTCTCCCAGAACAGATCGATCCACAGCAGCGACTCCGACATGACGAATCCGAACATCGCGCTGAGGAAAAAGAACAGAAGCCCGAGAAAATAATTCCGGCGGTCTTCAAATTCCGGATGATGGTGTGCATAGCCTTCCATATACCCGACTGCGTACACGATGATCATGCCGCCGATAATGCCGACGATGAGGCACATCAGCATCGACAGATGATCGATGTATATGTGCGGGATCGTGTGAAGCTCCGGTCCCATCAGCTCAAAATACGCGAGCATGAGCGTCGGTACGATCGACAGAACGCTGATCCAGTACTTGTGGTACTTGAAACACAGATATGTCACGACCAGCATGAGGACAATCTCGCCCGCAAGGATAAAATGATCAGCCGTCTCCGTGTTATAAAACAGTTTGATCGGAACCCGTCCGTTACGCAGCCACTGGACAAAAAGAACTCCGACGGCGGCGATGATGGTTCCCGAACCGATGTAGGCAGCAATTCCGCGCACCTTGTTGTCCCGGATCGCAAAGATCACGAACGCCCAGATGAGCGGAAACAAAATCAAGAATACTGTTACCGGCATCTTTCCTTTTCCTCTCTTTCCCGGAGCTGTCTGAAAGCCCCGGCAGTTTTTTTCTTTATCTCAGAAGTGCGGCCACCACTTTGCTGATGGTCTTTCCTTCCGCTTTCCCCTTAAGAGCCGGCATTACAGTCTTCATGATCTGACCCTTGTTCTTCGTCGCGATCAGATCGGAAAACTGCGTCGTGAGCACTTCGCGTATCTCATCCTCGCTCATCATCTTCGGCGCATATTCTTCGATCACCTTGTAGCGGAACGCATACTGTTCCTTTAAGTCCGGTCTCGTTGCCGGGCAGGTGTCGATCTCTTCCTTCACCGCGTTCAGTTCCTTCAGAATTGCCCTGTCGACGAGATCCTCCGGAATACTGTCTCTCTCCCCGGCATCAATCCCGGCTTTCTTCACAGCCGACACCAGAGAGGAGATCGCCATCTTGCGTTCCTTGTCGTGCGCTTTCATGGCGGCAATCATGTCTTTCTGAAGTGTTTCAAGCTTCATCTCATACTTCCTCACTTTCTAAACATTGTTATACACCTTTTCCCGGAACTTTGACGTTCTTTTATCAATACACAAGTGCAGGCACAGCAACTGTGCTGTTGCATCACAAGCTGCGTCTGCTCATTTCTTCCAGGAAGCTGTCATCTGTCTGCGGTATGGCGCCGAGTTTCAGGCAGGTTAGCCGCACAAGATTGTCATCTGTCACCACCGTGATTCGGTAACGCCCTGCGGCATCGTGTACATACTTCTCGATAAATGCATCGGCCGGCTCATCGGTCCTGGTGTAGATGACCTGCAGTTCTCCATCGCGCGCGACACTGCCAAGGCTCCCTTTCTTCCGGTATGCGTCAAAGACCACGACCACTCTGCATCCGAGCCACCCCTGCCAGGCAGAGAGCATGCTGCAGAGTTTCTCTGCAGCCGCGTTCAGATTCACCTCACGCAGCCCGGCCAGTTCGTCCATCTTATAAAGAAGATTATAACCATCAATAAGGTACATCTTCGGGCGATCCGCCGCTGCCGGGGAGTGTCCGGCACGGCCATATGTTCGGACGGTTGTGTGGCCCCAGCCTTTCACGCCGCCGCGACCGCGCTCGCGCCTTTCCATCTCGGCCATGATCTCGTTTAAATCTGCTTCTTCTTTTTTCGCCTGTTCCTTCCGCTGCCTTGCGTATCTCCTGCTGTCAGGCAACGTCTTATTTTCAGCGTTGCTTTCAGCGGCGGAACTATCCGGTGATGCCGCACCTGCGTCTTTTTCCGGCTCATTCTGTTCTTCCGGATGAAACGCTCTCTCAACGTGCATATAATACGGCACTTCGTTCCACGGTACCGGATAGCCGGCGCCGTTGGCACAGAACACCGAACCTGTCGGCTGCCGCAGATCCGCCTCCGGGTCATACCCGGCAGCGGTGATGACCTCATCCGGGTTGTGGCATATGTCATAGCCGTCATACTCCAGCCGGATCTCTCCGTTCCCTTTCGTCACAGCCCGTAGCTGCTGTGCATATCCGTCAAGGATCGATGCCGGCGCGCGTCCCGTCAGTACAGCGACCGCGCCGGATGCGTCCTCCTGAATCTGCGGGGCGTCCGCGTGAATCCCCATTGCATCCAGGTCCGTCATGACGCGGCCGATGGCCTGCTGCGGAAACCTTGCGGTGAATGCTTCATACGGTTCCAGGAGGATGCAGCGAGTGCTCATCAGTCCCTGCCTCACAGCCCGGCAGGCGGCCTCGCGAAAATCACCCCCACTGGTGTGTTTTACACTTGCGCGCCCGGTGAGCAGCGTGATCCGCACGTCTGTCAGCAAGGCTCCTGTCAGTACGCCGTGAAAGCCACGGCCTGGCGCGCATTTCTGTCTCAGGCTTCCCAGAATCATCTTCTGCCATCGCAAGGGAAGTACATCCGCAGGACATATGCTGTCCACTGTCACACCGCTGCCCCGGGGCGCCGGAGAGAGAAGAACGTGAACCTCCGCGTAATGGCGGAGCGGTTCAAAGTGGCCGATTCCCTCGACTTCCTCTTCCAGTGTCTCGCGGTACACGACCTTCCCCGGCCCGAAGGAGATATCCTCGCCGAATCGCTCCATTACCTTCGTCTTCAGTACTTCCGCCTGAACGTGCCCCATCAGACGAACCTGTATTTCTTTCGTCCGCTCATTCCAGGTGAATCCCAGAAGCGGATCTTCTGCCTCTATACCTTTGAGCTTCTGGTACAAGGCAAACGGATCCTCGCCATCCGGCGGGATCACACCGAAGCTCATCACCGGCGCAAGCTGCGGCGGCCGCACCCCGGAGTTTCCGCCGAGACCCTGTCCGGCAGAAAGGGCTGTGAGTCCCGTGACCGCCACATAACTCCCTGCGGCTGCCTCCGGGAGCTGTTCGTAACTCTCACCCGAATAGCTGCGGATCTGATCGATCTTTTCCTGCATCTCCTGCCCGTTTTCCGTCTCATATCCGACGGTCTGGCGGGCTTTCAGCACTCCGCCGGTCACCTTGAGGAACGTCAGTCTGCGGCCGGACGCGTCGCGCCCGATCTTCACGGCGCAGGCTCCGAACAATTCCGGATATTTTTTCTGCACTGTAAAAAGTTCAAGGCCGCGCACCAGCGCATCCACGCCTTCCATGTGAAGCGCCGAACCGGAAAAAACCGGAAAGAACTGCCGGCGTGCGGCAACTTCTGCCGCCGCAAAGGCTGCGATCTTTCCGGACGCAAGATATGAATTCAGCAGCTCTTCATCGGTAAGTGACAGTTCTTCCTCTGTCTGAGAAGACAATCCCTCAAGCGTTCCGTCCTCCGCAGACCTGACGCTGCGCATGTCAATGCAGTCTTTAGAGAATTCCCGGCGAAGCTGATGGTACACGCGCTCAAAGTCCGCGTTTGGCAGATCCGTTTTGTTGATAAAAATACAGGTCGGGATGCGGTAACTGGCAAGCAGGCGCCAGATCGTCCGGGTGTGGGCCTGAATGCCGTCCGCCGCACTGATGACAAGGACCGCCTGGTCCATGGCGGCAAGCGCGCGCTCGGTCTCGCCCGAAAAATCCACGTGTCCCGGCGTATCCAGAAGCACGGCATCAAGGGCGTCTGTCCGGATCCGGGCGCTCTTCGCAAAGATCGTGATGCCGCGCCTGCGCTCCGTATCATCCTGATCCAGATGCGCGTCGCCGTGGTCCACGCGGCCTGCTCTCCGGATCATCCCTGTCGTGTACAGGAGCGCCTCGGAGAGCGTCGTCTTGCCGGCGTCCACGTGGGCCACCATTCCTATGACTGCTTGTTTGACCATTATCCTCTCTTACCGTCTCAAAAGGGTATTCAGCAGGCCGCGGCCTATGCTGGCTCCGACATTGCCTCCCAGCGTCTTTCCGAACGACCCGAAATTCTTACCCAGGTTCTTTCCGACTTCCCGACCGACCGTTCCGGCCAGCGTGCTTCCCACCTGACTGATCGCCTGTTTTCTTTTCCTCTCGGCCGCTTCCTGTTCCTTCTGTCTGGCCTTTTCTTCCGCTGCCGCCTGTTTTTCCCTTGCCTTCTCCTCAGCAGCCTGCTGCTTCTCCAAGGCCTTCGCCTGCGCCGCTTCTGCGGCTTTCTGCAGTTTCGCCTGCTTTTCCGCGGCTTCCTGCTCTTCTTCCTGTCGCTTCTCCTCTTCCGACTGCTGTGTCAGCTTTTCGTAAGCGGACTCCGGATCAACGGCCTGCGCGTATTTGCTGAACAGAAGGCTGCTCGTGACGCAGCGCTGTATATCGCCTTCCGGTGCGGCACTCATGGAACACTGCGGCGGAAGGATGGTGACCTTCTGTGCCATCCCCGGAACGCCGTCTTCATCCGGCACAGACACAACCGCCTCGCCGGTGCCAAGCCCCAGTATCGTCTCATATGTGTCAAATGCCGGGTTCACGCGGAATGAATCCGCCGCGGCTTTCACACCCTTCTGGTCGGCCGGCGTGTACGCCCTGAGCCCGTGCTCAATCCGCGTCTGAAGCTGCGAGAGGACTCCGTCCGGAATATCCCGCGGATTCTGTGTGCAGAAAAAGATTCCGACACCCTTGGAGCGGATCAATTTTACGACCTGTTCGATCTTGTCCTGGAGCGCCTTCGGCGTGTCTGCAAACAGCAAATGCGCCTCATCAAAGAAGAAGACCATCTTCGGCAGTTCACAGTCACCAACCTCCGGCAGATTCTCCAGCAGCTCGCTTACCAGCCAGAGAAGAAACGTGGAGTACAGCTTCGGATTGCCGATGAGACTGCGGCTGTCGAGCAGATTGATGCTCCCGCGCCCGTCTGGCGTTCTGGTGAGCCAATCCGTGACGGACAGCGCCGGCTCGCCGAAGAACGTATCGCCGCCGGCGATTTCAAGCGCGGCCACCGCCCGAATAATGGCACCGATCGAGGCCTGGGATATCTTCCCGTACTGCTCCTCGAAATCTTTTGCGTGATCACCGGTGTACTTCAGCATAGATTTCAGGTCTTTGGTGTCAATCAGAAGCAGCCGGTTTGTATCTGCGATGTTGAACACGATCGACAGAATGTCACTCTGCAGCTCGTTCAGTCCGAGGATCCGGGAGAGCAGCATCGGTCCCATGTCCGAGATCGTTGTGCGCAGCGGAATTCCGGTCTTCCCGAAGAGATCCCACACTGTGACCGGGCTGCCCGCAAAGCGGAAACCCGCCTCGTCAAGCCCGAGCTGCTTTCTTCTCTCCGCCACTTTCGGACTGTCCTGTCCTGCTTCCATGAGCCCGGTCACATCGCCTTTAACGTCTGCCATGAATACCGGTACGCCCAGCTGCGAGAAGGATTCCGCAAGTACCTTGAGCGTCACGGTTTTTCCGGTTCCCGTCGCTCCGGCCACCAGCCCGTGCCGGTTGGCCATGCCGGGAATCAGCATCACCTGCGTACCGTCTGCAGCGGATCCCAGCCAGATTCTGCCTTCTTTAACCATCTGCCACCCCTTTCGCGCAATTCGTGCGCCTCAGACCTTTTCGTCGAGTATATAGCGAGGTCTCCCCTTGACCTCCTCATAAATCTTCGCAAGATAATATCCGATGATGCCGAGGCTGATCATGATGATGCTCCCCGTGAAGCACAGAAGTATGATCACCGTCGTGAATCCGCCCAGCGCCACACCCATGATTTTCTGGACCAGCGCCGTGACGCCCAGTGCAACCGCGACGATGAGCATAATGACACCAAGCACCGTCACCAGCTGCATGGGGAATGTTGTGAAGGACGTGATATTCGTCAGCGCGTAGCTTATCAGCTTTCTGGTCGACCACTTGGATGTCCCGGCCTGCCTCTCCTGCACGTCATACTCTACTTTCGCCGTTTTAAAACCGATCCAGGAAGAAAGCGCGCGGAAAAAGGCATTTTTTTCCGGCATATTCACAAGCACCGTCACAGCCTTGCGGTCTAGAAGCTTGAAATCCGAGGCATTCGACATGTCAATACCTGTCGCGCGGCTGATAATGCTGTAAAACATCTTCGCGGCCGCCCTGTGACCGCCTGTCTCCTCGCCGCGGCTCCTCTTCACTCCCTCAACGATCTCGTATCCCTGCTCCCAGAGACGGTACATCTCAACCAGTTTCTCCGGCGGATGCTGCAGATCACAGTCGATCACCGCCGTGCAGTCGCCGCGCGACTCCCGAAGCCCCGCAAAGATCGCCGATTCCTTGCCGAAATTCCTCGAAAAGCCCAGGCCGTGGATATTCGGATCTTCCGATGCTTCTTCCCGGATAAGATCCCAGGTTCTGTCCGCGGATCCGTCATTTACAAAGATCAGTTCATACGGAATCTTCTCCCGCTTAAGGATCCCGCTGATCATGTCCGCGGCCCTTCTGATATTTTCTTCCTCGTTGTATGCAGGAATGACGACTGATATCATTTATTCCCCTTCTTCATCCGGCTTCAGTCCCTTGCGCACCCAGGAATTGTACCGGGCGTTGTAATACTGCGCTTCCTTCTTCGCGATCCAGTTCTCCCGGTCCGAGAGAATCGCCATCATCTCATCGGCGATCTCCTCGGCAGACCTCGGGTGTGCCTCATGAAGGTACCCGCACATGCGCCCCATGGCCTTCTCCGTCTTCAGGTTCATGGCAAGAACCGCTGCCAGTTCAGCCGGATATCCCATCCGGACAATCGTGTCCGTCAGCTCCTGTCTGAGCCGTTCTCTCTCTGCCTTCCGGTACTCCTCCATACGCTCTCTGCCTCGTCCCGGATGTCGCTCACGGTTCTCCCGCTGCTTTCAGCCGCCGCCATCAGATCATCGGCCTCCGCCTTGACCCGCCGGCAGCCGTAGCCTTCGCTTACCTTCACTCGCACTCTGCCAGCACTCGTCTCGCAGACTTCCTCCCGCCTTCGCAGGACAGCTCTTTCCTTAACCGTCTCCCGGATTCCGATCGTCGTCGTCAGGGCAAAAATCTGCTTCTCGAATTCCGCCATTCTCTCCGGGTCGCACAGGACAGTCAGGACCGTCCCCGGCCTGCTTTTTTTCATGCCCGCCGGTATCGTGAAGACATCCCGCGCACCGGCTGCCATCAGCCTGTCCACGGCAAATGCGATCTCCTCGCCGCTCATATCATCGAGATTGCACGAAAGTTCCCCGATGCGGTCCCTGTCCCGCATATTCGCCCCGTTCTGCAAGCACGGCGCGCCTTTCCCTTCCTGCCCGGCATTGTCAGAATACTCGTCACCGGCATCTCCGGATACCCCGGGCACCTCTGCCTTTTCATGTTCCGGCATCCCCATGCGGTTGATGCGGTTGGCTGAAAAGGCGGCGCCAAATCCGTTGTCAATATTGACGACTGTGACGCCTGAGGCACAGGAATTCATCATGGAGAGCATCGCCGCAAGGCCCTTGAACGAAGCGCCATACCCGACACTGGTCGGGACAGCAATGACAGGGCAGGAAACCAGACCTCCCACAACACTTGCGAGCGCCCCTTCCATACCTGCCACGGTGATAACAACCGAGGCGCGCACCAGTTCGTCAAGATGCGACAGAAGGCGCGTGAGCCCCGCAACCCCCACATCGTAGAGCCGCAGCACCTTGTTTCCGTAGAACTGCGCGGTCAGAGCTGCCTCCTCCGCCACCGGAAGGTCACTTGTCCCGGCACAGACCACAGCGATCGTGCCCGCCGGATGGCGGGATTCCTCACGGGGTTCAAGGCCTCCATACACACCGATTCTGGCTGTCTCGTAGTAGCTGAAGTCGCTCTCGCCTGTGAGTTTTCCGGCTTTCTCACGGTCAAGCCTTGTCACGAGAATGTGCCCCTGACCGTTATCTCGCAGTGCTCCGGCGATCCCGCGGATCTGCTGTGCGGTTTTCCCCTCACCGTAAATAACCTCCGTCGCCCCCTGACGGGTATGACGATGGAGGTCAACTTTGGCATATCCAAGATCTTCGAACGGTTTTTCCTTCAGAGAGATGACCGCCTCCTCAGCTGTCATCTCTCCTCTTTCTACTTTTTTTAAAATTCCGTATTCATCCATACAGGCCGCAGCCTCAGTTTTTGTTCATGATCTGCGTCACACCGCCAAAGATCATGCCGATCCCCAGTATGCGGATTAAGAGCGTGACCGTGCTGAACGGATTGGCCATAATCAGAATGCCGATGATGAGCTCGATGACAGCCGTGATGAGCCTTCCGGTCTGGATGCCGCCGTCCGCCTTCAGCGCGCCAAAGATTTCAACCGCGCTGTAGATTACCATCAGAATACCCAGGACAAAGGGAAGAACCGACACAATCGCGCCGGAAAACGCGATCAGAAGAATTCCGACAATGACTGCTGCAACATTGCCTGCAAAATTCCTTACAGCCGCCGGATCCTTTCTCTTGCCTGCCAGTCCTTCGGCAACGCCTACGATTCCGGCAATCAGCACAGCCACACCGACGATCTTGCAGACAATATCCAGCGTGCTGCCTGGCCAGATCAGCAGGATGATGCCGAAGATGATCAGGATCAGTCCGGTCACCACATGATTTTGCGTGAAGGTTTTCATATACTCCCGCCTTTCTCCGTGTCCGTAATTCTGAACGGTTTTCACGGTTTACATCCTCATGATTTACTCTCAAGGTAATCGATCGCTGCGGCAAGCTGTGTGTCCGTTTCCGGGTTGGAATCTTCCGTCCCGCCGTCAGCTGTTTCGACCACAATGTCCGGCATCACGCCGACCTGATGAATATCCCGCCCGGCCGGTGTGAAATACTTCTCAACCGTGTACTTGATGCCACTGCCATCCGGGAACTGCCGGATCGTCTGAGCTATCCCCTTGCCGAAAGTCTGAGTCCCTACGATGACCCTGACTTTATAGTCCTGAACGGCGGCGGAGAAAAGTTCCGACGCAGAAGCCGTCTGGGCGTTCACCAGGACAGCGAGCGGAATATCAATCTGATCCGGATTGCTTCCGGTCGTCACCTCTTCATGACCCGCCTTGTCCCGCACCGATACGATGGTCCCGTCCGGAAGCAGTTCGTCAAGGATATCCGTGTCCACATCCAGAAGACCTCCCGGATTGCCGCGCAGATCGATGACAAGTGACGAAACAGCATCTTCCTGTGTCAGCTCACGGTATGCGTCGAGAAACTGCTGCTTTGCGCTTCCGTCGAATTCAGCCAGATACAGATATCCGATATTCCCGTCGAGAACTCTGTAACTCACAAGCGGTATGTCGTATTGTCCTCTGGTCACCGGGATCTTCTGAGTCTGGCCGTTTCTGAGAATTGTCAGCGCGACATCGGTCCCCTCGTCACCTTTGATTCGCTCAACAGTATCCTGAATATCCTCTCCGGCAACTGGTTCTCCGTCGACCTCCGTGATGAGGTCTCCAGCCTCAATCCCGGCTCTCTCTGCCGGTCCGCCGGAAATAACCCGGCTGACAAGCAGTGCGCCGTCATCTGTCTTCCCGACGATGACACCGATGCCGTATGACACGCCGCTGCTGCTCTGCATAAAATCGGCGAACTCCTCCGGCGTGTAGTACACCGTGTAGGGGTCTCCGTAACTGTCCACATAGGCTCTGGCGACCGACTCAATGGAAGTATCCGGATCCGGCTTGTCAAAATAGAAATCTTCCAGCGCACTCTCCAGCTGATTCAGCTTGGGCATCGACTGAACGCCGATGCTGCCGGAATCTCTTCCGATATACAGCCGGCCGATCCGGATGGAGATCAGATTGCTGCGGAACGCGGCGATCAGAAGTGCCAGAACGGCAATCGCGGCTGTGTAGGCAATGATAGCCTTCGGCGTGCGTCTGCCCGTCTTCGGAGCCTTTTCCTCTTTCGTATCTGTATCCTGTCCGGTCTTCTCATCACCCGTAATCTGCAGACTGTCCGGCTCCCTGTCTCTATCCATATCCGTCTCCACCTGCTGCATCAGACATTCGTATGTCTGCGCACCGCGAAGAATGTTCCCAGAAGGCCGATCACAACTCCCAGCAGAAGAGCCACCGGAAGCAGCACGCGGAAGAGCTGCCCCGTAGACATGAAGCGGAGAATGTTGTTGAGCATCGCGAATTTATCCCGGACAAAATCGACCGCGCCGTTGTAGATGAAATACTCGATGATCATCGGGATGATGGAGCCAATGACACCGATCGTGATACCTTCCACAAAGAACGGCGCATTAACAAAGCCATCCGTGGCGCCGATGTACTTCATGATCGAGATCTCCTCCTTGCGGACCGTGATTCCGATGATGACCGTGTTCATGATCAGGAAGATCGACACCGCCAGAAGGACAATAATTACTGCCACGGACACATAGCCGACCAGTCTTGCCGCGCCAGAAAGGCTCGCCGCCGCTTCGTCTGACTTCTCGACTTTGCGCACACCACTGAGTGAACTGATGTAGTCGACGAGTTCCTGCTGCTGGCTTGCATCCTTCAGATATACTTCATAGGAAGCTGAGTTGGCAAGAGGATTGTCCGAAAAACCATCCGCCAGATATTCGTACTCGCCCAGATACTCCGTCTTGAAATTCTCCCAGGCTTCCTCAGCTGACGTGAAGTGAATTCTGTCCACCTCCGGTCTTGCCTGGATCGAACTGCCGATCGACTGAATCGTGGCGTCATCCGTGTCGTCATCAAAGAAAACTGTCACGGCCAGGTTCGTCTGCGCATCTTTGAGCGTATACTGGAAGTTGGCGACCAGACTGTAGAAAATGCCGAAAATAAATATACTCGCCGCAATCGTTGCAATCGATGCCAGAGAGAAGAGGCGGTTTCTGTGAATATTCAGAAATCCCTGCTTCAGCTGGTAAAAAAACGAATTAATCCTCATAGAAATAACCGCCCTTCTCCATATCACTGATGATGCGGCCCTCACTCATTGTGATCGTGCGCTTCTTCATCTGCTGAACGATGTCCATGTTGTGGGTCACGACCAGCACTGTGGTTCCGCGCTTGTTCGCCTTGTCGATAATCTTCATGACTTCGGCGGAGTTGATCGGGTCCAGATTGCCGGTAGGCTCATCGCAGAGCAGAATATCCGGGTGGTTCACCAGAGCGCGCGCGATGGCGACGCGCTGCTGCTCGCCTCCGGACAGTTCGCTCGGATATGCCTTGTACTTGTCGACAAGGCCGACCATGGACAGCATCTCCAGCACATTGGTGCGGATTTTGCGCTGCGGTGCCTCGATGACCTTCTGCGCAAATGCGATGTTTTCAAACACCGTGCGGTCCTGAAGAAGCCGGAAGTCCTGGAACACGACACCTATGTCGCGGCGCAGATACGGAAGCTGGCGGCGGTGCATTTTATTCAGATATTTTTTATTGATATAGATCCGGCCGGACGTCGGCTCAATCTCCTTCAGCAGGAGCTTGATAAGCGTCGATTTGCCGGAACCGCTCTTTCCTACGACGAACACGAATTCGCCCTTGGAAACGTGCAGATTGATATTCTGCAGAGCCGCAATCTCCGGCGTGTAATTCTTTGTCACATTCTCAAGAATAATCATACGTATTCAAAATCCTTTTCTTGCCGCGCCTTTCGCACAGATGTACCCTGCTCAGTACTTGTCGCGGCTCTCCATATACCGCATGTACTTCACTACCATCAGTGCAATCTTGAACGTGATGGCGTCGCCGAAGTTGGTCAGATCGAGCCCGAGTGTGGTTTTCAGCTTTTCAAGGCGATATACGAGCGTGTTGCGGTGAATATAGAGTTCGCGGGAAGTCTCCGACACATTCAGGTTGTGCTCAAAAAACTTGTTGACCGTTATGAGTGTCTCGTCGTCCAGATCATCCGGGTTGTGCTCCCCGAACACCTCTTTGATGTACATCTGACACAGGGACATCGGGAGCTGATAGATCAGGCGGCCGATTCCGAGTTTGCTGTAGCCGATGACGTTCTTTTCGCTGTAGAAGATCTTCCCGACCGACATGGCCATCTTAGCTTCCTTGTAGGAGCGCGAGAGATCCCGCAGGTCGCGCACAATCGTGCCGAAGGATGCCCTTGCGGCGGTCATGGCCTCCGTGTTGAGCATGTCCACAATCGTGCTGGCCTCCTGAAGGAGTTCCTCATATTCCTCCGTACCCTCCACCTGGCGGATCAGGACGATGCTCTTCTCGTCCACAGCCGTGATGTAGCCCTTCGTCTTTCCCTGATAGAGGTTGCGGATGGTCTCAAGCGCAGAGGAATCCTTACCGTGGCGCGTCTCGATAATATAGACGATCCTCGGCACGTTCGCCTTGATGCCGAGCTTGTCGGCTCTGGTGAAGATATCAACTTTCAGGATGTTGTCAAGAAGAAGATTCTTGACGAAATTATCCTTGTCGTAGTGCTCCCGGTATGCGTACAGCAGCTGCTGAATCTGAAAAACCGCCATCCGGCCAACCATGTAATTCTCATCCGAGCTCCCCTGCAGGACCAGGACATAGCTCACATGCTCGCCCTCAGAGATCCGGAAGAACTGGTAATCGTTGACGACCTGATTGATGGCCGGGGAATCGGAAAACTCCCTGGCGGCAGTCAGGCATTCCGGTGTCACTTCAAATGTACCGGCGCAGACACGCCCGTCCGTGTCAACCGCTGCCATATTCACGCGGGTTATTGAGCGGAGTCCTTCAAGAGTCTCCTGTAATACCTGATTTGAAAGCATATCGTACCTCTTTTGATATAGCGGCGCACCTGCTGGTCTCTGATGCCGCGATAATCGAGATCATTATATCAATATCAGACAATAAATACAAACAAAGAAGCGGCGGGAAACCAGTGCTTCCCAGCCGCTTCCGGTCGTTTATGCTTTTTTCAGAATTCCTGATCAGTGCGTGATAACCTGCTCTGTCTCCTTGTCGAAGATGTGCATTCTCGTATGATCCGACGCAAGCCTTACGACGCTGCCCGGCTTGACCGCGTTGTGCGCGCTGACCTTGGCTGTGCAGGTGGTGCCGTTGATGTCGAAGTGAAGGTTTGCTTCACCGCCGAGAAGTTCGTATACATTGATCTTCGCATCGAATACGCCATCCGGGTGCTTGGCGATGAACTCCGGATCATCACTGATATCCTCCGGACGAATGCCGACAACAACCGTCTTGCCAACATAGCCGCCATCGATGACTTTCTTTGCCTTCTCGCCGCCGACTTCAATCGTGATCTTGTCGTCCAGCTTCAGGCCGATCTTGTCGCCGTTCTGGGATACAACAGCATCTACAAGATTCATCTGCGGAGAGCCGATGAATCCGGCAACAAAGAGGTTTTCCGGCTTGTAGTAGAGGTTCTGCGGGGTATCCACCTGCTGGATGATACCATCCTTCAGAACGACGATACGAGTACCGAGCGTCATAGCCTCTACCTGGTCGTGGGTTACGTAGATGATAGTAGCATTGAGTCTCTGATGAAGCTTGGAGATCTCAACACGCATCTGAACACGCAGCTTTGCATCCAGGTTGGAGAGCG
>DGVL01000160.1 GCA_002394965.1 Lachnospira sp. UBA4285
ATTTTCACATACTGTACTGTACACTACTACTTATGAAAGCGTACGGATTGCTTCGTTGCTTCGCAACTGCTTTGCATACACTCTCACTAAGCACGCACTGCGCATACGCTTGTGCTTGCTAAGTGTTCGTAGCAGCTTTGCATACACTCTCACTAAGCTTTCAAATGTATCTCCCCGTCAGGCTTTCCGCGACTTCCCGGATCTCCTCCGGTGTGCCGGCCGCGACGATGCGGCCGCCGTGCTCACCTCCCCCGGGGCCCATGTCCAGGACGTAATCCGCATTCCGGATCACATCCAGATCGTGCTCGATCACGATGACGGTCGCGCCTTGTCCGATCAGGCTTTCAAAGACCGATACCAAGGTCTTGACATCCAGCGGATGCAGACCGATGGTCGGCTCATCAAAGACGAACACGCTGCCCTCCTGGCCACGGCCCATCTCACTGGCAAGCTTCAGCCGCTGCGCCTCTCCGCCGGAGAGTCCCGGCGTCTCCTCGCCGAGTGTCAGGTACCCAAGCCCCAGGTCATGCAGAACCTGCAGGCGCTGCTGCAGCAGCTTCAGTCCTCCGAGGGCATGCAGGACCTGATCAACACTCATATTCATGAGATCCGGCAGACTGTATTCTTTCCCGTCCTTCGCCCTGCGGCGGATGTCAGCTGCCTCCCGGCTGTACCTTGATCCCCGGCAGTCCGGGCAGGGAATCTTCACATCCGGCAGGAACTGAACATCCAGCGAAATCTCGCCCGTCCCGTCACAGGTCGGGCAGCGCAGTTTACCCGTATTATAGGAGAAATCCCCTGCCTTCAGGGCGCGCTCCTTCGCGCCTGCCGTTTTTGCATATACTTTTCTGAGTTCATCGTGGACATTGGCGTACGTCGCAACGGTCGAACGCACATTGATTCCGATCGGCGTGGCATCGATCAGCTTGACCTGCGAGATTCCCTCTGCCTCGATTTTCTTCACATGGCCTGGCAGCTTCTGCGCGCTGATCCTGGCTCTGAGTGCCGGGACCAGGCTTTCGAGCACCATGGTCGTCTTTCCGGATCCGGAAACCCCCGTGACGACCGTGAGCCGCCCCATCGGAATCCGGACGTCCAGCGGATGTACGGTGTGAATCTCCCCAGTCTCCAGATGGATGGTGCCCTTCGCGAACATGGCATCCGCCTGTGTCACCGGGCGGACTCTTGCTTCATAGCATTCGGAGAGATATGGCCCGATGACCGAGTCCGGATTCCCGGAGACCTCCTCGACGCTCCCCTCGGAGATAACCGTTCCTCCGTCCGCGCCGGCGCCCCTGCCCATCTCGATCATCCAGTCGGCATGCTTTAAGACCTGCGTGTCATGGTCGACAAGGACGACCGAGTTGCCATCTGAGCGCAGATCGTCCATCACACCGGTCAGTCCCTTGAGATTATACGGGTGCAATCCGATGGACGGCTCATCGAGAACATAGAGCACACCTGTCGTGCGGTTGCGGACTGCCCGCGCGAGCTGCACGCGCTGCCTCTCACCGGTGGAGAGCGTCGAAGCTGCCCTGTCAAGAGAAAGATATCCGAGCCCTAAATCCATCAGCCGCTTTGAGACATCCAGGAAAGACTCGCAGATAGTCTCCGCCATAGGGCGCATGTCTTCCGGAAGAGACGCCGGAACGCCCTGCACCCAGGGGATCAGTTCCGAGAGCGTCATGGCCGCCGCCTCATCCAGCCCTATCCCCCGAAGCCTTGGCGCGCGGGCGGCTTCCGACAGTCTGGTTCCGTGGCAGTCCGGGCATACATCCTCCACCAGATATTTTTCGAGCCGCTTCATCCCCTTCTCGTCTTTTACCTTGGCGAGAGAATTTTTCACGGAATTGACCGCGCTGTAATAGTTGAAGTCCATCTCTGCCGGTTCCAGCGTGTTCGGATTGACATAGTGAATGTGATGCTTCTTCAGCTCGCCGTGATAGACGATCTCCTTCTCCTCAGGCGTCAGATCCCGGAACGGGACATTCGTGCGAACGCCCATCGTGCGCACAATATCCTTCATCAGCGACCACATGAGCGTCCCCCAGACAACAACCGCCCCCTCATCAATCGTCTTGGAATCATCCGGCACCAGGGCTGCCTCGTTCACCTTCTGGACGACGCCCGTTCCGCCGCAGGTCGGGCAGGCGCCGGTACTGTTGAAGGCAAGATCTTCCGCCCCGGGGCCATAGAATTTCGCGCCGCAGACCGGGCAGGTGATTTCCTGCATGGCCGCGACAGAAAGAGAAGGCGGACAGTAGTGCCCGTTGGGGCAGCGGTGGCTCGCAAGACGCGAAAACATAAGCCGCAGGCTGTTTAAAAGTTCTGACAGGGTCCCGAATGTACTGCGGATTCCGGGGACACCCGGGCGCTGCCGCAGGGCAAGCGCCGCCGGCACATACCGGACATCCTCCACGTCTGCCCGCTCCGCCTGCGTCATCCTCCGGCGCGTGTACGTGGACAGCGATTCCAGATACCGGCGGGATCCTTCCGCGTACAGCGCACCGAGCGCAAGGGAGGATTTCCCGGAACCGGATACGCCGGCAATCGCCACAATCTCGTGCAGCGGCACATCCACGTCGATGTTCTTCAGGTTGTGGACCTTTGCGCCGCGCACCTGTATGTATCCCGGCAGTGTTCTGTTCTTCTTATCGTCCGGCTCCATGGCCTGCTCCTTTCATCTGCGCGCGGATCCGTGTACTGTAGTTCCCGCAGTCCAGAAAGTATACCTTCCGGGGCGAAGCTTCTGCTCTTTTTCCCCAAGGCGCACGATAACGGGGACCGGCGTCTGAAGCGCATAGCGAATGCCATCTGCCTCACAGCGCCAGTCTGCCGATATCATGCCGTGGCGGGTCTCCAGCCTGGCACTGAGGAATCCGATACGAGGATCGGGATGAGGCTCATAGATCAGTTCGGAAAAGCCCGGGGCCGTCTCCTCGTGCCGTATGCCAGCGGCCTTTTCAAATACCCAGTCCGCCACTGCGCCGTAAGCGTAATGGTTGAAGGAGTTCATGTTGACACTCCAAAAGCTGCCATCTTCCTTAACACCGTCCCAGTGCTCCCAGATCGTGGTCGCGCCCTTTGTCACGGAGTAGAGCCATCCGGGATATGCCTTGCGAAGCAGAAGGTCCCAGGCAAGATCCGCGTGACCGTAGTCGGACAGCACATGCAGGAGATATGGTGTACCCACAAACCCGGTGCGCAGCTGCTTTCCGTCATCTGCGATCAGCCCGGCCAGTGCATCGGCTGCCTTCTGCGGATCCCGGGCAAGGTGAAACTGCACCGCCAGAACATACTCCGTCTGGGTGCGGCAGTCCGGATAGTCCTCCCGGAAGCGCTTTAAAAGGCTCTGGTACAACTCCCTATAAGAGCAGAGCTCCATGCCGAGCAGGCACCCGGTCTTACAGAGCAGATCGATCCCATGGAGACGGAAGGCGGCAGCAATAAAGCCTTCCCGAGTGGAGCCCTTGTAGCTGCCGCTGGGAGCATCGAGGCCGAGCCAGTCCCCGAAGTGGAAATGCTCCTCCCAGCCATCGCGGGAGATATAATCCACCCACCTTTTCATGCTCTGGAACTGCTCGCGCAAAACGCTCAGGTCACCGTAAGTCTGGTAGATCGTCCATGGGCAGATGACGGCCGCATCGCCCCAGGCAGCGCTGCCGGGAGATTCGGGCAGTACATCCGGGATGACCTGTCCCACCTCGCCGCTCTCTCGCTGGTCGACAGCCAGATCCCGCAGCCACTTGCGAAAGAAGCGCTCCACATCATACAGATAGGAGGCTGTGCGGACGAAGACCTGAGCGTCGCCGGTCCAGCCCAGGCGCTCGTCGCGCT
>DGVL01000026.1 GCA_002394965.1 Lachnospira sp. UBA4285
CCCGTCAACTCCCCGCAGATCCATAAAGCCATCCGGTGAACTCCCATCTGGCAGGACATACAGTTGAGCAGAAATCTGATCCCCCGAATCATCTTCCAGAGTGAGTGTTGTGGTATACAGGCTCATACTGTCATCAATCTGCCCTCTCTCAGCGGCCTCCTGCGTAAGGCGGCTCAGCGTGTCATCTGCCTGCGAGGCGACAGCCAGGCAGTCGTAGGTGAAAATCCCCCCATACTGCCCCGGCAGCATATCGGTCACAGAGTCCTTCACCGCAAAGCCAAACAGCAGAAGAACCATACAGCCGGCAATGCCGACAACCGTCATCAGGAAACGTCTTCCGTAGCGGAAGAGATTCCGCGCGGTGACCTTTGAGAGAAACGAGAGCCTCTTCCAGATGAACTGAATGTACTCGAGGATAATCCGGCGGCCTGCCGGCGGAGCCTTCGGGCGCATGAGCTGCGCCGGGGCCTCCGAGAGCTCCTTCGCGCAGGCAGCCCACGCCGCAATGAGCACAGCGCCGATGAACAGAGCCGGTCCGAGAATTCCGCGCGGCACGAGGAATGCATACCTGTACTGCGGGAACAGATACATGTTCGAGAATACCCAGAACAGGAAACCCGGCAGAACGACCATAGCCCCAAGCGTTCCCGCTGCGCTCCCGCAAGCTGCCGAAAGCAGTGCAAAAATCAGATATTTGCTGCGAATCTCTCCCTCTGTGAATCCGAGGGCCCGGTATGTCCCGAGCAGGCCCCGGTCTTCTTCAACCATTCTCGTGATCGCAGTCAGGCTGATGAGCACTGCCACTGCCAGAAAAAGCATCGGAAAGACCGTCCCGATAGAGTCAATGGAATCCGCATCCGAGCTCACATCACTGTATCCGCCAAGTGCTCTGCGGCTCTGGATATACCAGGATGGCTTCTCCATCGCCGCGATGTCCGCTTCCGCTGCCGCCTTCCTTTCATCCAGCTGTGCCTGCGCGTCCGCTATCGCCTGCTCTTTCTCGGCAAATGTCTCCTCAGCGGAAGTTTTCTGCGCGTCCAGCTGACTCTGATTATCCGCCAGCTGCTGACCGGCCTGCGCGAGCTGCTGCCGGCCGTCTGCAAGCTGCTGCCGTCCGCTGTCAGCTTCTTTCTGTGCCGCATCCAGCTGCGCCAGATTGTTCGCCAGCTGCTGACGACCGTCTTCCACCTGTTTAAGCCCCGCCGCGATCTGCGACAGACCCGCATCTGTCTGACGGATTCCCTCTTCCAGCTGTGCAACACCGGCGTTCGCCTGTCCTGCCGCAAGAGTATCGCGCTGCGTCTGAAGTTCTCTTTTCTTCTGCATCAGACTGTCTTGCTGATCTGTCAGCTCTTGTCTTTTTTGTTCCAGGCTTTCTTCCTGCTCCCGCAGCTGCTGCCTTCCCGACTCTATCTGCGACGCAGAATCCTCCAGTTGTTTTTCCCGGGCATCCAGCTCAGCCTTTCTGCTGTTCAGTGTTTTCAGGCCGGAATCAATGGCCTCCTGAGCCTGTTCAAACTGCTGCTCTGCCTCATCCTTCGCATCAGAGAGCTGCTGCCGGCCGTCATCCAGCTCTTCCTGTGCGCCCGAGAGTTCACTGTCAAGCTTAGCGTATGCCTCGTCCTGCACGTCTTTCAACCGGCTCTCCTCACGCGCATCCTGGACTTGGTCCCGGATCTGCGACGCAAGCGTCGAGACAGCACTTGAATACTTCGTGTCATATGTGAAGTACGAATCGCTGTCTGTCATCCGCACCAGTACCGACGTGTACATCTTCGTGTCGACAGCCGACGACGGTATGTACAGACAGTCTTTTTCTGTATCCGAATTCCGGTACGAGACGGCACCATTCGTGCTTCCCACAGACGTCGGGTCGATGACAAGCGCCGTGACGGTGAATGTATCCGGCAGGATATCTCCACTGCCTTCTTCTGCTGTCAAGGTAAGGATGCTGCCGGTCTGCAGGCCGTACTTGCTGGCGACAGCTTCGGTCAGGGCGCATTCATCCTCCCTCTCTGGAAGCCTTCCGGTCACCGGGTACAAGGCATCGGTTCCTCCGGGAGTCATCGTGACAGCCGAGAGCTCCAGTGCGCCGCCCGCCTCCGTCACAACTGTGACATCTGTGCTGAACACACATTCTGCCTGTTCGACATCCGGAAGTTCTGCCAGGGCAGCCGCGTCATCTTCTGTAAGCCCCAGCGTCGACTTGATTTCAAGGTCGTGGAGATTCTGGGCGTCAAAAAAAGAATCCGCCTCCCGGCGAAGATCCTGACATGCCGCCTGCAGTCCTGAGAACATCATGACACCGAGCGCCGTGATCAGAGCGATCGCAAGAAACCGCCGCCATCCACCCCGAAGAGACCGCATCACATCTTTTCTGTATGCACGATTCATGAAATCACCACTTGAGATTTTCAACGCGCTCCGGCTGCGGATTATCCACTGTCGAAATGACCTGACCGCTCCGGAAGCGGATGACACGGTCAGCCATCGGAGCGATGATAGAATTGTGGGTGATAATGACGACCGTCATGCCATCCTCGCGGCAGACCCTCTGCAGCAGTTCCAGAATCTGTACGCCTGTCACGTAGTCGAGCGCTCCGGTCGGCTCGTCACAGAGGAGCAGCTTCGGATTCTTGGCGATTGCCCGGGCTATGGAAACCCGCTGCTGCTCTCCGCCGGAGAGCTGTGCAGGGAAATTGTTCATGCGGTCAGCCAGTCCTACGTCGGCGAGCACCGTTTCGGGATCTTTAGCCTCACGGCAGACCTGGGAGGCGAGTTCCACATTCTCCAGGGCAGTCAGATTCGGGACGAGGTTATAAAACTGAAATACAAATCCGATATCGGTCCGCCGATATTGCGTCCTCTCGCGCCGGTTAAAATTCGTTATATCCCGGCCGTCAACGATGACCTGTCCCGACGTAGCCGAATCCATACCGCCGAGAATATTGAGCGCTGTCGTTTTTCCGGCGCCGGAGGCACCCAGTATAAGTGTCAGGCTGCCCTTCTCGATCCGGAACGTCGTACCGGAGAGAGCCTGCACGGCAGAGCTGCCTTCGCCATACTGCTTCACAACCTCACGAAATTCAATATATGCCATACACTCTGCTCCTGATTTCCCGAGCTGCCCCACTTTTCTTACAGTGTATCACGAAAGCATGGATTTTTCCCGTTTTTAGCCTTCACGCGCCGCAATTCGGTGTATTATAAAGAATATGTAAAGATGTGTGATCTGACAGCAGGAGGAATCATGCTGAAATTTTTATTTCGGGATTCTTACCCGGGTCCTGAAGACTTTTCCAATGCCAGTCTGCGGGCACTTATACTCCCGCTTCTGGCGGAGCAGCTGCT
Source organism: Lachnospira sp. UBA4285 (assembly GCA_002394965.1). Classification (GTDB taxonomy): domain Bacteria; phylum Bacillota; class Clostridia; order Lachnospirales; family Lachnospiraceae; genus UBA4285. Next base: position 3,352 of record DGVL01000026.1, read on the forward strand.
GGCGATGCTCGTCGGCATGGCTGACACCATGATGGTCTCTGGCGCCGGGGAAGCTGCCATATCCGGTGTGTCCATCGTCAACGATGTCAACAATCTGCTGATTGCCGTGCTCTCAGCCCTGGCCGGCGGGGGTGCTGTCGCCGTCTCCCAATATCTGGGGTGCGGCGACAGGAAAAAGACCAACTTCACCGCCGGACAGCTGGTCATGATTTCCGGCCTGATCGCGACTGCCGCAGCGGCAGCTTCGCTCCTTTTCTACCGCCTGATCCTGCACGCACTCTACAGAAGCGTTGACGGTCAGGTCATGGCGGCAGCTGAGACATATTTCTGGATCACAGCTATTTCTTTCCCATTTCTTGGCATCTACAACAGTTCTGCTGCCATCTATCGCAGCATGAACCGCACCAGTGTGACGATGAACGTATCCATCCTGATGAACGCCATCAACGTCACGGGTAATGCATTCGGAATCTACATCCTGCACCTCGGGGTGGCCGGAGTCGCCTGGCCGACCGTTATTTCCCGCGCCGTTGCTGCCATAGTCATGACAACGCTGTGCTTTAGAAAAAGCAACGTAATCTGTATCACGATGCGCGACATCTTCGCCTGGAACGGAGCGTGCCTGAAGAAAATTCTTGGCATCGCTGTCCCCAATGCCACTGAAAACGGTCTCTTTCAGCTCGGCAAGATCATCATCTCCGTGCTGGTCTCTACGTACGGGACAATGCAGATCGCATCGAACGGTGTGACCAACTCGCTGAGCGTCTTCTCCTATGCCACGGAGTCCGCCATGATCCTCGCCGTTGTTCCCGTTGTAGGCCGGTGTGTCGGAAAGAACGACTATGATCAGGCTGAGTTCTACATCCGCAAGATGCTGAAGCTCGCGTATGTCATGGTCGTCGCCGACAGCCTGCTCGTGTTCCTCTTCACTCCGTTTGCGCTGAACGTCTACAACATCTCAGCTGAGACCGCGGCACTTTCCCGCACCGTCATCTGCATGGACTGCCTCGCGATCGCCACGGTCCATCCGCTAGCATTCGTCATCCCGACTTGCACCCGCGCTGCCGGCGACGCGAAATATACAATGATTGTGGGTATTGCCTCGATGTTTGCGGCACGCGTGTTCGGCGCCTGGTTTTTCGGGACATTCCTGGGTCTGGGTCTCATCGGAACGCGAATCGGCTGGTATCTGGACTGGTCCGTCCGCGCCTTCTTCTTCATCCGGCGCTACCGCTCGGGGAAGTGGCAGTCCTACCGGATCGTTTGAATTAACGCTGCCCATGCACATACATCTGCAACTGGCCGGCCGCCGGGCGCGCCACCAAAAAACCGCCGTTTCTGCAATCAGAAACGGCGGTTCTTATATCAGTTCTCTTTCACATCAGACAGGGTAACTCTTTGTCTCCTTGTCAGCCTTGGACGGATCAACCTTGCTCTGCTGTGCCTCTCTGTACTTGAAGAATTCTTCGGCAACCTGCGGGAACAGTGCGTACGACAGAACGTCCTCATCCTGCTGTCTGTACTTCTGAACAACCGGGTTCTTCTTGATGTCCTCAAGCTGCGGCTTGATCAGGTCGGCCGGGCGGCAGGTGATCGGCTTCTCGTCTCCGATAGCCTTCTTCTGTACTTCCGGATTGAACGGTCTGATCGTCTTGCCAAAGTCTCCGTGCAGGAACTTCTTCGACTCTTTGGTGATCATCTTGTAGCGCTCGCCCTGCAAGACATTGAGCACGGCCTGCGTGCCGACGATCTGAGAAGACGGTGTTACAAGCGGTGGCTCGCCGAAGTCCTCGCGCACCTTCGGAACCTCCTCCAGAACGTCCTGGAGCTTGTCCTCGGCGCCAGCGGACTTGAGCTGACTTACCAGATTGCTGAGCATGCCGCCCGGAACCTGGTAGCGGAGCGTGTTGATGTTCACGCCCAGGACCTTCGTGCTCATGAGACCGGTCTTGAGGGCCTCCTCGCGCATCGGCTGGAAATACTGACCGATCTTGACGAGCTGATTCAGATCCAGTCCCGTGTCATACGGCGTGTTCTGGAACGCGGCGACCATCACCTCTGTCGCCGGCTGCGATGTCCCCATGGCGAATGGCGACGCAGCCGTGTCGATGATGTCCGCTCCGGCTTCAACGGCCTTCATATACGTCATGGATGCAACACCGGACGTATAGTGCGTGTGGATCTCAAGCGGAAGATTCGAGCCCGACTTGATCGCCTTCACAAGCTTTTCAGCGGTGTACGGAAGAAGCAGTCCGGCCATATCCTTGATGCAGATGGA
>DGVL01000076.1 GCA_002394965.1 Lachnospira sp. UBA4285
GAGCGGCTTGCGGACAGAAGGCATGTTTTCTCGCATGTCATCTGGGACATGATCGCCTACCGGGTGCGTGTGGCGGACCTCAGAGAAGCGGCAGACGGAAACAAGGAGGAAACCGTGTCTCAGCGGCTGGCGGTGGCAGAGGAAACAGAAGCGTATGACCCGCTTTCAGCAGTCGCATCAGAGGGGCAGGAGTGGCTGTGGGTCAGCAGGCGCGAGGCAGGAAAGTCTGTGCCGGTTCCATCTGCCTTTGCCGGATGGCTTTAAGAAAGCATGCCGCCGGGAGCGTGGCATGCAAAAAAGGGCCGGAATGAACCGGCCCTTATGTCTGCGCCCACGTGGGACTCAACTATCCAGGATCTGGTAGAGAATCCGGTACAGAGTGCGAGCGTCCTGCCGGGGCAGGCGGAAGCAACCGCCCACCTTCTCCGGGATGTCCTTCACTCTTTCCTTCATCGCGCGCCCGGCGCCTGTCAGACGGATCCGCACCTTGCGCTCATCCGCCTCGTCGCGGACTCTGGTTATAAAGCCCTCGTCCTCCATTTTCTTGAGAAGCGGTGTCACCGTCCCGTTGTCAAGGTGAAGCCTGGCGCAGATGTCGCCGACCGGGATATCATCCTGTTCCCAGAGGACCATGAACGTGATGTACTGCGTATAGGTGATGTGAAGCGGCTTCAGGTATGGCGTGTAGGCGCCGACGACCTTCCGGGAGGCGGCATAGAGCGGAAAGCACAGCTGATTCTGCAGCTTCAGTGCCTCGTCCGGGCTGGAAAAGAGGGTGTCTGCTTTCTTGTCCATGAATTGTGGCTGTACTCCTTTCCGAAGTGCGGATGTTTATCTTTTGTTGAGAGAGCCCTTTTTGTCTTACGGTTCTCAGAGTCTGTCGATGTACTCGCAGGCAGCGGTTGCGGCCATGGCGCCATCCGCGGCGGCGGTCGTGAGCTGGCGGAGCGCCTTGGTGCGGCAGTCGCCGGCGGTGAAGATTCCCTCGCGGCTTGTGCGGCAGTTCTCGCCGGCCTGGATGTAACCTCTGTTGTCAAGCTGGATCAGGTCTGCGAAGGCACCGTTGTCCGGGGCCTGTCCGATGGCAACGAACAGGGCGGATACGGGAATCTCGCGCACGGATCCGTCTGTCTTGCTCGTCACATCGATGCTTTCGAGCCGGGACTCGCCGTGCAGCGCCGTCACAGTGCTGTTCAGCACAAACTCCACGTTGTCCAGTTTTGCGAGCTTTTCGGCATCCGTCTGGGCCCCGCGGAACGTGTCTCTTCTGTGAATCACATAGACTTTTCTGCAGATGCCGGCAAGATACAGCGCGTCGCCAAGCGCTGTGTTGCCGCCGCCGTTCACGGCAACATCTTTTCCGCGGAAGAACATTCCGTCACATGTCGCGCAGTAGGACACACCTTTTCCGATCAGCTCTTCCTCCCGCGCAAGTCCCAGATGGCGGTTCTTCGCGCCGGTGGCGAGGATGACGGCCCTGCACTCGTACAGGCGGCCGCCGGTTGTTGTGACGGTCTTCACAGAGCCGCCGTCGGCGATCTTTGCGGCTCCTTCAAAGACAACCCTGACGCCCAGCGCCACGGCCTGATCGTAGAGATTCTGTGCAAAGTCAAAGCCGGAGATGTGCGCGATGCCGGGGTAATTCTCAATGTCAGGCGTATTGATGATCTGCCCGCCGTAGGCGGTGGCTTCCAGGATCAGCGCGGACTTTCCGGCGCGCGCCGCATAGATCCCGGCCGTGAGGCCGGCGGTGCCGGCCCCGATGATGATGATATCCGTCATAGCTGTATTCCTTTCCCGGGCTCTCAGATCTGCTTTGCAACCGCTTCGCGGACGGACTCCATGCTGGCTGTCGGTTCGAAGCGCGCCACGACATTGCCGCTTCTGTCGATCAGGAACTTCGTGAAGTTCCACTTGATTTCAGCGTTGTTCTTGTAATCCGGGTCGATTTTTTTAAGCATCGTGTTCATCAGCAGAGCCTTCGGGCCTTTCCCGAATCCTTCAAACGTCTTCTGGCTCTTGAGATACTTGTACAGATCCAGAGCGGTCTCGCCGTTGACGTCGCTCTTCTTCATCTGATCAAACTTCGTGTTGTACTTGAGCGTGCAGAACTCGTGCACCTCTTCATCCGTCCCCGGCGTCTGCCCCGCGAACTGGTTGCACGGGATGTCCAGAATCTCCAGTCCCTTGTCGTGGAACTCCTCGTAGATGTCTTCAAGATCCTTGTACTGGGGTGTGAAGCCGCATCCCGTCGCCGTGTTGACCACCAGAACGACCTTCCCCTGGAAACTGCCCATGGGAAGCTGGGAACCGTCGCGCTTCGTTACCGAATAATCATAGAAACTGCTCATTTTTTGTTCTCCTTTTTCAGTGGCGTGACAAATGGCAGTAACATCATCTGTCTATTTATCTTTTACAAAATTATATTTAACACAATATAAATCGGCTGTCAAGCATTTTCCGGGTTATAATGGGATTCTTTCCTGCCCGGCAGGTGGTATAATAAGGAAAAATGTACCGGCGGGGCCGGAAAACAGGCAAGAGACAGACTTTTGCAAGGGAGGAAACCTGCATGAAGAAGGAGTATTTCGGGACGACGAAGGACGGACAGGAAGTGACCGCCCTCACGCTGGAGAATTCGTCCGGCATGAAGCTGCGCATCCTGGACTACGGAGCGATCTTTCAGTCCATCATCGTACCGGATAAAAACGGAAATCCGGTCGATGTGCTGCTCGGATATGATGATCTGGCCGGATATGAGAATAACGGCGGCCATCTCGGGAGTACGGTGGGGCGGTATGCCAATCGGATCTCGGACGCATCGACGGTGATCGACGGCGTGCGCTACGAGCTCGAGAAGAACGACGGAAAGAACAATCTTCACAGCGGAAGCAACTGCACGGACTGCAAGATCTGGAAGATACAGGACGCGGGGCACATCGACGCCCCGGAGGGCGTGCACAAGACACCATGGTCCTCGGACAGCTGCGACTACGCAGTGCTTTCGATCACGTGCCCGGACATGGAACAGGGATTCCCGGGGACTGTGCAGGTGCGGCTGACCGTGCGCCTGACCGAGGGCGGCGAGATCGTGACGGAGTATCATGCGGAGTCGGACAAGGACACGCTCATCAACTTCACGAATCATTCCTATTTTAATCTGAACGGTGAGCAGGCCGGAACACTTGACGGCGTGCAGCTGAAGATCTGCGCGGACAAGTTCACACCGGTAGGCGCGGGACTCATCCCGACGGGAGAACTTGCACCCGTATCCGGAACGGTTCTGGATTTCCAAAAGTACCGGGATCTCGGCAAGGCGATCGACGCGTACCGGGAGGGGATCCGCACGGGAGATCCGGATTTTGAGATCCTCCGGGCGTCGCTGGGCTTTGACCACAACTTTGTGCTGGATGAGAGCAATGCGATCGGGGCGCTTTCCACGGCTGCGGATGCCGTGAGCAGCACGACGGGCATCGCCATGACCCTGATGACAGATGAGCCGGGCATCCAGCTGTACACCGGCAACGGACTCGGCGGCCGCAGCGGCAAGAGCGGGCACATCTATGAGGACTACGCGGGCTTCTGCCTGGAGCCGCAGTGCTTCCCGGATTCCGCCAACAACAAGGCGTTCCGCAAGCCTGTCTTCGGACCGGGGAGACCCTATGATTCCGTGACAGCGTACATTTTCACGATACAGAAGGACTGAAGCGTGCACGAAACAGGAGTAGCAGGAGCGTTCCATGCGGCAGGATCTGCTTGATCAGCTGGCGGTTCTGACGCCGGAAGAAGAAAAACTGAAGGCGGGAGACAAGATCGAGAAGGGGATCTACATGTCTACCGGCAATGACGTCGTCGACGTGCGCCGGCTGGCAGAGGAGGGTCGCCTGATCACGATCCGCAAAAATGTGCGGTTTGCGTATTTTCCGAAACACCGGCACAATTACGTGGAAGTGCTGTACATGTGCGAGGGCTCTACGCGGCATGTACTCGGCGGGCAGGAAGTCACGGTCCGGTCCGGCGATCTGCTGATGCTGAGTCAGCGGGTGACACAGGAGGTCTATCCGGCGGGGGAGAATGACATCGGCGTGAATTTCCTGATCCTGCCGGAGTTCTTTAATGACATCCTTCGGATGATTCCCGACGAGAAAAGCGCAATCCGGGATTTTCTCATCGGCACGCTCTCCGGTGCCCCGGTGTCAGACAACCAGACGGATGGACAGGTGGATGCCCCGTCATATCTGCTCTTTCACACGGCGGATTTTCTCCCGGTGTTAAACCTCATGGAGAATCTGATCTACGGGCTTCTGAACCGCTCGTCCTCCTCGCGCACGATCGAGCAGAACACCTTCGGCCTTCTCCTGCTGTATCTGCTGAAGCTCTCCGATCATCTGCAGGTTGGCGGCGGGGGGACGGACGAGATGATCATGAAGGTGCTGGACTATGTCGACAGCCATTACCGGGACGCTTCGCTTTCTACCCTCGCGCGCACTCTTCACTATGATCCGTTCCAGCTTTCCCGGATGATCAAGCGGAAGCTGGGACGCAATTTCACCGATCTGGTGCAGGAGAGGCGCCTGCGCCAGGCCCGCTATCTGCTGACGCACACACCGATGTCGGTGCTGTCCGTCGCCGGAGCTGTCGGGTACGCGAATGTCAGCTATTTTCACCGCATCTTCCGCGCGGCGACCGGCCAGACGCCGAGGCGCTTCCGGGCGGCACAGAATGCATCCGGACGCGGGAGGACGGACAGGAACTATCTGTCATCAGAAGCATCTGACAGTTCCCGCGGGGAGAATACAAAATCATTATAGAAGGAGAAAGGAAACATGAAGAATCAGAGATGGGTTTTCTACAAGGATGTAAAGCCGGAGGACAACGGCCAGGGCGTTGTGAAGCGGGTGCTCGCGTACTCCGATGACCTGATGGTGGTCGAGAATACGTTCGCGAAAGGAGCCGTGGGTGCGATGCATCATCACCCGCACACACAGATCACCTATGTGAAGAGCGGAAAGTTCGAATTTACGATCGACGGTGAGAAGCATATCGTGACAGAGGGCGACACGCTCTGCAAGACCAATGGCGTTGTGCACGGGTGCGTGTGCCTGGAGCCGGGAGTTCTAATCGACACATTCAGCCCGTATCGCGAGGATTTCGTCGACGACTGAAAGCGATCCCATTAGTCATGAGAGGATACTTTTTAACACAAAAAGTGTCCTTTTTTTTATACCGGAAAGAGAATATGATGATGGCAGAATGCGCGGTTTTACAGACGTGAAGTGGAGAGGAACGACATGGGCAGGTATTTTCTTGCGGTGGATATCGGCGCGTCCAGCGGGCGGCATATCCTGTTTGAGCTTGAGAACGGCATAATGCGCCAGGAGGAGATCTACCGCTTTCCGAACGGCAATGTGCGGAAAGACAACCATCTGACCTGGGATGTCGACAGTCTTTTCGGGCACATCCTGGCCGGGATGAAGGAATGCGGCAGGCGCGGCATCACGCCGGTGAGTGTGGGCGTCGACACCTGGGGCGTGGACTTTGTGCTGCTGGACGGGAACGGACAGCGTCTCGGGGACGCCGTCGCGTATCGGGACAGCCGCACGGAGGGCGCGGATGCATACGTGAAGCAGTTTATCCCGGAGGATGAGCTGTACGCGAGGACCGGAATCCAGAAGCAGAAGTTCAACACAATCTACCAGCTGGCTGCCGTAAAGAACCAGGAGGCAGAGCTTCTCGCGAAAGCCGACAAGCTGCTGATGATGCCCGATTATTTCCACTATCTGCTGTCCGGGAAGGCGGCGACGGAGTACACCAACGCCACCACAGGCCAGCTGGTGAGCCCGGTGACGTTCGACTGGGACTATGATCTGATCCGCCGGCTCGGCTATCCGGAGAAGATCTTTCAGACTATCGTTCCGCCGGGCACAGTCCTCGGGGACCTGAAGCCGGAGATCGCAGAAGAGGTCGGATTCACCTGCAAGGTGGTGGCGCCGGGCACGCACGACACAGCATCGGCGGTCCTCGCGGTGCCGTCTGCCTCGGACGCCCCGCTTTACATCAGCTCCGGGACATGGTCGCTGATGGGAACCGAGCTGCACGAGGCGAACTGCTCGCCCCAGGCCGGGGAGGCCAACTTCACCAATGAGGGCGGATACGACCGGCGCTTCCGGTTCCTCAAGAACATCATGGGACTGTGGATGATCCAGTCCATCCGAAGGGAACTGAACGGGGTGGAATATGTGGCCGGCAAGACCAGCCGCCACGCGGATGGCAGGAAATGGAGCTTCCCGGACCTGATCGAAGAGGCGAAGAAAGCAGAGGGCTTCTCATCCGTGGTCGATGCGAATGACAAGAGCTTCCTTGCTCCGGACAGCATGATCGATGCGATCCGCGTCTACTGTGAGAAGACCGGACAGCCCGCTCCGCAGTCTGTAGGAGAGATCATGCAGTGCGTGTACAGGAGCCTGGCGATCTGCTACAGGGATGCGATCCATGCGCTGGAACAGCTGACGGGCAAGACACTCACCAGCATTAACATTGTCGGCGGCGGATGCCAGGACAACTATTTGAATGCGATAACAGCGAAGATGACCGGACTTCCGGTATATGCCGGCCCGATCGAGGGAACGGCTATAGGAAACCTGCTGGTGCAGATGATCGCAGGCGGCGAGCTTAAGGATCTGCAGGAAGCGCGGGATGCCATTCGCAGGAGTTTCGCGGTCAGGGAGATACAGCCCGGACAGAACGGATAGATTCCGGACAGAATCGACAGGATACGTGAAATAGTACATGAAGTACACTAAGGGCGTACTTAAAATATACGTAAGATGAACACATACAACTTACAGGAGGAATCAGCATGCTGGTAAATACCAAGGCAAGAATCGGAGTCTTCTCCATCGCGCTGGGAGCGTACCTGCCCCAGTTCCCATCCCTTGTCCCGGAATTCGAGGGACAGTATGAAGCATTTAAGAAGACGATCCCGGACACGGTCGAGATCATCGACGGNNCATGGGACTGTGGATGATCCAGTCCGTGAAAAAGGAAATCGGAGGGGACTTGTCGTTCGGACAGATCTGCGAGGGCGCGGAGAAGACCGCGATCACCAGTCTCGTGCCGGCCAATGATGACCGGTTCCTGGCGCCGGAAAGTATGACAGCCGAGGTGCAGGCGGCGTGCCGGGAGCAGGAAGAACAGGTCCCGGAGGGGATCTTTGAGACAGCCAGCGTCATCTACCACTCGCTGGCGAAGTGCTACGCGGAAACGGTCAGCAGCCTGGAAGCCATCACGGGGCGGACATACGATGCGATTCACATCGTGGGCGGCGGTTCAAACGCAGACTATCTCAACCGTCTGACAGCCCGGGCTACGGGAAAACGGGTGCTTGCGGGACCGGCGGAAGCGACGGCCATCGGCAATGCCACGGCGCAGATGATCGCGGCCGGGGAACTGAAGGACAGACTGGACGCCAGGCGCTGCATCGGCAGGTCGTACGGGCTGAAGACGTACGAGCCGTGACGGGGCGCCAGGTGAGGAACCGCCCGTCAAGAAGAAAAGAAAAGCAAAGGCCGGCTGACAGCCGGTGGCTTTCTTACATAAATCTTACCAGGACAAGAAAGGATAATTGTCATGAAGTTTTTGGATGCTGAATTTGTCAAAGGGTTTCAGCGGATGGCCTTCGACGGCTGGGAACAGGGATGGCATGAGCGCAACGGCGGCAACCTGACGTACCGGGTGAAGCCGGAAGAAGTCGAAGAGGTGAGGGAAAACCTCGTGCCGCAGCAGTGGAAGCCGATCGGCACTTCGGTGCCCGGCCTTTCCGGCGAGTACTTCCTGACGACTGGCAGCGGCAAATATATGCGCAACATCTACATCAAGGCGGAAGAGACCTTCGGCATGATCGAGGTCGACGAGAAGGGCGAGAATTACCGCACGGTCTGGGGGCTTGTGGGCGCGCGCCCGACCTCCGAGCTTCCGAGCCACCTTATGAACCATGAGGTGAAGAAGGAAGTGACGGGCGGCCGGTACCGGGTCATCTATCACTGCCACCCGACCAATACCATCGCGCTGACCTTCGTGCTTCCGCTCTCCGACAAGGTTTTCACCCGCGAACTGTGGGAGATGGCCACCGAGTGTCCGGTCGTCTTCCCGGACGGCATCGGCGTGGTTCCGTGGATGGTTCCGGGCGGCCGCGACATCGCCGTTGAGACAAGTAAGCTGATGAAGAAATATGATGTCGCCATCTGGGCACATCACGGGATGTTCGCCGCGGGTGAGGATTTCGATCTCACCTTCGGTCTGATGCACACGGTCGAGAAGTCCGCGGAGATCCTCGTGAAGGTCCTCTCGATGACCGACCGCAAGCGCCAGACCATTCAGCCCGACGAGTTCCGGCATCTGGCGAAAGATTTTGGCGTGACTCTCCCGGAAGAGTTCCTCTACGAGAAGAAGAGCGACAAAATCGGCTGGGATCCGGATTCCGATATATGATTGCACAAAGAGATGCGGGACGGGCGCAGAGGCGCCCGCATCTCTTTTGCCGGAATTTGTCAAGAAAATATCAATATGTATGTCATGCGGTCAGTCCGCAGAAAGGATAATTAAAAATGGCAGAGAGAATTGTATTAAACGGTGTGTCCTACCACGGCTCGGGCGCTATCAAAGAAATCCCCGGCATCGTGAAGCAGAAGGGCTGGAAGAAGGTGTTCGTGACATCGGATCCGGACCTCGTGAAGTTCAAGGTTACATCCAAGGTGACGGATCTTCTTGACGAGGCGGGCATCGCGTACACGGTGTACAGCGGGATCAAGCCGAATCCGACGATCCAGAACGTAAAGGACGGCGTTGCCGCTTTCAAGGAAGCCGGCGCGGATTCCATCATCGCCATCGGAGGCGGTTCTTCCATGGACACCGCGAAGGCGATCGGCATCATCATCACGAACCCGGAATTTGCTGATGTGCGCTCGCTGGAAGGGGTTGCACCGGTAAAGCATCACGCGGTTCCGACCATCGCGGTTCCGACCACAGCCGGAACGGCCGCCGAGGTGACCATCAACTATGTCATCACGGACCCGGAGAAGGAGAGAAAGTTCGTGTGCGTGGGACCGGATGACATCCCGGAGACCGCCGTCATCGACCCGGACATGATGTCCTCCATGCCAAAGGGCCTCACGGCCGCGACCGGAATGGATGCCCTGACACATGCCATCGAAGGGTACACGACGAAGGGCGCCTGGGAGATGACCGATATGTTCCATCTGGAGGCGATTCGCCTCATCAGCGAGAATCTGCGCGACGCTGTCGCAAACAAGCCTGAGGGAAGAAAGGGCATGGCGCTCGCCCAGTATGTGGCCGGCATGGGCTTCTCCAACGTAGGGCTTGGCATCGACCACTCCATGGCGCACACGCTGTCCGCACACTATGACACGCCGCACGGCGTGGCCTGCGCGATGTTCCTGCCGATCACCATGGAGTTCAACCGCGACTACTGCGGTGACCGCTACAGACAGATCGCCAGAGCGATGGGCGTTAAGAACGTCGATGCGCTCTCCCAGGAAGAGGCCAAGGACGCTGCGATTGCGGCTGTCCGCCAGCTCTCCGAGGACGTCGGCATCCCGAAGTGCAACGAGAAGATCCGCGAGGAGGATCTTGATCAGCTCGCGACCGATGCGCTGAACGACGCCTGCTATCCGGGCAATCCGAGACCGGCAACAAAGGAGCAGGTCATCGGTATGTTCCGCCAGCTGATGAAATAATGACATAGATACCTGTATCGGCGGTGCGCTGTCCCGGAAGGGATGGCGCACCGTTTTTGCTGCGGGAATTGGTCAATATACCCGTGAAGATGCCGCAGATACGCAAAATATTGTCATTTCTTCATGTTTACACTCTCAAAGCATTCTGCTATTATGACAATAACAAATGCGTGATGCGTAAGACAGACGACTGGCGGGAAGCCCTTCTTTGTGTGTCTTCTACAAAAGAAGTGCTCTGTGTTGTCTGCCCTGAATTTCCGAGGTGTGAGTGGCGCTATGAAACTGACAGACGAACAGATCCGGTATTTTGTTGCGCAGGAAAAAAAGAAGGGGACTTCTTCTCTTGAACTTGTGTTTCTGCTTCATGACAACGGCGTTCCGATCTATGAGATTTCCGATTTTCTGGATTTGAGTGTAAAATACGTCGAAGGAGTACTGGGCGATCAGTAAGGAGCGCTTCCCTGACGGTCCTTCTGCCGCTGGCTTCTGACAGGAGGATTTACATGCACATCTATCTGGAGACGATCAGCGAGGCCGTATTTGTCTTTCCGGTTCTGGCGCTTCTCATAACGCTGCCATATATGCTCATGCAGTACCATCGGTATGGTGCTGTTCTTTTTATGCGCACGGGGATTGTCTATTCCTTTGTCTTTTATCTGCTGGCGTCTTTTTTTCTGACGCTGCTGCCGCTGCCGGATCCGTCGACGCTGACGCACAACGCGCCGGTGTACCTGAAGCTGTTCCACGAGGTGAGCGAGTGGAAAGAACAGACCGGCTTCATTCTGGGCGATTCCTCGACCTATCAGGTGGCGCTCAAGAACCGGGTGCTCTGGGAGATGATCTTCAACGTCGCTCTTCTCTTTCCCTTCGGCGTGTATCTGCACTACTATTTCCGCCGCTCGTTTTTCCAGACACTGTTGCTGAGCTTCCTGTACAGTCTGTTCTTTGAGGTGACGCAGCTGACCGGTGTGTATCACATCTATCCGTATTCCTACCGGACCTTTGACGTGGATGATCTGTTCTTCAACACGCTGGGCGGCGTGCTCGGCTTTCTCATGACACCGCTGTTCTCCTTTGCGCTGCCCAGCCGGAAGGAGCTGGACAGGGAGAGCGTGGAGAAGAGCGGGCGCATCACAGTCATGCGGCGCGCGGCGGCCTTTGCGGCGGACGCGGCGGCGGTGAGCCTTCTGCTGCTTCTGCTTATGAACACGGCCGGCCGGGCGGTCTCCCTGCCCGATCTGAACGCGGCGCTCGGGAAAATCACACCGCTAAAATCAGCGATAAGCAGCGGCTCCACGGGCAGGATTCTCGGCGGCCTGAGCAAAATCCCGCTCTGGCCGTATCTGCAGGTCCTGCTGCCTGCCATGTTCCTGATCCTGACGCTCACGGAGAGCGCCACCGACGGATTCACCCTCGGCAAATGGCTCGTCCGCGTGCGCCTGAGAAGCCGGCGCGGCACCTGGCCGAACCCGCTGCGGCTTCTGCTGCGCAATGCGCTTCTGTATCTGCTCATTCTGCCGGCACCGTTTTACTTCACCATCGTGTTCAACTCCATCAGCCGGAACGCCTCGGACGAGGTGAGCGCCAACGCGGCGCTGCTTCTGGCCTCGGCTTTTCTCGTCCTGTTCTTCTATCAGATCGGCAATGCCCTGCACTGCTCGGTGAAAGAAGAGGCAGACTTCCGGTATGACCGGATCGCCGGCCTGCACATGGCCAGCACGGTTGCCCGCCGGGGCCGGCGGGCTGCCGGGCGGACAGCTTCCCGGCCGAAGAAACATTCGTACAGCGATGATGACATTGACATCGTCGACGATATCAAAGCCTGGGAGGCCGGCGGTCAGCCGGATGAAACGCAGACAGGAGCAGAAGGTGATCCGGATGACAACCTGGATGACCTGGATGCGGATGATGGCCCTGATGACCTGGATGCTCCGGCATATGACGAAGATTTCAAAGTTCCGGCTTCTCTTGCAAAACGCCAGGCAGGCAGCCGCGGCGGGATGAGTGACGAGACCCGGATGCTTGAAGCTATGAGCGACGACGAGCTGGAAGAAGAGCTGGCAAAGGTTATAAAACGAGAGAAGCATGCAGACGCCTGGGATGAGCGGGACGAAAAAGCAGAGTGGGAAAAGAGAAACGGCAGAAGATAGGCGCTGTAATCATTGAGGGACCGGTTCTTTTGATGGTATGATACTGCCTGGCTGACAGGTGAGTGATCACAGAAAGGAAACCATGGAACAAAAAGATTTTACGGAAAGTGAACAGAAGCAGATCAATTCCGGTCTTCCGACCGCAGAAATAAGCGACAAAGAGGCGGCGGAGAAGATTCTGGCGCTCGTGCCGGACGGATGGATTCAGAAGATTCCATTTTTCGTGCGAAAGCATGCCACGACAAAGACCATCGAGAGGATTGCCGCGCAGTATCCGGAACTCTACGCGGCGGCGAAAAGGGAAGGAGAACTGCCGGAGAAGGAGAGAGAAGAGCTCCGCAGAATCGTCACGGATATCTTCAAAGAAAAGATGAAAAAGCACAAAATCGGCTGACCGATATGATATGATATCAGCAGTATCAAAGCTGTTTCTAAGAGAGACGTGTCACAGTGGGGAACTTTTCGCACAAAAGGATAAAGCTGGGGATCGCGGCCGGGATTCTGGCCGTATTTCTTTTTGACCTCATTTGGAATCTGCACGGATACAAGCCGCGTCCGGACGGAGTGGACGAGGGAGTCCGTCAGCTTCAGAGCCTGGACGCGCGGAGCGTTTCCGAGGCAGACTCGATGATCGCGGCTATCGCGCGGCGCAGACAGATCGCGGAAGGAGAGCGGATCAAGGCGGCTGTGCTTGCCGGGGATTCGGACCCCTTCGCGATGTTCACGAATTACGCTGTCTGCGGCGACTCCCGCACGGAGGCGCTTAAGGCGTACGGGCTTCTGGAGGAGAGGCGGATCGTCGCCGACGTGGGGTGGAATCTGGACACGCTCTCTGCACATGTGGGCGAGATTCAGGCACTGAATCCGTTGAATGTTTTTCTGGAAGTCGGATTAAACGATATCAACGGCGACGATGCGCTGGACATGGACAGCTTTCTCGGCCGCTTCGCGGACTGCTGCCGGACGATTCAGGCGGCGGTGCCGGACGCTGTGCTGTATGTCAACTCCATCTTTCCGGTCCGCGCGGATGTTCTTGAACAGAAGCCGTATCTTGCGGATATACCGGCGGCAAATGTACGCCTCGCGCAGATGTGCGATGAAAACGGCTGGGTGTGGATTGACAATGACGCGATTGTGGAGCAGCACTCCGACTTGTATGAGGGTGACGGCATACATTTCAACCGGCAGTTTAACACATACTGGGCTCAGAACATGATAATCGCGCAGATTGATCATGACACCGGAGCCGGTGCGTCAGATAAGGAACCGCGATGAACGTTTCGGAGAGCAGGGGACGGCAGGAGAGAAGAAAGTGGGATACATGGCGGCACAGACTTCTGCCGGACGGCATTTTTAGTCTCGGAAGAACGGCGGCAGCTGTATTTCTCATTGCTGTCATCTCCGCACAGCTTCTGTCCGGGCGGGTATCCGGATCTTCCTGGGACAGTGTCAGAGCAGCCGTGAACGCGGCAGCGGGCATCCTGTCCGATGACACGACACAGGCACAGGATCTGCCAGATGCCGCGGTGGAAGTTCAGAACGACGCCAGCACAGAGCCTGCCCGCACGGAGGGAGATGCCCGGATGATCCGGCGCCTGTACGGTCTGGATGAACAGACATATGAAAACGCGCAGCTGTACTATCCGTCCGCTTCACTCGGGGCAGATGAGCTGTTCCTGGTCAGACTGAAGACGCCGGATCAGGCAGATATGGTCAGACAGGCTATGGAAGCGCGCAAGGCTGCGCAGATGAAGAATTTTGAAGGGTATGCGCCGGAGAGCTACCGGAAGGCAGCCGGGAGCCGAATCGAAGTATCCGGCGGATACGCGCTGTATGTTTCGGGAGATGATGCTGAGCGTATAGTTGAAGCATTCCGCAAGGCGCTGTGAGAGGGGAGAACTGACGTGTCATTTGTAAGTCTTCTGTTTCTGGTGGTGTTTCTGCCGGCGTCCGTTCTTCTCGCCCGTCTCATACCGGAGCGATTCCGGAATACGTTTCTGCTTCTTGTAAGCCTGCTGTTTTACGCGTGGAGCGCCGGCCGGAATCTGCCGGTCCTTCTGGGGGAGATGGTTTTCACGTACTTTGCCGCGCGGGAACTGCAGAGAAGGCGCGCCCGGGGCGACACGGGAACGCTTTCGTTCTGCCTGCTTGCGGATACGGTTCTGCTGGCTGCGGTTCTGGCTGTCTATAAATATTCGGGACTGCCGCTTCCGGCGGGGATTTCGTTCTTCACGTTTTCCGCGCTCTCCTGCCTGTTTGATGTCGGGAGAGGAAAAGCGGACGCAGAGAAAAATCCGGTCAGCCTCTGGCTGTATCTGGCTTTTTTTCCCAAGGTACTGATGGGCCCTATCGCGCAGTATGCCGATATGCTGCCGCAGATGGATTCTCATCCGGTGAGCGCGGCATCTCTGGAGCGCGGCACGCTTCGCTTTCTTGCCGGTCTGTTCAAGAAAGTGCTTCTGGCGGATGCCTTTGGAGACGCTTTCCGGCAGATTCACGCACTCCCGCAGATGGCCTCCATGACGGCAGTCCTGGGAACGGTGTTTTACGGTCTGCAATTGTACTATGATTTCAGCGGTTACTCGGATATGGCTATTGGCGCGGCCTCTATGTTCGGCTTCCGTCTCCCCAGGAACTTTGATCATCCGTATACGGCCGGCAGTGCCTCGGACTTCTGGCGGCGCTGGCACATTACGCTGGGCGCCTGGTTCCGGGATTACGTATACATTCCGCTTGGCGGCAGCCGGGCAGGAAAGGCGCGGCTGGTTCTGAACCTGGCAGTTGTATGGCTGCTCACCGGAATCTGGCACGGAAATACCGTGAACTTTGTCCTCTGGGGCCTGTGGTGGGGAATTATCGTAATTCTGGAAAAACTGGTCCTGGCGAGGTTCCTTGATAAGCTCTCCGGAGTGCTTCGCTGCGCGCTGGTCAACCTGGCGGCCTTCAGCGGATGGATATTCTTCTTCTCGCCGACTCCCGGTGACTGCCTGCACTGGTGGGGACAGATCTTCGGCGCGGCGGGCGCCGGCTTCTGGAACTCTCAGACGACATGGTATCTGACCGGTAATCTGATCCTGCTTGCTGCTGGGATTGCCGCCTGCGGCACGATTCCCGCGCGGCTTGTCTCGCGAATACGGAAGTGCCGGGGGCGGAGCGGTGTGTGGATCCTCGCAGGACTCACGGCGCTGCTGCTGCTTCTGTCTGTGGCCAGGATTCTGTCTTCTACCTATCAGACGTTCCTGTATGCGGCTTTCTGATGCCGGGGAGGAAATGCATGAGACGGAAAAATGTTTCAAAAGGCCGGCATTTCCGGCACATCGTGTTCTGTATGGCGGCCCTTGCCTGTGCGGTTCTTTTTGCCGCCAATCTGCTCACACCGGACCGGTCCTTTTCCGCCGCGGAAAACCGGAGCCTCTCCGCCCGTCCGTCCCTCTCACAGTGCCTGACGTCCGGCTGGGGGCAGACCGCTGACAGATGGTACTCCGATCAGTTCGTGCTGCGGGACACCCTGGTGAAGCTCAATTCTCTGGCGGGGCGCTGCGCCGGTCAGCGGGAGGTCAATGGCGTCTATATCGGGAAGGACGGATATCTGTTTGAAAAGCCGACGGCAAAAGATCCGGTGAAGACAGAGCGGACAGCCAAAGCCATCGCCGCTTTTTCACACGAGAATCCGGACCTGTCATGCAGCGTGATTCTGGTTCCGGACGCGGCGTCCGTCCTTGCCCGGAACCTTCCGGCTAATGCGCCGGTGTCCGGGCAGACGGGGGAAATTGACGAATTTCTGGAACAGCTTCCGGCTTCTGTCCGGAAACTGAATGCATCCGATGCGCTTATCAAAGCCTCCGGTCAGAAAACAGCAGACGGAGAAGAGACGCAGGTCTTTTACCGGACCGACCACCACTGGACGACGGACGGCGCATATGCGGTATTTCAGGCGGCACAGGAATTGCTGAACATTCCGGAACCGGCCGCATACAGCCGCTTCGTGGTTTCCGACAGCTTTCAGGGAACGCTCGCCTCACAGAGTGCCGACGGAGCGTCAAAGGATGCCGTGACCATATACATTCCGGACAGCGATGTTAGGACAACTGTAAGCTATTCGGACCTGCAGACTCGGCGCGCGTCAGTATACATGCCGGAGAAACTGGAACAGAAGGATCAGTATCAGGTGTTTTTCGGCGGCAACCATCCGTCTGTGGAAATCGAGACAACGGCGGACACCGGCCGCAGCCTGCTTGTCTTCAAAGACTCCTTCGCCAACAGCTTTGTGCCGCTGCTCACGCCGTATTATGACACCATCATTCTGATCGATCCCCGCTACTACTATGAAAACGTGGACGCGGTGCTGTCTTCTTACGGTATCACGGATGTAATGTTTCTCTACAGCGCCGACACCCTGTGGTCGGACACGCAGCTGGCGGACGCGCTGGGGTAATACCGGAAGGCAGCGGCCTCACTCGTAATAATCCTGTCTCCGGAACAGTTCCCGTATCCGGCTGCCGAGTGCCCCGGCAAACAGCGCGGCATAGACGCCGAATATAGCAGATGGAACGGCGATGCGCAGAGGCAGGGACATATGCTGCCATCCGACAAGAAGGATTGACAGCGCAAAGTGTTCGAACAGAAGCTGCAGGAAAAGGAACAGCAGCAAGAATAGCAGGAATGGTGCGGCAAGGGAGTAAAACAGCCGCCGGGCTGTTATGCCCAGATCCCGGTACAGAGTTACATTGCGCTGATTTTCAAGCCAGTAGCAGTAGGATATGGAAAATGCGAAGGAAATCAACAGGCCAAGACTCAGCACGGCATAGAGCACGTAGACGACTTTCTCCAGTGTTCTGTATTCGTGCCACATCTCCAGATTGTAATGCCGATCGACGATGCGCACGTTGGGAATGCTGTTTGTGAGGAGCTGAAGCTGCCGGGATACGTAATCCGCGTCGGCACCTTCGTCCAGAAAGATCCGCACTCTGTTGGCCTCATGCCAGATCGAATGCTTTTTAAAGAACGTTCCGCTTGCGAAAACGCGGTACTCTCCCCGTTCCAGATCGTTAATATCAAACCAGCCGAGATTCCGGTTGGTAACACCGGCAACCGGAATTTCCGGCATGGCCAGTCTGGCACCGAGTAAAGTGAGGGCTTCCTGCGGTATGAATCCCTCCAGATTTCTGTCAGCCTGCGGAATGCACAGACGCACGGAGGTGTAGGTATCCAGCGCAGGATCGTTCAGGACAATATCTCCCTCTGTGTCTCTTTTCCATGCTACATAGTTTTCAGCTTCCTCCTTGATACAAATTGCAGGCGCCTCCAGAATCACCGAATCTCCGGAAAGCACGGAAGAAAGCGCTTCCGGCGCCAGATCCATCTGGCCGGCGATTGATGTGAGATAGGTATCGGGGTAACAGTACAGCACACATTCTCCGAATGCGGACTGGATTTCCGGCACATACAGATCTGTAAATGGTCCGTCCGGAAAATATCTGGGTGATCTGAAAACCCGCTCAAAAAACTCACTGGCTGCTGTTGTTTCCGGTATGGCCATGAGTGTGTTCATGTTGATGTAGAATGTATCTACGCGCTGTACGCCATCCAGCTCTTCAATACGGTTTATGATATGGTCAAGCTGGCCGGAGTGATTCGAAAAGAAAAACGGAATGGCGCCGTACGCAGAAGATTCCTTTTGAATCAGGTCTGTTCCGCTTATGTAATGCTGGCTGTCAAGAGAGAAATCTTCATAGGTGATTTCAAAATCGTAATTCTGGCGGATCTGGCCGTAGCGCTCAGTGTACACTGCTTCGTTGAGGGCATTCACTGAGGTAAATGAGCTGACGACCACCAGAAGAATGGATGTCAGAAGAAGGAGCAGAGGGGCGGAAAAAAGAATGTAGGCTGTTCCCTTCATCGGGAGGCGGGAGCGGTGCCCGGACTTTCGGCGTATCCTGTCCTTCTGATGCACAGTCCGGCGTGCCAGCAGCATACCGATTAGCAGTCCGGCGAAGTAGACAAGAATATAATACTTCAGGATTTCAAAGTATCCGGAGAACGTAAAAATCTGCAGGCCGGGGTACATTCCGTTTGTGCAAAGGAACGTGACAATTCCTCCGGCTGCCAGACTGCATGCAAAGGGCATGACGGACACGGCTGCGAATTCGGAGCGCACCACCGCTGTGAGCGCAGGAAGCGCTAATCCAAGATCGGAGTAAATAGCATACCGCTGCCGGGAGTAATGGCTGTATCCCATAAGAAGCAGAAGAAGCAGTCCGGGAAACAGCAGAAGCTGTGACAGACTGAAGGCACGGTCAATCTTGTATATATACCGGTTCGCGTCCCGGACGATGTTCATGTTGATATATGAATTCCCGGGCAGGGAAATATATCCGTCCTTCAGAGCCTGAGCCTGTTCCCGGTTCAGAAGAAGAATCCGGTAGTTCTGTGCGGGGGAAGAGGAAGCAAGTTCATTGAAGGTGACGGCATTGACCCAGATATCCGGTGGCAGCATATCGGAGAGTATCTCGGATTCTCCTTTCGGCCAGAGGTATCCGATATCAGGTATGGTTCGGACAGGGACGAGAGACATACCGCCAAAAGACAGAGTTCCTACATCTGCATTGACGGACTGTGCAGCAAAAGAACGGGTTGTCAGGCAGCTGTTTCTGTCAGCCGGAAGATCTATTTTTTCTCTCCCCTGGTACATCAGATCTCTGGCAGGCGGATTGTACGTGCCGATCCGGACAGACTGTCCGGAATCATCAAAAAAATGAACTACCTGAATCGTGCCGTAGCTGTCATCAACTGGCTGGTTTTCATAATCAGCTGGTGTCTGATATACAAGGCTGTAAAAGTAGCCGTACACGTTGCTTCTTGCCTGTTCGAGACGTATCTGATGAAAGCTGATGAGAGAGATGGCTGTGCATTGAAGAGTGGTGGTGATGAAAATCAATATGGCCGTCACCCAGAAAGGCCGGTTGCGCCTGGAGAGCGCCAGAGAACAGAGCTTGAGATTATCTTTCATTCTGAATCACCTGCCCGTCTGCAAGATTCAGGCGCCGTGTCCCGATAGAAGCCAGCTCCTCGTCGTGGGTGGCGATAATGAACAGAGTATGAAGCTGTTCCCGCGTCTGCAGGAACAGGTCGATGAGCTTTGAAGAGGTGGCACTGTCAAGGGCGCCGGTAGGCTCGTCGGCCAGCACTACATCCGGTTTCAGAATCAGAGCCCGTGCCATGGCGACGCGCTGCTGCTCGCCTCCGGAAAGCCGGTCGGGATATTGCTTTGCGTACTGTGCGATACCGAGCAGATTCAGCAGGCTTGCGTAATAATCCCGGTCGACGGGTGTCCGGCTGATAATGGATGGGAGGAAGATATTGTTTTCTACCGTGATTTCCGGAATGAGTCGGTAGTTCTGCCAGACAAATCCGATTTTCTGTGTGCACAGCTCTTTGCGCTTTGAGATGGGAAGCTGATAGACGTTTTTGTTTTGGAAATGATATTCGCCCTCTGTGGGCGGAAGAAGTCCGGCGATGACTTTCAGCAGAGTACTTTTGCCGGATCCGCTTTTCCCGAGCAGTACCACAAGTTCCGATGCACCGATGGAGAAGGAAATGTGTTTCAGGACGGGGACGGAACCATAGGACGCGGACACGTTCTGAAATTCTATCATTCAGATACCTCATTTCGGACAGAGAAGGCGCGGAGAACCTTCTCTGCATTATTTTTGAAAGAGGAGAAGTCAGAAAATCAGGTAAAGTCAAACGGCCACGGAGCGGTGGAAGTATGTGCCAAGCTTCCGTTTACATAGTATTTGACTAAATGATTACCCTTGTGGCCCCGCAGCGAGTATGAGCGGACTTCGCAACAGGTACTGTTTCCGCTTGCGCCCGTCACGCTGTATGAATTGGCATCATACAACGTGACATATATGGTGTTTTTTAATGTTGATTCAAGCTGAGTGGATTCTGTCGTTTCAAAACCATAGTACTTATCAACCATTCCATGGTTGAACGTGCAGTTTTCTGCGGATGCCATTACCGGTGCCATGGACTGCGACAGAATAAAACATCTTCATTCAGCATTAGATGCATTAAACTTCTCCGCGTTTAATGCGGTTACTTTCCCCTTTCTTATGTGGTTTATCACGATGTGTATATTCTTATATTAAATAAGTGTATATGATGATGTCAATGGTGATACTTATAAAACAGATGAAAATAATATAACTGAAACTTCCCACATGGGAAATGCCAATGAACCTTGAAAGCTCACTTTTGATGTGGGAAGTTTAAGTTAAGAAATAGTTGGAAAAGGAATAGATATCAAGGCATAAAATTCTTGACAATTGCCGGAAATAATAATGATAATTAAAATAAACAATTCGTGAATATTCCAAAAAGGAGCATTTATATGAATAATAAGAATGGGAAGGTTATTTATTTTTTACTGGGTATAATAATAGTATTATTAATTTACTTAATAATACAAAGCCATGATATGGGAAAAGATATTTTAAATGAAATTATCAATAACGGAAGTTCTTTATCTAGAAAAATTGATACACTCACATCATATGTTAAGTAATAGTGTTGCGGTGCTTTTGCAATTTCATTATCAATAACGGGATTATACAACAAAGCCAGTATGTTAAATTCGTAAGATTTGTAAGAGTTTAATGGATAATTCAATGCTTGTCGGCACGTACCTGAAGAATCTTTCTATTGATGCTATAAAAGCTATATTTACAGAACGGAAGGAGCGCATTGAAAATCTCAGATGTTGTCAGTATACAGGAATGTATTGTGAGACGCGCACTGTTATGAAACGGTTGAGAAAAAATAAAATTATTGACGATAGAAATGATGATAAAAAGAGAATCTGTGATTATTCTACAATGAGAAAGGAATCATTGATATGAATAACAACAATACGAAAGTTATTTGTTGGTTATTGGGTGCGATAATAGTACTATTGGTTTGCTTAATAATTCAAAATTATAACACAAGAAATGATATATTAAATGAATCTATTAATAGTACTAAGTATCTAACTGAAAAACTCGAAAATTTCATGTCGTATGTCAAATAACACTGGACAAGTGAAAAACGAAAGTTCTTTCACTCGCCCATTTTCTGTGGTGCGCCCGGTGGCGTTTGGTTCTAACCAGTGAAAATTTGGAATCCGCCCGGTAGATGAAAGGCATAGTCGAAGGCAAGGCTGTCCATTGTGAGGTGGAATCTGAAAGAAACCGGATTCGGGGAATCTATTAACACATAGAAAAAAGAGAAAGCAGATACTATTTTCTCTCTTTCTATGTCTGCAAGCCACCGACTTTAGTCGGTGCGTAGTTGACAGATGGATAATAAACTGACTTCGGGAAAACGTGAATATTGTTTTGATACCGATGGAATTACAGTTAGTTCTGATATTGGTAACGGGACTAATCATTGGAATGCCTTTAAATGTTGGGGAATTTTCAGAAATTACATATATATCAGAACAATAAAAAATGAAATGGTTCTTGTTAATCAAAATGATTTGTCTGAAAATGATGTAAAAGAGTTAAAATTCCTTTTGAGTCAGAATTTAAAAGAAGAAACGCTTTAATGATAAACAAGCTGTACTTTGCTTACGCGGATGTATCGTTAGAAGTTCAGCAGGCATACAAAGAGTTGATTCCCTATTGTGGTGGTGTTAAGGAAGAAAAAGTGTTGCAACCCCTGTAAAATCAAGGTTTGCAAAAGAATACTCAAAAAATTAGCACTCGCCACTTGACAGTGCTAATAACAAAGTGATATAAAGAACATGTCGAAAGGAAATTGACCGATCACAAGGAGGTTTGCGATATGTATGTACCGGGTTTGTTTGGAAGTGGCCTGATGGACGATCTGTTTGACGGATTTATGCCGACACCGGAGGATTACTCCCGGAGCGGAAACCGGCAGATGAAGATGAAATCCGATCTGAGAGAGCTGGCGGATGGATATGAGCTGACGCTTCAGCTTCCGGGTTTTCGCAAAGAGGACATCAAGGCCGAGCTGAAGAAGGGATATCTGACCGTTTCCGCGACACACCGCGCCGATGAGGATAAGAAGGAGGGCCGGTATGTCTGGAAGGAGAGCTACAGCGGCGAGTACATCCGCAGCTTCTACGTCGGCGAGGACCTGAAGCAGGATGACATCAAGGCCAGATTTGTCAACGGTGAGGTAGTTATCTGGATTCCGAAGAAGGAAGCCAGAAAGCAGGAGGAGCCGGAGACGTTCATCAATATCGACTGAGCAGGCTGCTTCTGTGCAGCGCCGCATAGTCAGGGCAAACCGCGGACGAAATGTCCGCGGTTTATTTTTATGGTATACTGGTTTCAAATCAGGCAGAACAGGGATCGGAGGGGATTTGCAAGGAAGATGAGAATCGGTGTTTTCGATTCGGGGCTCGGCGGGATCACGCTGCTCAATCAGGCGATCCGTCAGATGCCGGAGGAGTACTATCTGTTTTATGCGGACACGGATCATGTGCCGTACGGAGAAAAGACACGCGAGCAGATCATGCGCTATGTGAGTGATTCGGCGCGCTTCATGGTCGATCAAGGCTGCAAGGCGCTGGTGATCGGCTGCAATACGGCGACCAGTGTGGGAATCTCCCATCTGCGGAAAGAATGGCCGGATATTCCGATCATCGGGATCGAGCCGGCGGTGAAGCCGGCCATGACCCGTTACCGGAAAGGCGGCCGGATTCTGGTGTGTGCCACGGCCATCACGATCAACGGCGAGAAGCTGGAGCGGCTGATCGAGCGCCTGAAGGGCACGGAGGTCGTGGACAAGATCGCGCTGCCGGGGCTTGTGCGCCTGGCGGAGTCCGGACAGTTTGAAAAAGAACCGGTGGAAAGTTACTTGCGGGCGGCTTTTGCCGGCCTGGATCTGAAGTCCTATGACTGCATTGTCCTGGGCTGCACGCATTTTAATTTTTTCAAGGACAGCTTTCAGGATCTGTTCAAGGGGGTGCCTGTCATCGACGGGAGCCGCGCGGCCATTCTGCAGCTGAGGCGAAAGCTCGGGGAGGCAGGACTTTTCATAACACCGGAAGAGAAAAAAGCGTACAAAGACGCGCCGCAGGTCGTGTGGTATGAGTCAGGCCGCGCTGTCACGGATGCGTCGGAGCTTGCGCGCATTGAGAAGCTTCGGAATCGCTGGCTGCAGCTGAACTGACAGCGCCGGATATGCGGCAGGCGCAGGATGGACCGCACGCGGAAGAGAGGAGAATGAGTATGCACTTGCCAAAAGATGACGCGGCGCTTACGCCCCCGATGGGGTGGAACAGCTGGGACTGCTTCGCGGCCGGCGTGACCGAGGAACAGCTTCTGGCCAATGCGGCCGGACTTGCCCGGCTGAAGGCTTTCGGCTGGGAATATGTGGTCTGCGACATCCAGTGGTCCGAGCCGCTTGCCGCCAGTCAGAGAGACGAGGGCGTTGTATACCGGAAGTTCGCGCCGCTCACTCTGGATGCCTGGGGAAGGCAGATCCCGGCAGTCAATCGATTCCCCTCATCAGAAGGCGGAAGAGGCCTTCGGCCGATTGCCGACAGGATCCACGCCCTGGGGCTGAAATTCGGCATCCACATCATGCGGGGAATTCCGAGGCAGGCGGTGCATGGCAGGCTTCCGGTGCTGGGAACGAATGCGACAGCTGCGGACGCAGCCCGTCCGGACTCGATCTGCAGCTGGAACGGGGATATGTACGGCGTTGATCCGGCGTCCCCTGCCGGACAGGCGTATTACGACTCGATCTTCCGCCTGTATGCGGACTGGGGCGTGGATTTTGTAAAGGTGGATGACATCTGCCATGAGCACCTGTACGCCGATGATCCGTACGGCGCGGCGGAGGTGGAGATGATCCGCCGGGCGATCGACAGGTCGGGGAGACCCATGTGCCTGTCCCTCTCGCCGGGGCCTGCTATCATCAGCAAGGCGTGGCATATGGAACACTATGCCAACATGTGGCGGATTACCGACGATTTCTGGGACGATTGGAAGCTTCTTCTGGATATGTTTGATCGCTGCGAGCTGTGGCAGGGTCACGGAAAGGAAGGGCGATGGCCTGACTGCGACATGCTGCCGCTCGGGGCCATCGGAAGCGGCTTCGGACAGTCAAGACAGACGCGTTTCACCCGCGCGGAACAGCGAACGCTGATGACGCTCTGGTGTATCTTCCGCTCGCCGCTCATCATGGGCGGCGACCTGACGCAGCTGGACGAGTGGACCCGGTCTCTTCTGACGAAAAAAAAGATCCTTGCGGCGCAGCAGACCGGACGGGAGCCGGAGCAGATCACGCGGGATGAGAGGCATGCTGTCTGGACGAGTCTGGCGCAGGACGGCGGACGGTATCTGGCGCTTTTCAACCTCACGGACGGGCCGCAGACAGTGTCGGCGTCTCTTTCGGACATGGAGTTTTCCGTGAAGAGTGCGCAGGATCTGTGGGGCGATACGCCCTCCGTCCTTTCAGAGGGCCGCATTCAGGCAGTACTCCCGGCTCACGGTGCGGGGATGTATCTTCTGGAAAGGTGAGAATCCCGCGCCGGATACAGAAACAACAGGAAGAGAAGATGAAAGAGGAGAATCTTGAGAAAATCACCGGGCTGCGGCATGATCTGCACCGTCTGGCGGAGCTTTCGATGCACGAGTCGCTGACGAAGCGCAGACTCATGCAGTTTATCCGGGAGAACACAGACTTCACGGTCCAGGACTGCGGTCTGTGGTTCTGGTGCCGGAAAGACCCGGAGGAAGAGACCGGGGAGGCGCCTGTTGCGTTCCGGGCGGATATGGACGCACTGCCGATCGATGAGCAGCTGGACATACCGTATGCGTCGGCCACCCCCGGTGTAAGCCATAAGTGCGGGCACGACGGCCACAGTGCGGTGCTGGCAGGGCTTGCACTGGAGCTGACCGGTGTTAAGCTGCGGCGCCCTGTGGTGCTTATCTTTCAGCACGCGGAGGAGATCGGAGCGGGCGGAAAGGTCTGTGCCCAGCTGATTTCCGATCTGCAGATCGGAGCGATCTACGCGTTCCACAATCTGAGCGGCTATCCAGAAGGGACGGTAATTCTGCGCAAGGGGCTGACGCAGCCGGCGTCAAAGGGGCTCACGGTGCATTTTGCCGGGGCACAGAGTCACGCCAGCTATCCGGAACAGGGGAAAAATCCGGCGTGGGCTGTGGCCGATCTGATCGCGGATATCCGGGAACTGCTGGTGATGCCGCACCGCAGGATGACGCTTGCCACCATCGTCGGCGTGAAGGTCGGCACCGGGGATTTCGGTGTCTCGGCGGGCGAGGGCAGCATCCGGATGACGCTGCGCTCGGAAAGCGAATCCGAGATGAACGGGCTGGAGCGGGAGATCCGCTCCCGGGCAAGGCAGCTCGGAAACCGGGACGGCCTGGACGTGAGCTTCACATCGGTGGATGAATTCCCGGAGACAAGGAATGATGACACAGCATTGGCGCTTGTCGCCGGATGCGCCGGGCATCTGGGACTTCCGGTCATATACATGAAGGAGATCTGGCGGGCGTCAGAGGACTTCGGGTGGTATCTGAAGCGCTGCCCGGGCGCGATCTTTTATCTGGGCAACGGGGTCGGCTATCCGCCGCTTCACACAGGCGCATATGATTTTAATGACAGGATTCTGCCGACGGCTGTCGGCATGATGAAGGAGATTGCCGGGGAGAGCGGCTGCCTGGCAGGGAGTGTGTATGGATGACATGAACTGGAAACCGCTGAATGCCAGACAGTCTTACAACCGCATGGGGCTGGCGCTCTTCGCGATGGGCGCACTGTCCGTCGCTGTGCAGCTGCTGCTCTCTCTGCTCGTTCAGAGGCTGGAGGCTGTGTATCCGCAGATCGCATCCGGCAGCTGGGTGCGGTATATCCTGAGCTTTGTGCCGCTGTACCTGGTCGGGATGCCGTGTGCGTACCGGCTGATGAAACCGGTCGTGATCTCCAGGCCGGACAGTGAAAAAATGCTGCCGGGGGACTTCATCATCAGTCTCCTGATGTGTTTTCCTCTGATGTATCTGGGGAGCATCATCGGGAATCTCCTCTCGGCGCTCTTCACGGGCGGCCGGTCGGTGAATCCGCTGAATGAATTCGCATATGATCTGAGCCCGGTGACAGTTCTGGTCATGGTGATAATCGGACCGGTACTCGAGGAATTCTTCTTCCGGCGCCAGATCATCGACCGCTGCGGGCGCTTTGGCGAGAAGCAGGTCATTCTGTTTTCAGCCCTTGCATTCGGACTGTTTCACATGAACCTGTACCAGTTCTTCTATGCGTTTCTGCTGGGGCTGGTTCTCGGGTACGTGTACACCCGCAGCCGCCGCCTGCGCTATACCATCGCCATCCACATGATCATCAATTTTGTAGGCGGGATTGTCCCGCAGCTGCTTTTATCGTCCATTGACGAACGCACACTTGCGCTGCTGGAGCATTTCACCGGCAGTCCGGAGCAGATGGCAATTCTGATGCGCAGTCTTCCGGCTCTTGTGGCGTATGGTACATTTGCCGTCGTGATGCTGGTGCTCACGATCATCGGGATTGTGTACCTGTTCACCAAGGCGCCCAGGTTCCGGCTGAACCCGGCGCCGGCGCAGATCGCGAAGGGGCAGGCGGCAAGGACGATCTACGGAGCCCGCTGGGTGATCCTGTTCATTCTCTTCTGCGCCGTTATGACTGTCGTTTCTCTGGTAACATCAATGTAAAAGAAAGGAATTCCTGGCAGATGAAGACAAAAGTGTATATCGACGGACAGAGCGGCACAACCGGTCTGCAGATCTACGAGCGCATCGGGGCAAGAGATGACCTGGAACTGATGCGCATTGACGAGGACAAGCGGCACGACCTGACGGAGCGCAAAAAATATATCAACGCGGCGGACATCGTTTTTCTGTGTCTGCCCGATGACGGCGCGAGGGAGGCAGTCAGCCTGATTGACTCGGATCATGTGCGTGTGATCGACGCGTCGACGGCTCACAGAACCGCAGACGGCTGGGTATACGGCTTTCCGGAGCTCTCCCGCACGCAGCGGGAGGACATCGCCGGCGCGCGCTTTGTCGCCAATCCGGGATGTCACGCGACCGGCCTCATCAGCACGGCGGCGCCGCTGGTGCGTATGGGAATTCTGCCGGCCGACTATCCGCTCGCATGCTTTTCGCTGACGGGCTTCACGGGCGGCGGAAAGAAGATGATCGCGCAGTATGCGGAGAGCGGCCGGCCGGAGGCGCTTGACGCACCCGGTATCTACGGGCTGAACCAGAGGCACAAGCACCTTCCGGAGATGCAGAAGTACACGGGACTTGCGCACCGGCCTGTATTCCTGCCGGTTGTGGATGACTTTGCGCAGGGCATGGCATCGACCATCCAGCTTCAGACCCGGCTGCTTGCCGGGCACCCGGGGGCCAGAGAAGTGCGGGAACGCCTGGCGGAGTATTACGCGGGGGAGACATTCGTCAGGGTGGCTCCCTTTACGGACAAGCCGGGGACGCTGTATGCGAACGCCCTGGCCGGGACCAACTTCCTGGAGATCCATGTGTGCGGAGATGAGACGAATGTCACAGTGACGGCACTTTTTGACAATCTGGGCAAGGGTGCTTCCGGCGCGGCGGTTCAGAACATGAATATCATGCTGGGACTGCCGGAGGAGACAGGACTTGTCTGATGGCATCGCCGGGAGGATGGCGGGAGGTATCTGTCCTGCACCTGGCGCGCGGAAAGGAGCATTCGGATGTTTCACTGGCTTAGCGGCGTTCTCGGGAATATAGCTGCCTTCGGCGTGATCGCAGCTCTGATCATCGCGGCCGCCGAGATGATTCATTATCATCTGAGCAGATGATGAAAGGGGGATTGTATGCGTATTGCGCTGATCACCGGCGCATCATCCGGTCTCGGCCGGACCATGGCCGGGGAGATTGTGAGGACGGAACGGAATATCGACGGGTTCTGGCTCATCGCGAGGCGGGAGGACCGTCTTGCCAGGACGGCTGAGAGTCTGCCCTGGCCGTGCCATATTCTGCCGCTGGATCTCACGGATCCGGCCGCGTTTCCGAAACTCAGAGAAGAGCTGACGCAGTCCGGCGTTGAGGTCGGGATCCTCATCAACTGCGCGGGTTTCGGCAGGATCGGGAATTATGAAAAGGTCAGCATGGAAGAGAGCAACCGCATGATCGATCTGAACTGCAAGGCGGCTGTGGACGTCACGATGACCTGTCTGCCGTTCATGAAGGCGGGGGACAGGATCCTTCAGATCTGTTCCACGGCGGCGTTTCAGCCCTTCCAGCATCTGAACGTCTACGCGGCGAGCAAGTCATTTCTGTACAGCTATTCGAGGGCACTGCGCATGGAGCTCCTTCCCCGCGGCATTGTCGTCACGGCAGTCTGTCCGTACTGGATGAAGGACACGGAATTCATCGCAGGGGCTGAGTCCGGATACGGGCCCGGGGAGCGCCCGGCCATTCGCAACTTCGCGCTTTCTGTGCGCTCCGACAAGGTTGCATCCCGCGCGCTGCGCGACAGCCGCCTCGGCCTTGCGGTGAGCACACCGGGTCTGGTGTGCACCATTCACCGTGCGTTTTCAAAACTTCTTCCCAAGAGTGTCCTGCTGTACATCTGGGAACTGATAAGGGGGGTATAAAACTATGCGTTCAGGCGGAATTCTCATGCCGCTTTTCAGCCTGCCGGGAAAGTACGGAATCGGCTGCCTCTCGGAGGAAGCGTACCGCTTTGCGGATTTCCTGAAGGAGTCTGGTGTTTCGTACTGGCAGATGCTGCCTCTTGGTCCGACATCGTTCGGCGACTCGCCGTATCAGTCGTATTCGACATTTGCCGGGAATCCTTACTTTATTGACCTTGAGGAACTCATCCGGCTCGGTCTGCTCACAGAGAAGCTCTGCGATGCGGCGGGGCTCGGACCTGATCCGGAGACGGTCGATTACGCAGGTCTGAAGAAAAACAAGACCGAGCTGCTCAGGAAAGCCTATGAAAATGTGTGCAGGGACAGAACCCTCCTTTCGCAGGTGGATGCCTGGGCGAAGACGCAGGCGCACTGGCTTCCGGATTACTGCCTGTTCATGGCACTAAAAGAGGAAAATGGCGGACGCAGCTTTCAGGAGTGGCCGGATGACCTGCGAATGCGAGATCCTGAGGCGATGACGAAAGCCGAGAAGCGTCTGGCCTGGCAGACCGGCTTTTACACATGGACACAGTATGAGTTTGACCGCCAGTGGAAGGCGCTGCGCCGGTACTGCCGCAAGCTCGGAATCAGGCTTATCGGCGATGTGCCAATCTATGTGGCGGCGGATTCGGCCGACGTGTGGGGGCGTCCGGAGCTGTTTCAGCTTGATGCGAAGAATCTTCCGACCCGTGTCGCCGGCTGTCCGCCGGATGCCTTCGCCGCCGGGGGCCAGCTCTGGGGCAATCCGCTGTACGACTGGGAAGAGCACGAGAGACAGCATTTTTCGTGGTGGATGAGCCGGATGCGGCGCCTCGCGGATCTTGTTGATGTGGTCCGGATCGACCATTTCCGCGGCTTCGCGTCATACTACTCGATCCCGGCCGGCGCGAAGGACGCCCGCGTGGGCCACTGGGTGAAGGGACCGGGCAACCGGATCTTCAAGGTCATGAAAGAGGAACTGCCGCAGCTCTCCGTCATCGCCGAGGATCTCGGATTCATCACGAAGAGCGTGAAGGATCTGGTGAGGCGCACGGGATTCCCGAACATGAAGGTCCTTCAGTTTGCCTTTGATCCGGATGACGAGTACGGTGAGTCGATGTATCTTCCGCACAACTACGGAACCAACTGTGTGGCGTACACGGGAACGCATGACAACGATACGACGATGGGGTGGCTGTCTTCCCTTGACGAAAGGACGCTTGAGCGCGTGCGCCGGTATCTGAACGCCGGGGAGGAAGAGTCGTTCAGACAGCTCACGGCTCGTCTGCGCGACGCGGCGCTGCTGTCCGTGGCAGATCTGTGCGTGATCCCGATGCAGGACTGGCTGATGCTTGGCAGTGAAGCACGGATCAACACGCCGAGCACGCTCGGCGGTAACTGGGAGTGGCGCATGAAAGAGGGCGAGGCCGGGAGCGCCCTGGCGCGGGAGATCCGCGTGCGGATGGCTGAAAGCGGGCGCGTGCCGCTTGAATGGCGGAAAGGAAACGAAGATTGACAGAACACGGGACAGGCCGGAAGGCAGCGCAGACGGCGAAGACAATCTCTGCCGCGGATGCGGCGCACGCCGGACACGGCCGCGGCGGGAAGTGCCCGTGGGCGTCCGGAAA
The DNA here is from genome assembly GCA_002394965.1 of Lachnospira sp. UBA4285. Classification (GTDB taxonomy): domain Bacteria; phylum Bacillota; class Clostridia; order Lachnospirales; family Lachnospiraceae; genus UBA4285. The sequence goes on from DGVL01000076.1 coordinate 30,209, forward strand.
GGTCCCCTGCGGCGGATGCTGCGGTGACACATCCCACTATGACAGAACGCTTGCGGCAAAGCTGAAAAGTGTCCGCAGAACTCTCGCGGGCGTCTGCGTGCCGGAGAAAATTGTGGGCGCGGATGAGCCGATGCACTACCGCAACAAGGTTCACCGGGTCCTCGCGCCCGGCGGCCGCGGTCAGGTGATTTCCGGCATCTATCAGGCGGGCACGCACCGGGTGATCCCGGTGGAGAACTGTCTGATCGAAGATGAGAGGGCACAGGCAGTGATCGCCGACACGGTGGAACTCATCCGCAGGTTTCACTTCGAGATCTATGACGAGGACACCGGGCGCGGACTGATGCGCCACTGCCTGGTCCGCACGGCTCACGAAAGCGGCGAGTTGATGCTGGTTCTTGTCGCAGCTTCAAACTTCCTTCCGGGGCAGAAGGAATTCGTCAGGGCAATCCGGCGGCTTCACCCGGAGATCACGACGATCGTTCTCTCGGAGAACCGGAAGAGGACGACCATGGTCATGGGGGACCGCGAGAAGGTCCTCTATGGTCCGGGGTACATTCGGGACCGGCTGTGCGGACGGACGTTCAGAATCTCGGCATCGTCGTTTTACCAGATCAATTCACCGCAGACAGAGAAGCTGTACCGCGAGGCAGTGCGCATGGCCGGACTTGACGGGACGCAGACGGTGATCGACGCATACTGCGGCATCGGGACAATCGGGCTGTGCGCGGCGGACAAGGCGGCGCTGGTGCTCGGTGCGGAGCTCAACGCGCAGGCGGTCTCGGACGCGGTGAAGAACATTCACGAGAATAACCTGAAAAATGTGCGGATCCTGAAGGCGGACGCGGGGGATTTCCTGGAGATCCTGGCGGGCAAGCCGGACACGCAGGCAGACAGGACGGTTCTGTTCCTCGATCCGCCGCGCTCCGGCGCAACGCGCAAATTTCTGCAATCCGCCCTGCGCCTGGCGCCCGCGAGGATCGTGTACATCTCCTGCGGCCCGGAGAGCCTGGCCCGCGATCTGAAGCAGCTTTCTGCGCGCTACCGGGTGGAGGAGGCAGAGGCGTTCGATATGTTTCCGTTTACAAACCACGTGGAAACCATTGTGTTGCTATCACGCACAAACTCGTAGAAATCGCTGAATTCAAGCACTTTTTCGAGCATTTCACCTTCGACAAAACGGCTTGGTCTGACCGCGGAAAACGGGTGGAAAAGTACATCACAGTGGTGATAGCTTTAGACCTCGTTACAGTAGCAATGTAAAAACCAGATACAGAACAGACAAATATACATAGTCATTAGAGGACGTTAGTTTACTGGCATTTCCAGTAGATTGGCGTCCTTTTTCTTTGCAGAAATTCAGGAAAGGAGGGAAAGACGATGGCATTCGATTATTTCTACGGACAGGAAGATGCGGAGCAGTTTCTGTTCTACCGGATTCCGAAGACATTGATCACCGGCGAAGAATTCCGCGAAGTTTCCGTTGAAGCAAAACTTTTATACGGGCTGATGCTGGATCGCCTGTCCCTGTCGATGAAAAACGGATGGTTTGATGATCAGAACAGAGCATACATCATTTACACAGTGGAAGACATCATGAGCGATTTGCAGTGCGGCAACCAGAAAGCGGTGAAGCTGCTGAGTGAGCTGGAGAAAAAGGCAGGACTGATCAGACGCAAGCGGCAGGGACTTGGAAAGCCGTCTCTGACCTATGTTCTGAAGTTTTCCACAGGCAGTACAGACCATACTTCAGAATCACATTTCAAGAAGTGTGAAAATCACACTTCTGAAGCAGATGAGGAGGTCCAGAAGTGTGAAAATCACATTTCTGCGGGTGTGAATATCACATCTCTGGAAGTGTGCGAATCACACACTAATAAGACTGATAATAACCAGACTGAAATTAATAATATGAATCCTATCAATCCTATCTATCCAGATACTACCCCGCGCGAGGAGCCTGTGGAGCAATACGGAACAGAGATGGATGAGATCGATGGGATATCACATGATACTTTGCAAACGAGAAAGGAATATCAGGATTACTTCCGGGAAAAGCTGGAAATTGAAAGTCTGAAGCAGAATCGTCAGTTTGAGACGCAGACGGTGGACGAACTATTCGACATGTGCGTGGACATCATGTGCAGCACCAGTCCTGTGATCCGGGTGAACCGGGAGGATAAGCCGGCAGCCTTGGTAAAAAGCCAGATCATGAAGCTGGATTACAGTCACATGGAATACATTTTGAACTGCTTTCGTGATCAGACCTCCGATATCCGCAATATCAGGGCATATATGCTGACGATGCTGTATAACGCACCGCTGACGATTGACCACTACTACCGGGCACAGGTCAATCACGATTTGTACGGGACGTGATAAGAAAGCGAGAAAGGCAGATGAAAGACAAAACTACAGTAATGGCTGTCGTCAATCAGAAGGGTGGCACAGCTTATGGAAAGTAAGTAATTATGGAAAG
>DGVL01000171.1 GCA_002394965.1 Lachnospira sp. UBA4285
ACCGTATCTTCCGCCAGTTCGGCCTCTCCGGCAAATCCTTCATCCCGGTTCTCGTCGCCGTCGGATGCGGTGTTCCGGGTATCATGTCGACCCGTACCATTGAGAATGACCGTGACCGCAAGCTCACGATCATGACGACGACCTTCATTCCGTGTGGTGCAAAGATGCCGATCATCGGTCTGATCGCGGGCGCCATGTTCGGCGGCAGCTCTCTCATCGCCGTGAGCGCTTACTTTATCGGAATGGCCTCCATCGTCCTGTCCGGCATCATTCTGAAGAAGTTCAAGGCATTTGCCGGCGAGCCGGCGCCATTTGTCATGGAGCTTCCGGCTTACCATGTTCCTTCCATGAAAAATGTTCTCCGGGCGACCTGGGAGCGCAGCTGGTCCTTCATCAAGAGAGCCGGATCGGTCATCGTCCTTTCGACCATCCTCATCTGGTTCCTGCAGAGCTTCGGCGTCGTGGGCGGTCATTTCACCTACATCAATGACGACGTATGGGATGCGTACACGGAGGATGAGAGTCAGGTTTCAGCGCTCGCCGCTAAGATGGATATCCCAGAGGAAGAGCTCTCTTCCACCGATGTGTCCCTTCTGGCTGACGTCGCACAGCCTGTGTCCGTGATCTTCACGCCGCAGGGCTTCAACTCATGGCGTCCGACCGTCGCCACAATCTCCGGCCTTGTCGCCAAGGAAAATGTCGTCGGCACCATCGGCGTTCTCTACAATTACGATGATTCCGAAGAGGAGCTCGACGAAAACGGCACACAGATCTGGACAAAATTCGCGTCGGATTTCACGCCGATCTCAGCCTTTGCATTCATGCTCTTCAACCTTCTGTGCGCGCCGTGCTTTGCAGCCATGGGAGCCATCAAGCACGAAATGAACAATCAGAAGTGGACGCTGGCAGCCATCGGGTACATGTGCCTGTGGGCATACTGCGTGTCTGCGATGTTCTACCAGATCGCCGGCCTTCTGACCGGGACTGTCGCCTTCTCCGGTCTGACTGTTCTGGCATTCGCACTTCTGGCACTGCTTGTATATCTGCTCTTCCGCAAGGGATACAAGCCGGATGAGACAATCCGCAATCTGACCTCCGTGGAAGCAGCCGGTGACTGAAACAGCTGTCTGCACAAAAAAGGAATATTGTAACAACAGGGCCCTGCCGCAGACGGCAGGGCCTGTGCTATTATCAAAAATGAAAAGGAGGTGTAAATCTTGCCATCCATACTTGGGAATTTAATCGCTCTGGCACTCGTAGCGCTCTTAATCTATGCTTGCGCGCGCTATCTCATCACCCACCGTCACGAGGGGTGCACGGGAAACTGCGGCTGCTGCGGCTCAGACTGTTCATCCGAAAAGAGGATGAGTGAAGAGAGGCTTGCCCGCGCCGTCAAGAAGCACGAGTGTAAGAATCTTTGAGACAGAACATACCTTTATAAAAAAACTGCCGCCCCGGACTATTCGCCCGGGTACGGCAGTTTTTTCTATGTGGTTTTTAAATGTTTCCGCTCTTCAGAATATGGGCTTTAGAAACCCCCTGCAGTAATCCCGGATCGCAGCGCCCGGGCCGCCGTCATAGGTATACGCCCGTATTCCGGCTTCTTTAAGCTTTGAAAGATCCCGGGGCAGGAATCTCGCCGCAACAACTGCATCTGCGGAGAGTTCCCGCATCATCCGGATGCGCTCCGTCGTGTCTGTATTATCCGGAAACCGAAGCATCTGCTTCTTCACGGTCTTCCCGTTCCTGACGCAGAAAAGCTCAAAGTGATCCATCTTTTCGAAATCCGGGATCAGGCCGCCGCCCGGAAAACCGACGACGACCAGTTCTGTGCCCTCTTTTCTTGTGATAACCCGGCTCTTCACTCCGTCAAACAGATGGAACATAGGGTCAATACTCCTCATACGGCTGGATGCTGCATGCCGCACCGAAGTATAAGATATAGAAAGTGAGCACAGCCACCTGAAGCAGACTCACATCCAGGAAGAAGGTGGAAAGAAGCGCTGCGATCAGAATGACCGCGAGAATCACCGAAAGCACTTTTTTCTCTTTTCTTCCGCAGATCCCGGCCAGCAGCGTCAGGACACCGAGAACACAGATGGCCGCGCCAAATGCGTGCGCCGCGCTCATGTTCAGCCTTTCGATCCTGGCATCTGAGAACAGGCCGCCGCCAAGCAGTGCCACCGCCGCTCCGCCTACGATCTCCAGAGCCGACGCGATAATGGAAAGAAGTGACATCACGCGCATGAAAACAGAGCTGTAATAAACAGTGCTCTCCTCATCGTTCTCTTCTTCCGGCTCTTCCGCCTTCTCTTCCTCCTGCGGCAGGATCTGCTGGATCCGGCGTTTTCTGAGAGGCTTCGGCTCTTCTTCCGCCGGTGCCGCTTCCTCCGGAGCTTCGGTTTCATCAGCTGTGACCGGCTGCTGAACCTGGCTGGCCGGCTCCGACTGCTGCGGCGCACTCTCTTCAGCCGCGGGCGTGTCAGCCTGTCTGCTGTCCGTCTCGTCAATATCTAGTGCTTCAAAGACCGTCGTCAGGTCTCCTTCCTGATCGCGGCCTGTTTCTTCATTCGAAGGGATCTCGCGCTCCCGTTCTTCCAGTTCCTTGAACCCCATTTATCCTCCTTTGCTGTCTGCAAAGCGATTCTCTTGCTTTGCCTGGCTACACAGACATTAGAATTATAGCATATCCCCGGAATCTCATAAAGTTCATTCTGCAGCTGCCTCAGGACTTCCGGCATTTTCTTCGGATCACCCCGACAAGATCTATTCTGTCCATCTGCGGCGTCCCGATCTTCTTCAGAGCCGGCCAGTGCCGCCAGATCATGAGGAGAAGCAGAATCAGAGAAAGCACGGCCGCCTCACGGCCTGCCAGAATCCACATACACACGGCAAATACCACAGGAATCACCACAGCTCCAGCCGCCAGCGATTGTGTGGCAAAAACGACAATCATACCGGCGATCATCGAGAAGAACCCGAAAAGCGGCGAAAAAAGCGTTATCCCGGCACACGTCGCCGCAACACCCTTTCCGCCCCGCAGTCTCAGCCAGAGCGGCAGATCGTGTCCGAGCGTGACGCCGAGTGCTGCCCATAACACACAAATGTGGCCCAGGCGGCTGCCAAAAAGCAGGCACGCCAGGACCACACCCAGTATTGTCTTTCCTATATCGCCGGCCAGTACCAGTATGCCGGGTTTGAATCCGAGAGACGCCATCACATTGGCCATGCCTGGGTTTCCGGTCTTTCCGACTTTGCTGGCCGGCTTTCCGGTCAGTTTCCGGCACACCACCTCTGCCGTGATAAAGCTGCCGCAGAAATATCCGATGATAAGACAGCCAATTCTCTCAGGCATCGCACTTCCCTTCTTTCCCAAAGACGTACATCTATATTGTACGATAAACCTGCCGGCGGGGAAAGGGAATCTGCGTCAGAATCTTTCAGGCAAACGCCGCTTTGAACGCCTGATCCAGATCCTCAACGATGTCATCGGCATTCTCGGTGCCGATTGAGAGGCGGATAGTACTCGGGCGTATATTCTGCTCCTCAAGCTCTTTTTCCGAGAGCTCAGCGTGCGTCGTGGTCGCCGGATGGATGACAAGCGACTTCACATCCGCCACATTGGCCAGATCAGAGAAAATCTTCAGATTGTCGATGAAGCGGAAAGCTTCCGGCTGCCCGCCTTTGATGTCAAACGTGAAGATGGAACCGCCTCCGTTCGGGAAATACTTCTCGTAGAGCTTATGATCCGGGTGATCCGGGAGTGACGGATGATTGACATGTGCCACATACGGGCTCTTCACGAGGTAGTCCAGGACCTTCTTCGTGTTCTCCCAGTGGCGGTCAAGCCGCAGGGACAGTGTCTCGGTGCCCTGCAGGAGCAGAAATGCGTTGAAAGGAGAGATCGTCGCGCCCTCATCGCGCAGAATGATCGCGCGGATATAGGTTGCGTAAGCCGCCTTTCCGGCTGCCTGTACAAAGGACACACCGTGATAGGAGGGATTCGGCTGGGTGAACTGCGGATATCTGTCAGAGGCACTCCAGTCAAAGCTTCCACCGTCCACGATGATACCGCCGAGTGTTGTGCCGTGACCGCCGATGAACTTAGTCGCGGAATGAACCACAATATCCGCCCCGTACTCGAACGGACGGATCAGGTACGGTGTGCCGAAGGTGTTGTCCACCACGAGCGGAAGGCCGTGTCTGTGCGCGATCTTCGCGATCTCTTCGATGTCCGGGATGTCCGCGTTCGGATTGGTCAGCGTCTCGATAAAGATGAGTTTGGTCTGCGGGCGGATCGCTGCCTCTATCTCAGCCAGGTTTCTCGTGTTGACGAAGGTCGTCGAGATCCCGTAAACCGGCAGCGTGTGCTCCAGAAGATTGTAGGATCCGCCGTAGATTGTTCTCTGCGCGACAACATGATCGCCGGCACCGGCAAGAGCCGTGATGGCATACGTGATCGCCGCTGCGCCACTGGCAACTGCCAGACCCGCGACACCGCCCTCCAGGGCTGCGATTCTCTTTTCCAGTACGTCCTGGGTGCTGTTGGTGAGACGGCCATAGATGTTGCCGGCGTCCCGAAGTCCGAAGCGGTCCGCCGCGTGCTGCGCGCTGTGGAACACATACGATGTAGTCTGATAGATCGGAACAGCTCTGGAATCGGTCGCCGGATCTGCCTGTTCCTGTCCTACGTGAAGCTGAAGTGTCTCAAATCTGTATGCCATCCTCATGATCCTCCTGAATGAATTCAAACGTAACAGCGCCCGCCTGTCCCCGGCCCGTGTCCGTCTTTTGTTTTCGGATGACAAGATAGTAAATCAACCTCTCATCTGTGTCCAATACAAAAAATTCGCGCTTTGTGATAGTTTCAGTCTATAACATGGATCCGGCGAACGCACAGCAGATCCGCCTCGTGTGGCAGCCGAACCTTCACGGCAGTGTCCCCCGGCCGCGTCCCTCTGTCTGGATTCCCCTTTTCTTCCGGATACAGTGTCAGAATAAGCCGGCAGCTTTCTTTCCTGAGGAGTTCACCGTCAATCGAAGACAGGCTCACCCTTCCTTCACAGGCCCTGCCGCTGGGGATATCCTTTTTTCTGCCGCCGTCTTCCGTCTCAAGCTGACCGCTCCCGGCTGTGTAGCGGAAACTGAGCCAGATCTCGCCCATTCCCTCCGGGAGATCCGTGAGCAGGATCTCGGCGCGCTTACTGCCAGGGACTTTCCATTCTTCCGGCAGATCTCTGACCTGTACCTTCGGATTCACCGGTGCGAAGCCTCTTGCCACGACCCGCATTCTCGGGTAGGTAATGAGCGACAGAACCGCCTTTTTTCCGGATGGAGAGGGAAGCAAGGCATCATATCCTCCCTTCCCATCCTCCGTCACCTGCGCGTTCCCGGTGATGAGTTCCTCTCCGTCCCTGGTCACGATTTTCCTGGCCGCTCTCGCTTCCTTTTCCGCGATAAGAAGAATCCGGTTCTTTCCCATATGCCCGCTGATCGTAAAGTCTGCGTCTGGCCGAAGCCCCGCATCTACGCTCGCGCTGATGATCCCCGCATATCTGACCGGTCCTTCAGTTTCTGGCCTTTTTTTCTTCTCTCTGCCAAAGACATACAGGTCACCGCCGCCGGCAGCGCCCCGCAGAGTTGCACATAGTGTATCTTCCGTCAGAATTACAGCTCCGCCTGTCCTGACAACGCTCATCAGGCGGCAGTTTCCGATTCGCGGCTGCCAGTACTCCTCCATGTCCGTCCGCGAAAGCATAGTGAAGAGCATCGCATGAAGGGCTGCACCGTGTGACACGACAAGGATTGTATCCGGCTTGTTCCCGTACTCCGCAATAAGACTCTTCAGGAAATCCGCAGTCCGGCTGATGAGCTGCCCGAAGGTCTCCGCCCCCTCCGGCGGCTGGTACGCCTGCGGATGATACGCAAAATTGCGGTGGTTCTCCGTCATTTTCTCCCGGAGTGCCGGATCAAACGAGTAAAATGTCCCCTCGTCCGGTCCGAAGCTCATCTCGATGAGCCGGGGATCTTCGACAATCCGGTCAGCGCTCAGACCGGACACGATCTCAGCTGTCTGACGGGCGCGGATGAGCGGGCTTGTAAACACCCTGTCAAAGACAATACCTTCCGACAGAACCCTGGCCGCTTCTTTCTGCGCCTGATGGATTCCTTCCCGATTCAGGGGGATATCCGTCTGCCCCTGCAGCCTGTACGAAGCGTTCCAGTCCGTCTGACCGTGTCTGAGTAAATACAGTTTCATCTTTTCTTCTTTTCTGCCAGTTTCCCCACGCAGGTATAGGCCGCCACGCACACGGCGACAGCCGGCAGTGTATTCCCGCATGGAATGTCAAGTGTCATAAAGTACCGGTACAGGATAAATCCGCCCAGCCACACCAGCAGTGCCGGCCAGGTGAAGCCTCTTCGCTCGTCGCGGTTCTTCAGAATAAAATAATCCGCGATCTGCACGCCAATCATCGGGGCAAAGACGGATCCGATGAAATACAGAAATCCCGTGATGTCATCCATCGGGAATCCAGCCGCTGCCACGGTTCCGATAACCGTCACGATGACGGCGGTCCATCTGTCGCTGATTCTGCCGGAAAGAGCCTGGGCAGAGATTCCGGCTGACATGGCGTCAAGAAATGTCGTAGTCACTGTCGAGAAAATGATGATGACAAGTCCTGCGACTCCAAGCCCCGCGCGGACCATGATCGAGGCGATATCTGTCGTTCCCGCATAGCGGGCAGCCCCCATGCCGATCAGAAACATCCAGCAGCTCACCAGTCCGTAGGTCAGCGTGCTGACAGCTGCGGCTGGCCGCGGCTTTTCGGCTTCTCTCGTGTAATCGCTGATACAGGGAAGCCAGGAAAGCGGCATCGAAGCGGACAACTCCACCGCCGCCCCGAAGCTGAGCGCATCCGCTGCGCCCGTGTTTTCCGTGCTGCCGCTGAAGATGACCGCGCAGAGCACAATGGTCAGGACAAACAGAGCACTCATCGCAGCCAGATTCAGCTTTCCTAAGTTGCGAACCCCGATGAGAATCCATATGATGATCAGAGCTCCGATGCAGATGCACCAGATCCAGGATCCGACCGGCAGTGCACCGACAGCCGCAAGGGCGCCGTCATAGATCATGATCGCCGTCCATCCGGCCAGCTGGATAATATTCAGAATCACAAAGAGCAGTCCGCCGGCCGCACCGAACGTCAGCTTCACCGTCTCCATCGAACTTCTGCGCTCCAGACCACCGATGAGGCCCGCCAGATACAGCAGAAAGCATCCGATGACATGACCGGTGACGATCGCGGCTATGCCCTTCTCCATGCCAAGCGGTGCAAAATAAGTTCCGGTAAGAATTTCCGCCAGCGACACGCCGGCGCCAAACCATATCAGCCCGTTCTCAAACAGCGAGGTTCTTCTTTCTGTGCTCACTCTCCAGCCTCCTGCGCAAAACGGCCGCTCAGCTCGAATGCGTGATTCATCGGGCCGCTGCCCTTTCCGAGATCCAGCATCGCCGTGAGCGCGCCGCTGATGTATTCCTTCGCGCGTCCGACAGAAGTCTTCAGATCAAATCCCTTTGCAAGATTCGCTGCAATGGCACTGGAGAGCGTGCAGCCGGTGCCGTGCGTGTTCGGGTTGTCGATTCGTTTCCCTTCAAACCAGCAGAGCCCGTCCGGGCCGACGAGCAGGTCATTGGCGTCATTCACACGGTGCCCGCCCTTGCACAGAACGGCACAGCCGTACGTCTCATAGATCTGCCGGCCGGCTTCCTCCATATCCTTTGCTGTTCTCACCGTGTGTCCGGTCAGAACCTCCGCCTCCGGAACATTGGGCGTGATGACGAGAGCAATCGGCAGGAGCTCTTTCTTCAGAGTCCCGATCGCATCGTCCTCAAGCAGCCTTGCGCCGGACGTCGCCACCATGACCGGATCCACGACAATCTTATCCGCCTTGTACTGCCGGAGCTTTTCCACAATCACACGGATAAGAGAGGCCTCTGAGACCATCCCGATTTTCACAGCGTCCGGGCGGATGTCCGTGAACACCGCATCGATCTGTTCACCGAGAAAACGGGGTGTGACGTTCAGGATCCCCGTGACCCCCGTTGTGTTCTGGGCTGTCAGAGCCGTGATGGCACTCATTCCGAAAACCCCGTTCATGATCATTGTCTTCAGGTCAGCCTGGATTCCCGCTCCGCCGCTGGAATCGCTGCCTGCTATCGTCAGTGCTGTATGCATGTTTCACCTTCTGTATTTATCCGCATCAAATCCCAGATCCTTCGGCAGATACGCATTCCGGATGAGTCCCGAAGAGGCCGCGAAAATCGGCTGAATTCCGCGGTATTGAACCATCACGCCGTCCGCATCTGTCACTCTGCCCCCTGCCTCCTGGACAATGAGGGCGCCTGCCGCGTAATCCCACAGGTGCAGCTTCCACTCAAAGAACAGACCTGCCGTCCCGCAGGCCACCTGACACAGATCCCAGGCAGCCGTCCCGGTGTTGCGCACATCGATGCAGCGATCCATGTACAGCAGCGTGGTCTCAGCAGCCAGCCTGTGCATGTCGAGGTCGTACGGCGTAGAGCCGAAGATCACAAGGCTCTTCTCAAGCGGATCGCCCGAACTTTGAATCGGCCTGCCATTTAACAGCGCGCCGCATCCGCTCTCCGCCTCAAAGAGCATGTCCTGATACGGGTTGTACACGACGCCAAAATACGGCTTGCCGTCCTTCAGAAGCCCGCAGGAGATCACCGACGGCCGGAATCCCTTTATAAAGTTGCTGGTCCCGTCGATCGGATCAATGACAAATGTGAGACCGTGTTCATTCTCCTCGCGAAATTCGCCGTATCCCTCCTCTTCGCCGATAAAGCGCGCTCCGGCGACAATCTGTCCGAGCTCACGGATCAGATACTCCTGCGTTCGCTTGTCAAATTCCGTGACGTAATTTGAAAAACCGTCCTTACTGCTCACCGCCGAAGCGATGTCGTCAGCTGAGAGCAGGATCTCCCCTGCCTTGCGGACAGTCTTTCGTATCTGTTCTTTTACGTCCTTGTCCATGAAATCCTCCTTATGTTTCCGGCTTCAGGCCGAACATCCGGGTGCAGATGTCTTTCCCGGTCTTTGTCCGGAATATTTTCTCCCGCACGCGCTCTGCGGCCTGTTCTGACTCCTGGTCCTCGTAGAGATTCACGAGAAAATCCGCCTCGACGAGAATCTGGTAATCGTCCCCTTCTATGTGGGAATACGTGTGATGGTGTCCGATGAGAAACTCCACCCGCTGAATCTGCTCCTGCGGATACCCGAGTCTCACAAGCAAGGTGCGCGCCTCGGCAGGTCCCAGCTGCTCCTGATGTTTTCCGTCCGAATCCCCGTAGATCTTCAGGCTGTTCCGGATCCCGATATCATGCACGATGGCAGCAGTCTCAAGTGTCTGCCGGATATCCTCCGGAAGCTTTTCACCGATGGCGATCAGATGCGCAAATTCATAGACTTTCAGAAAGTGCTGGATCTGTTTTGGCATCCCCGTGTCATAATCGATCATCGCCTGGATCAGTTCTTCATTGTCATTCATCCAGATTCTCCTCATGTGGCAGTGTATGTCCTACCGGACTACGATTCCTGAACCATTTTACTACAACCGCGGGCACATGCGAACCAAAAGGCTGAGAATACTGGTATAATGTTGAAGCACAAGGAGGACTGCGGCATGAAGCTTACAGATATCATCGGGCCGGTGATGGTCGGTCCGTCCAGTTCCCACACAGCCGGGGCTGTGCGCATCGGGAACGCCGCAAGGCGACTTCTGGGGCAGCCTCTGCAGGAAGCTGTCATCGGCCTGCACGGCTCTTTTCTGGCGACCGGAAGGGGCCATGGCACGGACAAAGCCATCGTCGCCGGGCTGCTCGGCATGGCAGTTGATGACCGCCGGATTCCGGACAGTTTTGAATATGCAAGGCATGCGGGGCTTTCCTTTTCCATTAGCGGAGTCGATCTGGGGGATGCTGCCCACCCGAATTCCGCAAGGCTCATGCTGACCGGCAGAGAGGGCCGGAAGCTGGAACTGGTCGGCGCTTCCATCGGCGGTGGGAGGATCTGTATCACGGAGCTTGACGGACTGCCCGTGAACTTCTCCGGCGACTTCCCTACGCTGATCGTCCACAACCGGGATCTTCCCGGACATGTCGCCAGAGTCACAGCGCTTCTCTCGAATTCCGGCATCAACATCGCCTACATGCAGCTCAACCGGGCTCACCGGGGCGGTCAGGCCGTCATGGTCCTGGAGTGCGACCAGGAAGTACCGGGTAGTGTTCTCCATGATCTTCAGGCGATGGACGGCATCGTCAAGGTCACATTTCTCTCACTTCTTCCGGAAGGAGATCGCTTCGATGTATGATTCATTTGCAAGGCTGTGTGCCGATGAAAAAGAACAGAACCTCGCGCTCTGGGAACTGATCCGGGCAGAGGACTGCGCCGAGAACGGAGAGGAGCCCTCCGATTCCTGGCTGGAGATGAAACATATGTACGACGCCATGAAAGAAGAGGACCGGGATTATGATCCGCGCCGCCTCTCCAACAGTGGTCTGGTCGGGGATGAGGCCGGGCGGATGCACACATACCGGATGGCCGGAGAGACAATCTGCGGCCCGTTCATGAGTCTTGTAATGGAGCGGGCTCTCAAGATCGCAGATTCCAATGCCTGTATGCGCAGGATCGTCGCCTCTCCCACTGCCGGTTCCTGTGGTGTCGTCCCCGCCGTGCTTCTGAGTATACAGGATGCCCGCCACATCCCGGATGAAAGAATGATTCAGGCTCTGTACGTTGCCGGCGGAATCGGAGGCATTATCGCAAGCCGCGCCACTCTGGCGGGTGCCGAGGGCGGATGTCAGGCTGAGGTCGGCGCCGCCTCCGCCATGGCCGCCGGAGCTCTCGTGAGTCTGTTGGGAGGCAGCGCACAGCAGACAGCCAACGCGGCCGCTCTCGCGCTCAAGAATCTTCTGGGGCTGGCCTGCGATCCGGTCGCAGGGCTTGTCGAAGTGCCCTGTGTGAAGCGCAACGTCGTGGGCGCCGTGAATGCCATTTCCGCCGCAGACATGACCATGGCCGGCATCGCCAGCCGCATCCCGCCGGACGAAGTGATCGACGCCATGCGCACCATCGGGAAGCGGATGGATCCGGGGATACGGGAAACCGGAACGGGCGGACTGGCCGGCACGCCGACCGCCGTCAGAATCCGTGAGCAGATACGGGCCGCGAAACAGGAGAAGTAATTCCTGTTTCGCGGCTCATTTTACGTGCTGTTGAATATGTATGCGTTATTTTGCAGCGGCTTCCTTCCTGGCGAACATCGCCGCTGTTTTCTTGTTGACGCGGACAAGCAGCAGGATGGCGCACACGGCGGCCGCTGCCTCTCCCGCCGGAAAAGCCCACCACACGACATCCAGCGCATTCGGCAGTGCGGAAAGCAGCATGGCAAGCGGAAGCGGTACAACAAGCAGACGCAGCAGCGATATGATCAGGGAACTCGTACCCGATTCCAGCGCCTGGAAGATGCCCTGCGCTGCGATGTTGATGCCGGCTGCGACAAAACCTGTTGAGATAACGCGCATCGCCAGAATGCTGAGCTGTTCTGTTTCTGCGGAAAGGCCGAAGATGCCAGCCAGTTGTCTCGCGAAGAGCTGCATGAGAGCCAGGCCGATGAGCATGATGACCGTGACATCAATCATCCCCCACTTCTCGCCTTCCTTTATTCTCCTGCGGGAGCCTCTGCCGTAATTATAGGAGATCAGCGGCGTGATCGCGTCGCGCAGGCCGAATCCGGCGAAGTAAATGAACTGCTGAATCTTGTAGAAAATGCCATAGGCCGTGACGGCAGAAGCCGAGATCTGGCCGAAGATGATGTTGACGCCGTAGGTCATGAAACTCATCAACGCCTGCATGATTATGGCAGACACGCCGATGGAGTAGATCCCCTTCACCGTGTAGCCATTTAGCCTCAGGTACCGCACGCCGGACGGAATTTCTTTATTTTTGGTGTACTGAAAGTACATCGCCAGAAGTGTCGTCACGAACTGGCCGATTACCGTGGCGATCGCCGCGCCTGCAATTCCCATCTGCGGAAAACCGATGAGGCCGTAGATCATGATCGGGTCCAGGACGATATTGGTGAGCGCGCCGATGACCTGGGCTGCCGTGGACAGCGTCGTCTTGCCGGTGCTCTGCAGGAGCTTCTCGTAAATTCCCCACATGATGCTGGCAAGGCTTAAGAACGTGCAGATGCCCAGATATTCTGTGGCCATCTCCAGTATGACAGGATCAGAAGTCTGGGAATTCAGATACGGTCCCATGCCGAAAAGTCCGAACAGAACGAATACCACATACATGATGAGTGACAGGGTGATGCCGTTGCCGGCGGTTTTAGCCACGCCTTCGCGGTTTTTCTGGCCCAGCTGCCTGGAAAGCATGGCACCCACGCCGACACCCGTCCCGATGCCGAACGCTACGAACAGCATCTGCACCGGGAATGCGAGGGTCAGGGCGTTGACAGCCAGTTCCCCCAGCGGCCTGCTCCCGTCTGTGCCCGGCATTCTGGACACAAACATGGAGTCCACGATGTTGTACATTGCCTGCAGCATCATGGAGAGCACGATCGGCAGTCCCATTGAAACAAGGAGACGCGGCACCGGCTCGGTGCCCATCATGTTTTCTTTCTGATTCACTTCTGATTACCTCTCTTCTGGTTGTACTTGTCAAACACCAGGTGACAGAACGGTGCGGCGGCGAACATATTCCAGAAAAATGCCATCGGGAAGTTCTTGAGAAGAGTCCCCACAAAGATGGCCGGAAGATTGACAAGAGACTGGCCTGCCAGAATAACGTTGAACAGAATCGACGCGATCATGCTCATGGTCGGACACATGACGGCTACCGTGCCAGCCTGGCGCATCACACGGCAGAAATACGGATTGTTGCGGGCAGGATCTGTATGCCTCGCGGCGAATGCAGCCCCCAGCCGGTTTCCGTACAGACTGGACGTGATGAATACGAATACCCCCATGTAGGAAGCCTCCAGAAGCGCTCCGAGGAAAACCTGATTGGTCATCGTGGAAAAACCACCCACATTCAGATTGAACCCCTCCTTGATCGCCACGTTGTACACTTCCATACCGACGGCCATCACGTAACTCATTAGAAGTCCGAACACAACTCCCTGCACCTTTGTTCTCGGCATCTTTTCTCCCCCTCAAGGCTTAAAAGCCCTTAAGCACAAAAAAAGAGCCATATGGAGATGTCTGCCAACGGAAGTAGTCTTCCACACATCCATATTGCTCTTGTCTTTGAATATTCCCCGCGCCCACAAACCCGGCGCACCTGCATATTATAGCGGTTCAGCCGGGAAATTTCAAA
The DNA here is from genome assembly GCA_002394965.1 of Lachnospira sp. UBA4285. GTDB lineage: Bacteria > Bacillota > Clostridia > Lachnospirales > Lachnospiraceae > UBA4285. The sequence continues at coordinate 13,404 of DGVL01000171.1, forward strand.
GACATTTTTCGAATTAGCAGGCTCTTCTCACAGACCACATCGAAGCGCTGCAGACAGTCGCACAGGGCAAGTCCGCCGTCATCGATTTCCAGATAAAAAAGGACTGCTGCCATTCCCTCAAGCGGATAGCAGCAGTCCTTTCAGCTTGTAAATTTCTGGAAACGTCAAAAATTCCCCGCCGGTCTCTCAGATAAGTCCCAGTTCCCGGAACCCCTGCGAATAGTCCGGTCCGCTGACAAGTCCCTTCTCGGTGATGATTCCGGTGATCAGCGTATGATCCGTGACATCAAAAGCGGGATTAAAGGAGGCATCCACACCATCTGGTGCCATCGGCTCCCGGTACCACATCGTCTTGATCTCCTCCGGATCGCGCATCTCGATCGGGATCTGATCGCCCGTCGGTGTCTTCGGATCAATCGTCGAGCTCGGAGCGCACACATAGAACGGAACGCCGTAGTGCTTTGCGATGATGGCAAGGCCAGAGGTCCCGATCTTGTTGGCCGCATCGCCATTGGCCGCCACGCGGTCACATCCTACGAAGATGATCTTCACGCGGCCGGATTTCATCAGAAGAGAAGCCATGTTGTCGCACTGCACGGAAGTCGTGATGCCGGCGTTATACAGCTCGAAGGAGGTCAGCCGCGCCCCCTGAAGGAGCGGACGGGTCTCGTCGCAGTACACATGCATGTCGCTGCCTTTCCACCCGTGTTCCAGTGCGATGTACATCGGCGCCGTTGCGGTTCCGTACTTGGCTGTCGCGAGTGTCCCTGCGTTGCAGTGCGTCATGATTCCCAGTTCCTGTCCCGCTTCCCTGCGTTCCTGAAGAAGCGTAAAACCGATCTCACCGATACTTCGGCTGATCTGCACATCCTCGTCGCGGATGGCCTGCGCCTCGTCAAAAAGAATCTCTTTTATCTCCCCGACTGCTTTTTGCGCGTTTTTTTTGCAGACGGCATCCATCCGGTCAAGTGCCCAGAAAAGGTTCACTGCCGTCGGGCGGGATGTTGCCAGATAATCCTTGTCGGACTTAAATTTATCGTAAAACTCGTCAAAAGATTCTGCCGTGTACTTTCCGGCGAGAACCGCCATCCCGTACGCCGCGCACACGCCGATGGCCGGAGCCCCTCTGACTCTCAGCTTCTTGATCGCCTCCCATATTTCCTCGCGGGTGTCAAGATGGATCCGTTTTATCGTCCCCGGGAGCAGTGTCTGATCAATGATATCGACGTACGACCGGTCTTCCGGCAGCTTCACGGTTATGACCTTTTCAAAAAATTCGTCCAGTTTCCGGTTCATATCTGCCGCTCCTTCAGACCATCTTCCAGGCGGTCTCGAGCGCCAGCTTCATCATGTCGGTGAAGTTATTCTGGCGCTGCTCGGCACTCAGCGCCTCGCCGGTGAAGATGTGGTCGGATACGGTGAACATCGCCAGCGCCTTCTTGTGGCAGGCCATCGCAGTCCAGTACAGTCCGGCTGCCTCCATCTCGACCGCCAGGATCCCCATGTCGCGGAGCTTCTGGTTCAGATCCGGCTGCGGATAATAGAAGAAATCCGAGGAGTATACCTGTCCGACTGTCGTGCGGATGCCAAGCTCATCGGCGGAGTCCATGCATTTCTTCAGCATTTCATACGTGCAGGTCGGAGCCAGAACACCAGGAACTCCGTATGCGCTGCCGTAGCCTGAGTTCGTGGAGGCACCGATCGCCACAAGGACATCGCCGACCTTGACCTCCTCGCCGATGCCGCCGGCAGAACCGATGCGGATGATGGACTCAACGCCGAACTGGTCATAGAGCTCCTTCGTGTAGATTCCCACCGACGGAATGCCCATACCGTGGCCCATGACCGAGATCTTCTTTCCCCTGTACGTACCGGTATACCCCAGCATGTTGCGCACAGTGTTGAAGCAGACCGGATTCTCGAGAAAATGATCCGCCACGAATTTTGCCCTGAGCGGATCGCCGGGCATCAGAACGACCTTGGCGATCTCTTTTCCGTCTTCCACGGAGATGCTTGCTGAACCTGACTCTTTTGCCATTTCTGTTCCTCTCTTATCGTAAATTTTCATGTTGTTTCGCATTTCGCGATTTTCATGGTCTTATCATACTTTCACATTCCCAGCAGATCAAACTGCTCGAAGGAAATCAGGACTTCATGATCTTTCTTCGGATTCCGGTACTTCACTTCCACCGACTTCTTTGTCTGGCTGTAATACCACCCCTCTGAGGCCGCCTCAAACTTCGGGCGGTACAGGAAGTGCGGAAGCTCGCGGCCGTCAAGCTGCACGAAGAACGGGCCTTTCTCCCTGTGCACAACGTCCAGACGGACAGTTTCAACAGGGGATGGGTAGCTTCCCGTCGATGCAAAGCGGATATACGTTCTCGCACCGGACTTCAGGCTGATTTCGGTTCTGCGGTACATGCCGTCTCTGTACGCGTTGCTCACGCCGTCGTCATCGTAAAGGACGAAGCAGCTGTCGCGGTCCGCAGCGATGAGGATTCCGAGATCTTTCACCGGATCCTTTGCGAGACTGCGGATCGGATTCAGAGCAAAGGGCACGATGGCACCGCTCGTCAGGAACAGCGGAACACTGCTCATATCGACCGGAACTTCGATCTCCTGTCCTCCTTCATAGGGGCGGCGGGTATAGAAATCATAGTACATGCTGCCCTGCGGGAGATAGACTTTCTTTGTGACAGCTCCCGGATCGACCACCGGTGCTGCAAGGAGTCCGTCGCCCCACAGGAAGGTCTCGCCTTCGTTCCACGTCTTCGGGTCATTCTGGAACGCCAGGAAAAGAGGCTCCATGATCGGAAGGCCCGTCTCGTGCGCACGGTTTTCCAGCGAGTACAGATACGGGCTCATCTGATACCGGAAGTGAATTGCTTTCCGGATCAGATCCTTGCTGCCGGAGTACATCCACGGCTCGGTGACCGTATTATCGGTGTTCGTGGAGTGAATGGAGAAGCGCGGCATAAATGCACCCATCTGAACCCAGCGCACAAACAGCTCTTCGTCCGGAGCCGGCCCGTAGAAACCGCCGACATCGCACCCGTGATTTGCGACACCGGAAAGCCCCATGCCGAGGATTGTAGCGATATTGTACTTCAGTGTATCCCAGGAGGTGAAGTTGTCGCCGGCCCAGACCTGTGCGTAGCGCTGGATGCCGGCGTGGCCGGAGCGGCAGACAGAGAACGGGCGCTCTTTCCCTTCTGTGTACTCCTCGATCGCATCATCGGACAGCCGGCACATGAGATTGCTCATGACAGGCTTGAGCTCGCCGATCGTGGCGCCCTTTCCCTCAAACGATACGCGGCAGTCCTTGTCCACCATGCTGTCATACTCGCAGTTGTCATTCCAGATCGAGCGGCAGCCGTACTTGAGAAGACTGTCCCGGATATAGCGCTTCCAGTTCTCTCTGGAAGAAGCTTTGGTGAAATCGACGAACTCTCCCGGGCCGCCCCACCAGGTGCCGACACCCGCTTCTTCCGAATCGGACGCCTTCACCATCATGTCCTTTTCTTCCATTTCTTTCAGGAGCGGGTGAACCAGCAGCATGCCAGGCTTTATGTTCGGCGATACCAGAATGCCGCGTTCCTTCATGCCCGCAAACCACGCCGCCGGGTCCTTGAAGCGCTCGTGATTCCATGTGAAGCAGCATCTCTTTACGCCTTCCCGGGTTTCAATCGCGCAGTACCCGGATGATAGCTGGAACCCGTCAATTGGAATATCCTCCTGCTTCGCGGTATCCACAAACTCCGTGATCGCGTCGTCTGCGTCCTTCGGCAGCTCCGAGTAATACATGGAAGACCCCAGATACCCCAGACCACCCTTCGGCAGGAGCATTGACTTGCCGGTAAGATCTGTGTAACGGCTGACGACATCCCGGATCGAAGGTCCGGCGATGAAGAACAGGTCGACGTCACCGGCATCCGTGCAGTAGGTCGAATAATGATGCCAGTAATTGCGCCTCTCCCGGCCCATGTTGAAATAGCATTCCGCCGTGTTGTGGTAGAAATATCCGGTTGCCTGCTTTGTGGACGCCGCCAGACGGATATAGAACGGGATGTGCTTGTACAGCGAATCGGTCTCCTTCGGATTGTATCCCATGGAGTCGCCCGGCGCCATATTCATCACCTTCTGTGCCTTGTTGATTCTGCCGGACTTCTCGCCGAATCCATAGTAGCAGTCATCATCGCCGAGCCAGCTGGTGTGGAATCTCCGGCCGTTGCTATCCTCCCGGCACGCCAGGTCCGGAATGTCCTCGTGCAGAACATTGCCCTTCTCATCCAGAATCCGAATGAGAAATGGCTTCTTCTGTATCTGGACCGTGAGCTTCTTCCCGCGGATAACCGCTGTGTCAGCGCCGTCCGTGAGATGACTCTCCGCAACCTTCACTTTTCTTCTCTCATTCCTGAACAACGCATCTGTGCGGGAATCCCAGGCAGTGAGCACCAGGCTGTAGGAAGCTTCGTCCCACTCTCCCGTAAAACCGGCTCTCAGGCGCACAATATCGTCTGTCAGGAACCAGATCCGGATCTCAACGGCATTGGTCTGCACAGAAAAGTAATTGTCCTTTTCTGTCACGGCAGTGACTTCCCGGCAAATCTTCATAAAAAGTCTCCCTTCGTCGCTTAAGTCAGTTCGCTACAACGTACCTTAACGCATTATACTCTCTTTACTCATTTTTTGCGCAGCGGCAATCGCCTGACCAAGTGAAATTCCGCCGTCATTAGGCGGAATCAGATGGTGGCGCAGCACGGTCAGATCTGCAGAAACCAGACGGTTCTCCAGGATCCGGGTCAGAAGTGTATTCTGAAAGCTCCCGCCGGAGAGTGCCACCGATCGGATACCGGTTTCCTGCGCTTCTTGCAGCACTTCTTCTGCCGTGATCCGGGCCAGCGCCGCGTGAAACAGCCAGGCCAGACATTCCGTCTCTTCTTCTCCCGCCGAACCGGCGCGAAGCTGCCTGAGTCTCTCTTGCACAATCTCCCGGAACAGCCGGTCCGTCGGGATGATACGGCGGTCAGGTGTACCCTCCGCCGCATCTGGCAGGCCGCCTGTCATCCCGGATTCGTCACTTCTTTCCCGCATCTTCAGAAGAAATGCCTGAAGCTGCGCCTGTCTTTCGCTTTCCCGCACCTTCTCTTCATATTCCATCGCGGCGAATTCCAGAGCTGACGCCGCCTCGCCCTCAAACGAGGACTCCCGCCGCACAGAAAGCACGGCGGACACCGCATCAAAAAGCCGCCCGGCACTGGTCGAGACGACCGTGTTGACACCGCTTTTCCGCATACGGTCAAGGATCCGGACAGTCTTAGGCTGTGCGAGCGAGAGCTCTCCGGAAATCCGGGCAGCCTTCTCAAGTCCTGTCTCATCCAGCAGCATGGAGACGGCGCAGCGCCATCCCTCCCTTGCCGCCATGTTGGCACCGGACATCCGAAATGGGGCAATGCTTGCCATCCGCACAAACCCGTCATAATCACACCGCAGGATCTCTCCGCCCCACACGGTGCCGTCCGTCCCATACCCCGTGCCGTCAAACACGACGCCCAGCACCGGATCCGGGTGATTGTTCTCCGCCATGCAGGAGAGCACATGGGCGTAGTGATGCTGTACCATGACCAGCGGAACTCCCAGCGCCTCTGCCTTTTGCCGCGCGAATGCCACCGACTCATATCCGGGATGCATATCACAGGCTACCACATCCGGCCTGGCCCCGAGCATCTCCTCCATGCGCGAGGATGACTGCTCCAGAGCCGCCAGAGTCCTCTCATCCTGAAGGTCGCCTACATACGGAGATGGGTAAAACAGTCCATTTATTCCGATGGTGAATACATTCTTGAGCTCACCGCCCGCAGCAAAGACAGTCCCGTGAAACGCCTCCTGTCCTGCCGGCACATCCACCAGCAATGGCAGCGGCGCAAAGCCGCGCGACCGGCGCACCATACACGGCTCGCCACAGCAAAATTCCATGACGGAATCATCCGAGCGGATCAGAATCGGACGGTTATTCGTGAGGATCACGTCCGCAATGCCGGAGAGCTCTTCTCTGGCCTCCGCGTCCGTGCGGCAGATCGGCGCGCCGGAATCATTCGCGCTTGTCATCACCAGGATATCACTCATCACGACTCTGTCCGGGTAGCGAAAGAGCAGAAGCTGCACCGGCGCATACGGCAGCATGATGCCCAGGAACGGATTGTCAGGCGCGACATTTTCCGCAACTTTCGGAGCCGCTTCTGCGCGTTCTCCGGCTTTCTTCTTCAACAAAAGGATCGGCTTCTGATGCCCTGTAAGAATCATTCTCTGTTCTTCATCAAACGAGCACTCCCGCGCCGCCGTGTCAGGGTCAGCCGCCATAACGGCAAAGGGCTTGCGCATCCGGTTCTTGCGCTTCCTGAGTCTGTCCACCGCCGCCGCATCGGCCGCATTGCAGACAAGATGAAAACCGCCGATTCCCTTCACGGCGGCGATCCCGCCGTCCATGATCGTCTGCCGGACCCGCGTTATGGCTTCGCCTGCCCGCACCTTCTCATCGTCCAGAAGGAACACCTCCGGACCACAGTGATTGCAGCACACAGGCTGTGCATCATACCGGCGGGAAACCGGATCTTTGTATTCCTTCCGGCACTCCGGGCACATGGGAAAAATCTTCATGGAAGTGCGCCCGCGGTCATACGGCAGTCCGTCCATGATCGTGAGCCGCGGGCCGCACTGTGTGCAGTTGATAAAAGGGTGCAGATAGCGGCGGTTGCCCGGATCAAACAACTCACGGCTGCAGGTATCGCAGATGGCAATATCCGGCGGAATGAAGGCTGCCCCCTCTTCCAGTCTGCTCTCTTCTATGGTGAAGCGGCTGCAGGAGAGGGCAGGAATTCTCGTCCGTTTTGCATCAAGTTTCAGGATCACGGCGCGCTGCGGTGCCTTTTCTTTCAGCGAGCGGATATAGCCTTCAACCGATTCATCATCCCCTTCGACGATGATCTCGACGAAGGTTCCGCGGTTCAAGACGTGTCCGGAAAGAGAAAACTCCCCCGCCAGCCGGGCAGCAAACGGGCGGAATCCCACGCCCTGCACGATCCCGAAAATATGAATCTCAGCCCGAATCAGCATGCGCTTCATTTCATCCGGACGAGCTCATACTCCCGGGTGCCCAGACCGATCTCCTCTGCGTGCTGCAGCGTTTCTTTCCAGCGGATATTCGGGTTGGAATCCCGGAAATTATCGTGATAGTTGTGCCAGCCCGGCTTGATCAGGTTGTCGGAGAGCTGACTGTTGGGAAGTGGCAGGGACGCGAGGCAGGCATCTGCACACGCCTGATCCAGCGCGACCGGATCAAACGATGCAAACATCCCGACATCCGGCAGGATCGGCGCGTCATTTTCCCCGTGGCAGTCGCAGTTAGGCGAGATGTCCTGGACCAGACTGATGTGGAAGCACGGGCGATCCGCGCATACGGCTGCCGAATACTCCGCGATCTTCTCTCCCAGGATCTCATTGGCGTTTTCATTGGTGTTCTCGATCGCGTCAAAGGCGCAGGCGCCGATGCAGCGGCCGCATCCCTTGCAGAGATCCTCGTGGATCACAGCCTTACCGGTCTCATAGCTGATGGCGTCGCTTCCACACTCCGAGGCGCACCGCCGGCAGGTCCGGCACTTATCAGCGATGACATGCGGCTTTCCGGAGTTGTGCTGCTGCATCTTTCCGGCGCGGGAGCCGCAGCCCATGCCGATGTTCTTCAGGGCGCCGCCGAAGCCCGTGGCCTCATGGCCCTTGAAGTGCGTCAGACTGATGAAGACATCCGCGTCCATGATCTCCCGGCCGATGAGTGCTTCCCTGAATATCGTGCCATTTTTAACCGGGACCGCGACGTCATCGGTCCCGCGCAGCCCATCGCCGATAATAATCTGGCAGCCGGTCGTCATGTAGTTAAATCCGTTGACCTCGGCGCAGTACAGGTGATCCAGCGCGTTCTTGCGGTATCCCGGATACAGCGTGTTGCAGTCTGTCAGAAACGGCCTGCCGCCCTGCTCTTTCACCACGTCCGCCACCGCCTTCGCGTAATTCGGGCGCAGAAAAGCAAGATTCCCCATCTCGCCGAAATGCATCTTGATTGCCACGAACTTGCCGTCCATGTCGATGGTACCGATCCCGGCTCTGCGGATCAGCTTCTGCAGCTTGTCCGTCAGACTCACGCCGACCCTCGTCCGGAAATCCGTGAAGTACACTTTTGATTTTTCCATTATGCTTTCTCCTGTTTCATCTGCCGGTTTTTGATAGCCGACTTGGTCCGATTCGACCCGTCAAACCCGGTCAGATCCCGCACGATCTTTGACGCCGTGAGGATTCCCGCCGTCGACGGGACAAATGCGGTCGAACCCGGTATATCTCTCCTCTGTGTGCACTTGCGCTTTGTCCCCGGCGGGCAGATGCAGTGCACGGCGCAGGAATTGTTCTCGTCATCCAGCGGGCGGATGGCCGGCTCCGTGGAATATACGACGGTAAGCTTCTTTATCCCGCGCTTCCTGCATTCGCGTCGCATGACTTTGGCGAGCGGATCGTTCACGGTTCTGTAAAGATCCGTTATGGCAAGCTTTGTCGGGTCAATCCGGTTTCCGCATCCCATGACGCTTATCACCGGGACATGATTGCGGAGCGCCTCCGAGATGATGTCCAGTTTAGCCGTGACCGTATCAACGGCGTCAACGACGTAATCCCACTGCGAAAAGTCAAATCTGTCCCGCTCCTGTGGAAGATAGAAACACTTGTATGTGTTGACTTCGATCGCCGGATCGATATCGTGAACCCGCTTTTGTGCGGCATCCACCTTATACTGACCGATGCTGCTTCTTGTCGCCAGAAGCTGGCGGTTCAGATTGGTCAGACAGATCCTGTCGTCATCGATCAGATCCAGCGTCCCCACACCGCTTCTTGCCAGCGCCTCGACGACATATCCGCCGACTCCGCCAATTCCGAAAACCGCCACTCTGGTGCGGCGCAGCTTTTCGAGGTTCTCATCCCCCATCACGAGAGCTGTACGTGAATATTGATTCAGTGCCATTTATCCTCATCCTTCTTCAAAGCAGGCTGTTATATATTATACTCCCGAACGGCTGTTTTCTGTAGTAAGATAAGAGGAAAAACGTCAGGAGTATGAGTCATGAATAAAACTTACAGAAAAACAAACTGCACAGCCGAAAGCCTGCTCTTATACGCAATCACCGACCGAAGGTGGCTGAACGGGCGCACACTTGCCAGCGTGGCAGAAGATGCCCTCAGAGGAGGCTCCACATTCCTGCAGCTGCGGGAAAAAGATCTGGACGAGACACACTTCCGGGAAGAGGCGCTCCTGCTGAAGGCGCTGTGTGCCCGGTATCACGTCCCGTTTGTGCTGGATGACAACGTCCGGCTGGCTAAGGAACTGGACGCTGACGGTGTGCACGTCGGCCAGTCCGACATGCAGGCCGGAGACGTCCGCGCGCTTCTTGGCCCCGACAAGATACTGGGCGTCTCCGCGCAGACTGTGAGCCAGGCTGTCGAAGCCGAGAAGATGGGCGCTGACTATCTCGGCGTCGGAGCTGTCTTTACAACCGGGTCCAAGTCAGACGCAACGACCATCTCAAAGGACACCCTGAAGGCCATCTGCGATGCGGTTTCCATTCCCGTCATCGCCATCGGCGGCATCACCGCTGACAATGTCGGGCAGCTGTCCGGAACCGGCATTGCCGGCATCTCGGTCATCAGCGCGATTTTTGCAAAAAAAGATCCAGAAGCGGCCGCAAAAGAACTCCGGCAGAAGGTCCTCGCGATGCTGGGACGGTGATCTGTCGGAGTCTTTTACAGGCGGAAACGTGCGCGTCTTACGACTGTTCCGTCGGATACTCGTGCTTTCCGGTCGCTTTGTATTTCATGATCCTGAAGCTGCGTTTCGCCGCATATGGCGCGACGCACTTCATCATCTCCTCGGCTGTGTGCATACGGCTTGCCTCCGGGATATCGCGGGTCAGATGAATCGCGTCGAACCGGCAGCGCGTCGTGCACAGGCCGCAGCCGATGCACTGGTTCAGGTCTACCCAGGTGGCGCCGCAGTGCAGGCACCGCTTTGCCTCCGTCTTCACCTGTTCCTCCGTGAACGGCAGCCGCAGATCACGGAAGCTCTCAGCCGCGCCGCCCGGCTTCATACCCGGCACCTGGCGCGGTGAATTGTCATACGCCTCGATGCGGATGTCATCTTTATTCAACTCAATGAACTCTCTGCGGTCACGTCCGATCGTAAGCGACTGTCCCGGATGAACGAAGCGGTTGATGGACACCATCCCCTCGCGCCCGTCCGCGATCGCATCGATTGCGAATCTCGCCCCGTGGAATATGTCGCCGCCCACGAATATATCCGGCTCGGCCGTCTGCAGGGTCAGCGGGTCCGCCTCGGCGGTTCCGTTCCGGCGCAGTTTCACCCGGCTGCCAGCAAGCAGTCCGCCCCACTCCGCGCTCTGTCCGATAGCCATCAGCACCTGGCTGCAGGGGACAGTGATGGTATCATTATCGTCGTACTTCGGATCAAATCTTCCCCCGTCATCCGTCAGCGACGTGCATCTCCTGAAGACAACACCTTTTACACATCTCTTTCCGTCTGCATCCGTCACGGTGAGGATCTCCTTCGGTCCCCAGCCGTTTCTGACGGCAATGCCCTCTTTCTCGCATTCTGCCACCTCGTCCGCCGCCGCGGGCATCTGATCCCGCTGCTCCAGACAGATCATGGTGACCTTGCCGCCGGTCAGCCGCACAGCCGTTCTGGCAACATCCGCTGCAACATTGCCGCCGCCCACGACGACAACGTCGCCCTCAAGTGTCTCATCTTTTTTCTGTGTCACGCGGCGCAGGAATTCCACGCCGGACGCCACACCGCAGGCATCCTCTCCCGGAACGCCCGTCATGCGTCCGCCCTGCAGACCGATCGCGATGAAGAATGCCTTGAAGCCCTGCTGCCTCAGCGCGTCGATCGTGATGTCCTTTCCGACCTCAACGCCGCAGCGGATCGTCACACCCATGCGCCGGATGATGTCAATCTCCGCAGATACGACATCCTTCTCCAGCCGGAAGTCCGGTATGCCGTTCATGAGCATTCCACCCGGACGCTGCTCTTTTTCAAACACGGTGACCGGGTATCCTTCCTGCCTGAGATAATACGCGGCTGTCAGACCGGCCGGACCGCCTCCGATGACAGCCACCGGATATTCCGACCACTGCTTTCCGTCCTGATTCTCGCATGGCGGGAGGTACGAATACTCCCCGGAGAGCTCTCTTCTGGCAAGAAACTTCTTGATCTCATCGATGGCAAGCGGCGCGTCGACGCTGCCCCTCGTGCATCGATCCTCGCATCTTCTGTTGCAGATCGCACCGCAGACAGCCGGGAAAGGGTTGTCCTCGCGGATAAGCGCGAGCGCTTCGTCATATCTGCCTTCCGAGGCCATCTGAATGTATCCCTGAACGGCCAGGTGAGCCGGGCAGGCCGTCTTGCAAGGCGATGTTCCGGTGTCATAGCAGTTGATCTTGTTGTGGTCTCTGTAATCCGGGTCCCAGCGGTCCTCGCCCCAGGGCATATCATCCGGCAGCTCGTGCATCGGGTATTTCACCCGGCTGCCGTCTTTGCGGCAGAGCTTCTGCCCGAGGCGCGCCGCACCCGCCGGGCACACTTCGACACATTTGCCGCAGGCGACGCATTTCTCAGGGTCCACATGCGCGCGGTAGGCAGAACGTGACATATTCGGCGTGTTGAAGAGCTGGGACGTGCGCAAGGCATAGCAGCTGCCCGGTGAGCAGTTGCAGATCCCAACGATCCTGTTCGGGCCGTCCAGATTGGTGATCTGATGGACATACCCCTTCCGCTCGGCGCGCATGATGATGTCCATCGCTTCATCCCGCGTTATGTACTTCGCGTCCTTGCCGGTCTCAACCAGGAATTCCGCGATATCGCCGACACCGATACACATGTAGCCTTCGATGTCCCCGACGCCCTCGCCTCTCTGTCTCTGAGACTTCCGGCACGCGCAGATCATCTTGCAGAACTTGTCATATTTCTTCAGCCAGTGCGACAGATGCTCCACACTCACCGACTGACTCTGTGCCTCGATTGCCTTCTCGACCGGAATCACGTGCATGCCAATACCGGCGCCGCCCGGCGGCACAAGCTTCGCGGCAAGCTCCAGCGGCTCCTGCGGCGCAAGATTGAACATCGTCGCAAGTTCCGGATGTTCATCCATCAGCGTCGGGTGCTCCACCATGTACTCACCGGAGCCGACTACCCACTTCGGAATCAGATACTGGATGTGATGGTCCGCGTTGTCGCGGTTCTGCTCGACAATTCCAATCCCGATCAGGCGGTCGATCACCTTCTGCGTCTCTTCCACCGTCATGTGGTTGCGCACCGAGAGTTCCAGTGTGGTCAGGCCGACGCGGCGCTTCCGGAAACTCAGCATGAACTTCACTTCATCCTTCGTCAGCAGACGGTCGAGAATCCAGAAATCCATGTGGTTTTCGTGCATGCCGCCCGGCAATTTGCGCGGTATGCTGTCTGTGATCATAACGGCCAGTTTCCGCACGAGCTCCCGTTTCTCAGGATCCTTTTCCACAAAATCAGTCTGTGGAAAATCACGTTCATTTACATGGATCCTGGGGTTTACTTCTTTGGGCATCTGTACACCCCCCTTTTTATTTTCGTCAGCTGAAAAGCCCTCCTTCTTCAGCTTCCGGATTTTTCACGATATATGTGCCGCCCGTAATGGACGCGGTCATGCGGTCGTCATAGAAGAACCACACGCGGCCATGAACGGCGTCAAATTCCCAGGCGTTGAACCGGAACTTATCCTTTCCACCTGTGATGTCACATTTCTCGCAGTTCTTGAGCCGCCATTCCAGCACGTCCGTCAGAAAGCACGCGCCGAACTGCGGGACGGCAAGAAGGATCTTCGCCGGTGTTCTGTCATTGTGTTTCCGCACGCGGTGAAGGGTCATGTTCAGTACCTTCCCGGAATCCTTGCGGTCCACCTTTATCTCACACGCGTATCCGTCCTTCAGCGCCTCGTGAATTCCAAGCGGATAGGTGCACTTCAGGCGCTTTTTTGCAAAATCCTTCTCGGTAAATGTGCCCGACTTAATCAGAATATCTTTTGACTCCGACAGCGCGTTCACAATCTTTGCCTGGACCGAGTCATCGCCGTAGTGGGCGCCGTTCTCGACGCGCATCCGGATGGCAAGATCTGCCATCATATAGTGGCGGTACGCCTCAAGCACATCGGCCTTGACGCCGATGCCGCGAAGGTAGCAGTTTCCCTTTCTTCTGGCTGCGTCAGCAAAAGGACAGTCCGTGTCGCCCTTCGTGAACTGCTCAAATGTCGTCTCATATGCCCGGTCATTCAGGCGGAAAGCCGTGTCGTCGTTAGCGGCTACGCCGTTGCCCTTGTGAAAGCAGTCTGCGAGTTTGTACTCTGCCTCCATGTCACCGCCGGCTGCTGCGATCGTGAAGTAATAGAACGCCTTCTGATAATCCGGCTTTCCGTCCGAAATCCGGCCGTAGTAATAGATATATCCGAGCATGTCAGCGGCTCTGTTGTTGCCGGGCTGAAGCTGCGTCAGGCGCTCAAGGTCTTCTGCTGCCAGCTTCCAGTCACATGCAAACACCGCATTTCCGCCATAGCTTCCGGAAGCTTCTGTCTCCAGTGCATCCGGCACATTTTTCTTTGCGAGTTCACGGGCGAAGCGCGCAAAAAGCTTCCTGCCCGTCTCATCCAGGCTTTTCATCGCCTGCGCACTTGCGCAGCTGCGAATGAACTGCAGCTTGATACTGTCCGGGTATTCCCGCTCGAGCGCTGTTTTCTTTGCATTGGCCTTGTACATAGAGATCAGATTCTGCAGGGAACGGATATCGGCCTGACTCGCGACGGTTCTGCTCTCGTCCTCGCACTCAACCCACATATTGTCCAGACGTTCCAGAATGATCTCAACGACCCTGTCTTCCGTGTCCGGAAGCGATGTCTTGTCAGGGCTTCCTGTCGTGTACACCGTGTAGTCGGTAGAATCATTAAAGAGTTTCCTCAGCGGTTTTGCCCAGCCGTTCTCAAATGCATCGACCGTCATGCCGCCGGCAGCCAGATTGGCAAGCAGCGCCTCCACATCTTTCAGTGTAAAGTTGTATCCGTCTTCCACAACGATTCTGTCCGGCTTGTGTTTGGTGCTGATAATCTGCGACAGCGGCTTCTCAAGCCGCACGAACTGCCGCATCTCTTCCTGCGTGATTGTCTGCGCATTTGACTTTCTGGCCATCGTAAAGTCCCCTTTTTCAATCCATCTTCATATTCTCGGTTTCATAATACCACGTTTACTTTGCAACTTGTAAGGCAATCTGTTTTCCAAATCAGCGCTGCCGGTGTATACTTATGGTAATTTCAAATCGGAGGTCAATACTTATGTTTGATGAAAACTGCGCTTACTGTGCGGAAGGCGAAAAGCTCGCTGCGTTCGGAATCAAGATCTGTGAGATGCCGATGTCCAAGCTCATTCTGTTCAAAGAACAGACTCACAGAGGCCGCGTGATCGTCGCCTGCAAAAAGCACGTCGACGACATCACCCAGCTCACAAGAGAAGAGCGCGCCCAGTTCATGGAGGACATCAATCGCGCCGCAGAGTGCCTTCACAAGACATTTCACCCGGACAAGATCAACTTCGGAGCATACGGGGACACCATGCACCATCTGCACGTACACCTCGTTCCGAAGTACGCAGGTGAAGCCGAGTGGGGAGATGTCTTCGCCATGAATCCTCACAAGGTTGAGCTCAGCGACGCAGAATATCAGAAACTGATCGAAGAGATCCGGGCTAATCTCTGAACAAAAGCGTACCTGCCATAAAAACAGCCGCCGGCATCAGTATATCTGATTCCGGCGGCTGTTTGGTTGTGTGTTATTTCCAGGAATCCTCGTAGATCCTGATGCACTCGTCCCTCGTGAGCGGCACGGGGTCGAACTTCAAAAGTCTCTGGGTTGTCGCGATGGCATTGTCTGCCATCTTCTCCGCATCTTCCTTTCGAATCCCATAGTCGGACATCTTCAGGCTGTCCACGCCGCAAGCTTTCTGAAGAGACAGCAGTGCTTCCAGAAAATCTTCCGGCTCATCGGCATCTGCTTTCCCGAGGTACTTCGCCATGTCGACGAAAGTCTCGTCCGCGCAGTGAAGACTGACAAAATGACGATAATACGCCATAGAGATCATGATCAGGCCGGCACCGTGCGGAAGCGCCGGGTAGTATGCGCTCATGGCGTGCTCCAGTGCATGTTCGCCGATGCAGGAGCTGCTGATCATGGCATAGCCGCCGAGCATACTGGCAAAGCTCATTCCGGTCCTCGCCTCCATGTCACTCCCGTCACGAACGGCTCTGGCCAGATATTTTCCCACATTCTCGATCGCCGTTCTGGTCACCATGTCACTGAAAGCACAGGCGTTCACCGACAGATGGCACTCCAGGCTGTGAAACAGCGCGTCGAAGCCCTGATATGCCGTGAAGCGGGGCGGCACAGACACGGTGAGTTCCGGATCGACCACGGCAATCTTCGCAAAGAGACTGTCCATGCGGCCAAGGCCGATCTTCTCATTTGTCTGCGGGTTCGTGACGACGCCATTGGCATCGGCCTCCGATCCGGTCCCCGCCGTCGTCGGAATCGCGATCCACGGCAGCGGTTCTCTTTCCGGATTCCGGTTCAGACCGGTCATCCCGCCTGCGTAGTCCCACAGATCATCGGATGGCTGCGGGGCAAACATCGCCATGATCTTGCCGGCATCAAGAACCGATCCGCCGCCCAGCGCAACCACAAAGTCACAGTTGTTCTCCCTGGCCAGTTTCGCGCCTTCCTCCACCGTGGACTTCACCGGGTTTGCCTCAACCTTGTTGAAGAGCACGAACTTCACGCCGGCTGCCGCAAGCTCCTTTTCGGTACGGTCAAGATATCCGTTCGTGATAACTGACCGGCCGCCGCTTGTCACCAGCAGCGCCTTCTCACCCGGCATCTTCTGTTTGTGCAGATCGCCAAGAACCCCACACCCGAACAGAACATGGGTCGGTTCAAAAAATGTAAACACATCTCGCATGATGTGCATCTCCTCTCCGTTTAAAGCTTATTCACTCGTCGATTCTCTTGCTTTTGCAAAACTGCTTCATGCTCCCGTCAATCTCAAGCTGCCCCGCAAACGTGCAATTCCGGGCACAGCGAGTGTAGAGAACCGCCATCTCGTGACGGTAAACGCCTCTTGCCGAGGGCATCTCGTCAAACACATCCGGTATGTGACTGCTCTGGCGCTTCATTCTGAGGACCACATCCGAGAGATGAACATCCTGCACCGGCGACTCATCTTCTCCTGCTATGAGAGAAGCCCCCTCTCCGTCCATGTACAGATGATCGATGAACACCCGGCTGATCTTTCCGGGAATCCGGTCTGTGCCGGCGCGCCGCGTCGCAGAGATAAACAGCGGGTCACCCTTGCCCCACCACACGTGCACACCTGTGTCACGCGACGTGCAGTCCGAATAACGCCTGGTGTTGCCGGTCACGTGGTGGATCAGGATATCATGAATCGCTCCGCCGTCGCGGCTTATGATTCCGAACCCCCTCGTGCAGTCCGAGAGCACACAGTCCGAAAAAACAACGTGATGTATATCGCCCCAGGTCTCCGTCCCGATCTTGAGCGCGCAGGAGCGCGAGCGCATCGTACAGCCGCTGATCACGATATTTTCTGTCCCGCCGTATTTTCTTGTCATAGGCGCCGTCGTCTTCACAACGACACAGTCATCCCCTGTCCGGATGATGCAGCCGCGGATCACGACATTCCGGCAGCAGTCCGGATCAATGCCGTCGTTGTTGGCTCCGCGCTCATTGTTCAGGATGCGTATGTTCTCGATCAGAACATCCTGACAGCCCGCCATATGAAGCGTCCAGTACGCCGAGTCCTCAAAGGTCACATCCCGCACCGTCAGTCTGCGCACATCCTCCAGGAAACTCATTCTCGGCCGGAATCCCCGCACTGCCAGAGGGCACTCGTGAAGCCCGCCGTCCGCGTCGTCGTCCCAGAATGCCAGTCTTCCCTGTCCGTCGATGGTGCCGTTTCCGGAGATGGTGATGTCCTCCTCGTGCCTTGCAAACAGAAATACGCCGCCCTCCCAGCCGGTGTCCGCGTTATCGTCGTCAAAATCCTTCATGAAATCGATGATGTCGTCCGGATCAAGACTGGATACAAGCCGCGCACCGGTGCTGAGGTGCAGCTCGATGTGCGAGCGAAGCCGCAGGGAGCCGGAAAGAAAGGTGCCGGCCGGAATATTGACGGTTCCGCCCCCGGCTTCTGCCACAGCGTCTATCGCCTTCTGAATTGCCACAGTGTTCTTTGTGCTGCCGTCGCCAGCCGCCCCGAATTCCGTGATGTCCCGAATCATACGTCTGCTGTCCTCACCATTACTCCAGAATCTGTCTTACCGCATCGGCGTCGTAGCGCACGAATGTTTTCTTGTTCTCTTCAATCTCCAGAAGCGCATGCGCCGCCAGATGCTCGGCCGCCTGCTCCAGGTCCCGCACCCCCGGCAGATCGATGTAATGCTCCACAACCGCCTGTGCGCCGTCATCACTCACCACGCATTCCTCCGGCCGCATTCCCATCCGGCGCAGGACCTTCGGCAGAGAAAACTTCTGAAAGATCGTCTTTTTCTCCTCCGGCGAATAGTCCGGAATGTCGATCACAGCGAAGCGCGTCATCAGCGGGTCACTGATACGGCTGCGGTCGTTGGCTGTCGCGATCGGATACACACCGGTCGTCGGCACCGTGCACTCCATGTAGTTGTCGGTAAAGCCGAGGTTGTCAAGGAGCGTCAAAAGCGCATCCGCCGGATTGCCCTGCGATGTCTTTGAGTCTGCCTTGTCAAGCTCGTTGATGATAAATACCAGATTACTCTCCCCGGCCTGATAAAATGCCTCCATGATGGAGCCCGGCTTGGCATTTGCATACACTCTCGAGCTTCCGGTGAGCTGCTCCGCGTCATGAATGGAGCTCATATCAAGACTCGTCCACGGCAGCTGCAGAATCCGTGCCACAGCGTATGCGATCTGTGATTTTCCGGTGCCGGCCGGACCGACCAGAAGCAGTCCGTACGCCGGAAGTGTGTGCGTCCGGTTGATCTGGATGATCGTCTCTATGACTCTCTGCTTCACGTTCTCAAGGCCGAACAGTTCCTCGTCCAGAATCTGTCTGGCCCGCTTCGGATCGATCGACCCGAAGTACGAATCCTTCCAGCGGATATTGAGCATGATCGACAGCGCCCTGAGGGCATGACGCCTCTCATCCGGGCCGACCTCCCGGGAAC
The DNA here is from genome assembly GCA_002394965.1 of Lachnospira sp. UBA4285. Lineage (GTDB taxonomy): Bacteria > Bacillota > Clostridia > Lachnospirales > Lachnospiraceae > UBA4285. Next base: position 31,798 of record DGVL01000171.1, read on the forward strand.
GGGCTACCGCCAGATTGCGTTTGGCCCATTTCCGGATGTTAAGCGGCAGTGTCTCGCCGGCGCAGGTGAGGTAGTCCGAGATCGTCTGAAGACTCGTCAGCTTCATCTCGTCGCTGTCTTCCTCTTCGATGTCTGAATCCGCCACCTCGCGCACAGGAGGTTTGCTCTCAAGGAGCCTTCGGATCACATACTGCAGAAAGCCGTCCTCCGCAGACAGCTTGGCGACGCCGCCGGAATCCACCTCGCGGATCTTGTAGACCGCATACCCCTGCGGCGTGGGTTGTCCCGTCAGCCGCACCAGGATCTGCGATCTGCCCAGCCATCCGATGAGCCGTGTGAACCGGGAATCGATCTTCAGGATATCTTCCACCCGATGGTTGTCCGGCCGGCCGTAACCGAACCCACTGCCCTTGTCAGGCTCCGTGAACAGCCCCGTCACATGATGTTCCAGAGCCCCCGCCCGCTGTGCGATCACCAGAATCGGGTGCTCGCAGTCACAGGTCTGATTGTCCGCCTCGAATTCCGTGTATGTGATCTTCGCGGCAATCTCCTGCCGCCTTGCTTTTTCCTGTTCAGCCGGCACGCCGCCGCTGCTGAAGTCAAATATGCGATCTGCCATGATACTTTCCCGTACGATCCCGATTACTGTGCCAGCCACTTCCGGATCTCTTCATCCGTCGTGTTCTCCCGGATCCGCAGACCCGATCCGATCTTTGCGTCCGGATACAGTCTGCGAAGTTCGTCAACACTCTGCGAAACGTCTGCTCCGCCCGACGTGGCGAATGGCAGGATCAGGTGGCCCGATGTGTCAAAGCTGTCCAGGAATGTATCAATGATTCTGGGTGCCTTGCCCCACCAGATCGGATATCCGACGATAATCGTGCCATAGCCTTCAACATACGGCAGCTTTCCTTTGATCGCCGGACGGCTTCCCTCATCCTCCATCTCGATGTTGCAGCGCGCCTCCGCGGCCGTCCAGTCCAGATCTTCCCTGGAATACGCCTTGTCAGGCTCAATCCGGAAATCCTCCGCGCCGCAGAGTCCTGCTATTCTCTTTCCTGCCTTTTCCGTAGTTCCGTCAACGCTGAAATATACTACAAGTGCTGGTTTCATAGAACTTCCTTTCCTGCATGACGCACTTCCTGTTTGCAATCCTGCCTGTATTATACGGCAAAGCGGTCGGAAATAACAGTTTGCCCTCGGCGGTCTGGCCTGCATCTGCCATAAAAAGAACCGCGCCGCATATTCGCGGCGCGGTTCTCTTTTCTGCCCTGTCATCCTGCAGGCAGTATTTATACCGGTTGTGTCTTCTCGCAGTTAAAAACGCGGATGTGATGCATGACGTTCTCGTAGACGCCGCAGACCTCCGCCTCACTCAGGCCGAAGTAATTGTGGGCGCCGTCTGAGCGCAGATACTTTTCAGCTGACGCGGTCAGATGATTGAAGCTTGCTGTCGCGATATTTATCTTGCGGATGCCGCAGCCGATCGCCCTCTGGAAATCCGCGTCGCTGATGCCGCTTCCGCCGTGCAGAACCAGAGGAAGACTGCCGGTACGGCGATGGATTTCCTCCAGCACATCAAACGCCAGATGCGGCGCCGACGGGTAATTTCCGTGCGCATTGCCGATGGCGACGGCAAGACAGTCAATCCCGGTCTCCTGTACGAACCGCTCTGCGATCTCCGGGTCGGTATAACGGATCTCGTGCTCCTCGCCGCCTTCTGCACCCCCGACAAGCCCCAGCTCTGCCTCGACTGTCGCGCCGTATCCGGCTGCCAGCCGGACGACTTCCTTCGTTCTGCGGATATTTTCCGCAAGCGGATATACCGAGCTGTCGAACATGACCGAGGTGAACCCGTAGTCCAGTGCTTCCTGCACGACCCCGATGGTCAGCCCGTGATCGAGATTGACAGCCACATCGACTTTCGCCGCCTTCGCCGCCGACACCATCATCGGCCCCATGAGGTAAAACGGCGAGGCCGCCATGCGCTTTTCGGCGATCTGCATGATCACCGGCGTGTTCATCTCTTCCGCCGCCCGGATCACGCCCATGACCATTTCCATATTGCCGACGTTGAACGCCCCGACGCCGCGGTCCTGCGCCTGCGCGTCAAGCATCAGCTTTTTCATTGTGACAAGTGCCATGTGTACTCCTTACGCCGCTGTCAGTCCCAGAGGCGGCGGTACATCTGCTCGATATCTTCTTTTGTGATATCCCGCATCGTGTTCTGCGGTGATCCGGAATCAAGCGCGTCAGACGCCATCTTCGGAATCTGCGCGAAGAACTCCCCGCGGTTCACGCCGTACTGCTCAAGCGTCGGTGTGTTCAGTCTGTCTACAATGCTGCAGACCGCCTCGAGGAACTTCTCAGAGGCTGTCCTGTCGTCATCCTCCGCTCCTGCCGCGCCGATGGTGCGGCCAAGTACGGCGAACCGGTCATATGCGCCCGGGAGGGCAAACCGGAAGCACTCCTTGAGCAGCATCGCGTTGCTAAGGCCGTGCGCTATGTGAAAGAGCGCGCCGATCGGGCGGCTCATGCCGTGAATCAGCGTCACGGACGAGTTGTTGAAAGCGATGCCCGCCTCCAGCGCTGCAATGGACATCTGAACTCTGGCTTCCTCGTCTCTTCCGTTCTCATACGCTCTCGGCAGATACGTAAAGATCCTCTTCACCGCTGACAGGGCGAATGTGTCCGAGAGCGGCTGTGCTTTTCTCGACGTGTATGCCTCGGTGCAGTGACACAGAGCGTCAAGCCCGGTGTGCGCTGTCACGCCGGCCGGTGCTGTCATCGTGAACTGCGGGTCGATGATCGCCAGGGTTGACATCAGGCACGCTCCCTTAAGCAGCATCTTGACCTGCTTATGCGTGTTATTGATGATCGTGAACTGCGTTGCCTCTGACCCGGTCCCGGCTGTCGTCGGAATCGCGATGAGCGGCGGCATCTTCACATCGATTACCCTGCCCATGTAGTCGTCGATGTCGCCGCCATGTTCGACAAGTGAACCGATGGCCTTCATGGAGTCCATCGGACTTCCGCCGCCCAGGCCGATCAGGAAATCGCACTTCTGCTCCCGGTACTTTGCGAGTCCCTGCGCGATCATCGTGTCCGTCGGCTCGCCGGTGATATCCGGGAACACGGCATAATCAACCCCTTCATCTTTCAGGGCCTGCTCGACCTTCGCGCAGTTCCCGAGCTTCACCATCACGGGGTCCGTCACGATGAGCGCCTTTTTCCCGAAGCCCGGGAACCTGGTCTTCGCGAGCGCCAGCGCGCCGCTGCCGTTGACAATCTGTCCGGGTACAATAAATTCTCTTGCCATGTAATCAGCCTCCGATAAAGCCGTATCAGTCAAATTTTGCGTCATTCATCCACAGATACCGGTCATCCTCAAAGCGGCTCGTCTGAAGCCACGGATTCCCGGGCAGG
>DGVL01000074.1 GCA_002394965.1 Lachnospira sp. UBA4285
ACTGGGTGGAGCAGCAGTATCTTCCCGACGAGATTCGTGAAGAACAGATCTATGAGCCGAATGACATCGGCCACGAGACAGATATCAAGGCGTATTTCAGAAAAATCGGGAAAGAACCGGAGAGATACGCTTACGTTGATCCGTCGCTCTCCGGGAAGCCCGAGAAACCATGGGAAGATTGAGCGTTGAGTAAGGCAGTCTGCAAAGGCAAAGAAGCAATGATCGGGCGTGATGCGATATTCCAATATGTGAAAAGGATATCATTTTAACCGTGGAAATAGTATATCTGCGTTAATACTTCAGATATGCCCCTTCCATCGGACTTGCTGCATGTTCTGAGAACAGCCGGAGCACGCCGCTCTTGTAGCGCAGTGGCTTAGGCGTCCATTTCTTTTTCCGCGCGTCCAGGATCTCCTTCATCTCCGCAGGCGTTTTCCTCTCACCCTTCACGCCAATGATATTCAGCTTTCTCTCCGGAACATTGATCTCAATCAGATCGTCCTGCTCCACGAGTGCAATTGGTCCGCCCTCCTGTGCTTCGGGACTTACATGCCCGATCACCGGGCCTGTAGATGCACCGGAGAATCGGCCGTCCGTGATCAGAGCAATGGCTCTTCCAAGCTCAGGATCAGAACTGATCGCCTGTGAGGTATAGAACATTTCCGGCATGCCCGAGCCCTTGGGTCCCTCATAGCGGATAAAAACAGCATCTCCTTTTTCCACTCTGTGGTGGAGAACAGCGTCAAGGCATTCTTCCTCCGAATCGAACGGCCTTGCCTTCAGAACAACATTCTGCAGCTCTTCCGGACACGCGGTGTGCTTGATCACCGCGCCGTCCGGCGCAAGATTGCCTCTCAGGATGGAAATGCTGCCGTTTGAGCCAAGCGGCCTGTCAAACGGACGGATGATATCTTCCTTCGTCAGATGCACATGATTTCTCTGATTGAAATCATCCAGCCATTTCCGGCACTTCTCATAAAAGCCATTCTGTTTCAGCTCTTCAAGATTTTCTCCAAGCGTCTTTCCGGTGACTGTCAGGACGTCCAGATGAAGGTACGGCCGGATCTCCTCCATAATGGCCGGCACGCCTCCTGCATAGTAAAATACTTCTGCAGGCCACTTTCCTGTCGGACGCACATCCAGCAGGTATCTTGCTCCGCGGTGAATACGGTCAAAATCCTCGCCGGTCAGTTCTATGCCATATTCGTGTGCAATTGCAGGAATGTGCATGACAGCATTGGTAGAACCGGAGATCGCCGCGTGTACCAGAATCGCATTCTCGAAACTCTTCCTGGTGACAATATCGCCGCACCGCAGACCCTCGCGCGCCAGTTCCACACAGCGTCGGCCAGCCTGATAAGCATATTCAATGAGGTCCGGACTTGTGGCCGGCAGCAGAGCAGACCCGGGAAGCGTCAGCCCGAGGGCTTCTGTCATGATCTGCATGGTGGAAGCAGTGCCGATAAAACTGCATGCGCCGCAGGATGGACAGGCGTTGTGTTTTGCCCAGTCAAGCCGCGCTCTATCAATCTGCCCGCGCTCGTACTCGGCGCTGTAGTGCCCCAGCTCGTCCAGCGTCAGCATCTCCGGCCCCGCGCTCATTGTCCCGCCGGTAACCAGGATGCTGGGGATATTCACCCGCGCCATGCCGATCATATTGCCGGGCATGCCTTTGTCACAGCTGGAGATAAAAACCGCGGCATCAAAAGGGGTCGCCTTCTCGTGTATTTCGATCATGTTGGCGATCATCTCACGGCTTGCGAGGGAATAATTGATGCCGTCCGTTCCCTGACTGATGCCATCGCACATATCTGTGCAGAAATAACGCGCTCCGTGGCCGCCTGCGTCGCGAATCCCCTTTCGGGCTGCCTCTACAAGTTTGTCTAAATGTCCGCTCCCGGGGTGCGAATCACCGAATGTGCTTTCGATCATGATCTGGGGAATTCCCAGCTCATGAACTTCCCATCCCGTTCCAATCCGTAACGGATCCCATTCGGGTGCAAGTTTTCTCTGCTGCTGACTGGCAAGATTCTCGTTAGTAATCAAAATGTCTCCTTAAAAGAATCCGTTGATGACGGTGAACAACCGGATACAGGGTCATGCTTCTTGCAGCGCCTCTCTGACCACCTGCCGGTATCCGTCGACCAGAATACAGACGTCAAGTCCGATGGTGGCGCTGTCGAAATTCATTGCAAAATACTGCCTTGCCTTCTGAGCGCTGTCGCAATACGTTATGCAGAACTTTCCGGCGGCGTGGCAGGCATCGACGACTTTCTGAATTGCCTTCAGGAAATCCGGGTTATCGAATTGCCCGGGGATGCCCATAGCGGTGGACAGATCATAAGGCCCGACGAACATGCCGGCGATGCCATCAACGCGAACAATATTATCAATGTCATTCAGGCAGCCGACGGTTTCACACTGCGGAATAAGCAGTGTCTCTTCATTGGCGATTCTGAACCAGTCGTTCAGTGATCCGCCCATATCGTAGGTAAAGCAGTTGGCCCTCTCTCCGGCGACACCCCGCTCTCCAAGCGGGTAATACTTGCCGTACTCCACAATCTTTCTGACGTCCTCAATGCTGTGTACCTGCGGCACAATGAGACCTTTGCAGCCTACATCCAGAAGCCTCAGTATGGCCGGCCGGGAGATTTCGTTGACCCGCGCGAGCGGCGTCAGATTATGGCGCTCAGCCGCGCAGACGAATTCTCCTGCGCGCTCTGCATCAAAAGGCCCGTGTTCCGTGTCGATCACTACGTAATCCAGGCCTGTTAATCCCATCATTTCCAGCGCTGCAGTACTGCCGCTTTCAAAGAAGGAACCGACCGTTTTCTCGCCTCGCTCCATTTTTTCCTTCCAGAGATTTTTCAATACGTTGCCTCCTTTCAATTCCTGAAGATGAACTCCGTCATTCGAGTCCCGCTCCCTTCATGGCAGATACCGCATGATCCGTATAAAACTTATAAAATCCTTTCCTCTTTTCTGAACGTTCCGGAATGCCTTTCTTCGAGCGCTTCCGCAGTTCTTCCGAAGCTTTCTCCGGTGAGCAGGGGACTCCATGGATGCCTGTCATGTTGATCTGCCTCTTTTCACAGTCATACGAAATCAGATCCCCATCTTCAATAAAAGCAATCGGCCCGCCGCTTGCTGCCTCCGGGCTGATATGCCCGATGGCAGCGCCCCGGGTCGCTCCGGAAAAACGCCCATCTGTAATAAGTGCCACTTTCCCGTTGATGGTCGGATCACATACAATAGCTTCTGTTTCCATCAGCATCTCCGGCATACCGGCCCCGCGCGGGCCTTCATACCGGATCACCATGATATCTCCCGGATGGATTCTGTGTTCTACAACTGCATTGTAGGCATCCTGCTCACAATCGAAAACTCTGGCCGGGCCAGTCACCTTTCTCTGCTCAGGAACACATGCCGAATATTTGAAAACACTGCCTTCCGGCGCGATATTGCCCTTCATAACAGCAATGCTTCCGATTTCTTTTACCTGATCCACAGGTAAAATGACATCATCACGCTTTAATCCATAATTATGCAGATAGCCAAGATTTCTGCTGAACCAGCTGCTGCGCTGAAGATCTTCCAGATTCTCTCCCAGGGTCTTGCCAGTTACCGTCATGACATCCAGATCCAGCATATCCTTCAGCATCAGCTCGATCATGGGGACACCGCCGGCGAACCAGAAAGACTCGGTCTGATGCATGCCGCTTGGTGTGATATTGCCGATATGCGGCACTTTGTGATTGATTTCATCAAACAGTTCGATGGGAAGATCATATCCCAGTTCTTTTGCGATGCTGGGCAGATGAAGTGTCGCATTGGTAGAACCACCGATCGCACTGTGCACAATGATGGCATTGCGGAAGGCGGATTCTGTAAGGATCTGGGACGGATGAATATCCCGCCGCACGAGCTCCATGATCTGCCGTCCGGCAGCCCTTGCATAATCGAAGATGTCCCTCATCGTGGCGGGAACCAGAGCACTTCCCGGGAGGGCGAGGCCCAGTGCCTCCGCCATACATTGCATGGTGCTGGCTGTTCCCAGAAATGCGCAGGCTCCGCAGGAGGGGCAGCCGGTCAGCTTATAGTTCCGAATTTCCTCCGGTGTAATAGCATCTTTTCTTTTCTGGCGCAGAGAGATGTCGCCTGCCAGTATGCTGGTCGTGGCGTCTGGACCCGGCCTCATGCTGCCGCCGGGAATGAAAATCGACGGAATATCCATTCTCGCGATGGCCTTGAGATGCGCCGGGACCGACTTGTCGCAGCTGGAGGATAAAATCATGCCATCCCACTGCACCGCGCTCGCGTGCATTTCAACCATATTGGCGATCGCCTCGCGCGATGCCAGGACAACATGCATTCCGGGGCCGCCTTGTGCACATCCATCACAGATATCGGTACAGTGGTACTGCGCCGGATAGCCGCCCTTCTCAAATACACCATATCTGGCCTGCTCCGACAGACGGTTCAGATGTACGCTGCCCGGATGCGAATCTCCATATACATCGTCGACAAGAATCTGCGGCTTTCTGACATCGGATTCGTCCCAGCCGCTTCCCATCTCAAGGGCATCAAACTGCGCCCACCACGCTCTTTCTTTACTGCTTCGCTGCTCCATATTCATCTCTCTGCCGCTTTGGCGGCCTTATAGGTTTTTTCGGCTCTTATTATACCAAAAGCAGAGGACCTGTATCCGGTTTTCACGCTTTACCGGTTACGATTGTTCTGCCTGCAGTTTCTCCCGGAAGGCTGCGGGCGTGCAGCCCTCCCGTTCCTTGAACACACGGATCAGGTAGTTGGCCGAATTGAAAGCCAGCCGGTCTGCGATTTCGCTGATGCTCAGATCGGTGGACTGCAGCAGCATTCTGGCGCGTTTGATCTTCGCGTTCCGGACATAATCACTGACGGACAGGCCGGTTTCATTCTTGAACTTTTCGGTCAGATAGTACTCGGTATAGCCGACCAGGGCGGCCAGATCTCTGGCGCGGATCTTGCGGTCCAGAGATAATTCGATGTAATCGCAGCATTTCTGGATGGCGTGAGAGCAGTGCGGATTTGCCTGCAGGTGATGTACCCGGTAGATAAAATCATGATACA
>DGVL01000092.1:0-278 GCA_002394965.1 Lachnospira sp. UBA4285
CTGACAGGAAGACAGGAGAAGAAAACCAGGGAATAGATGGATGATTCCGGAAATTCACGGGGCAGCGCCACGACAGCGCATCGGGATGGCTAGTCAGTGGGAGGTTCCGATGATAACCTGCTTTCTCTCTGTCCGGGTATACATCGGAAATCGGCTTTTCCCCATTTTCCGATGAAAAATTCAGATCCTCCGGAGCGCCTCATTCAGCAAAGCAACAGATTCTGGTCAATTCCGATGAATTTTCAACCCTCGAGTCGGGATTTCTATAAGCGGAAATT
>DGVL01000092.1:366-13575 GCA_002394965.1 Lachnospira sp. UBA4285
TATTGAACTTATCCTATAATAATTTCAGCAATTAGCAGGTTGTGGCCATAATCCGCTGAAAGCGGCAAAATCCGGGGCCTCACCACGCATCGGAAATAGCAAGTCAAGGTTCATCCCGATGATATCCGGATGCGCAGGCAAGCCGGATTTCTCCAAACTGATCCGGCCGGTGAAAATCCGGCTTTGAGACGGGATAGGGCCGCCACATACCATAGTGGGGGTACTCCGTGTCATCCCCGCACTTGTAGAAATTGGCCCGGATGGTCTTTACAGCTGGCCGGTCCTGCCTTGTCCGGGAGGCCCCGGCTGTCATGGATGTCTGCCCAGTCCCTGTGCTGCTGCCACGCCTGTCACAGTCTGTAAAGTCCGGGATGTACGCGCGGATCAGCGAAAACGGCACCTGGTAGGAAACCTCCCAGAAGTCTTCCTGCACAGCCGCCCGGATCTGCGTGCTCGCAAGCTCCGAAACGCGCAGCTCCCGGTACTCTTCCCGGTTCTTTCGAAACGACGCGTACATCGCGCCATTGGCATTCACCTCGAAGTTAAAATACCAGGCACACGTGGCGGGCTGAAACTGCACAAACCACTCCACACAGCTGTCCATGTGCACAAAGTGCATCGGCCGGGTCTCCACGCGCCTCGGATTTTTCTCGCGCACCGTGACGCGCAGGAAAAATGCGCCATCTCCCAGTTTCAGCGCAAATACCGTCTCCGGTCTGTATCCGTTCGTATTCCACGGATAGGTCAGTCTGAATTTTTGTTCACACATCGCCTGATGCCACCCCGCTTTATGCTTTCTTACGGCTTCTCGGCCGCCGCCTTGATGGAACTGGCGTACTCCGACGGCGACATGCCCGTCTGGCGGCGGAACTGCCGCGAGAAATAGTGCACTGAACAGTACCCCAGAAAATCCGCGATCTGTGTGAAATTCATGCTGCCGGTGCGGATCATCTCCCGGGCTGTCCCGATCTTCATGAGGTTGAAATATTCGATGACGCCGCACTTCTCGTATACGCTGAACAGTCGCTGCAGCCGGGCGCGGCTGCAGAAATTGTCGCGGCTTATCTCGTCCAGCGTCAGATGCCGGCTGATGCCGGCCTTCATGTAATCTGTCACCTGCCGCAGCAGCTCCCGGTCGCTGTTCTGACGGACCGTGCGCAGCGTATCCGGCTCCGGCGGCACGACAACGCGGTCGTAGCGGCGCCGGATGTGCAGCAGAAACTCCTCGATCTTCAGCCGGATCATCTGCTCACAGCCCCATTCCCTTGTCTTCTGTGCCGTGAGCACCGTCTGCCACGGGTCATCCAGCCGCTGCCCGAAGCACGCGCGGCCTTCCTGAACAACCGCCGCCAGGATGGATCGCTCCGCGGCGTCGATGTGAAGTACCTTCTCCCGGAAGAAATCCATGTCCCGGCTGGCAGTGGCAAATGATACCACCAGGACATTCGGCGCGACGACCCCATTGGCTCTCAGATCATGGAATTCGTTGGGCTGATGAAACGCCACGTCTCCCGCCGACAGGCTGATATGGCGCTTTCCGGCTGTGATCAGGATCTCGCCCTTGTCGACGCACACAAATTCCCAGAAGTCATGACTCTCTCCCGGAAAGGCAAAATCACTGTAATATTCGAAATAGTGAAGGCTGTACAGCTTCTGAATCGCGATGGAACTGGCCAGCCGGATTCCCTGATAGCCCATGGCCGCCTCCATTTCCCCTCTGTGACAGAGCAGGAACGCATTTCCGACTTATCTGTCCACCAGTATACACAAATCGGACTTTTCCCGCCATATCCCCGGGGGATGATGCGCAGATACTGCACCTTTTATGCAAGATCATGTAAAGAAAACCGACGCTTTCAGCACTAAGATAAGGCCATCAGGCAGAGTGAAAGGAGCAAACAGATATGGAAGAACCGATCCTTGTCGTGATGGCAGCCGGCATAGGGAGCCGCTACGGCGGGCTCAAGCAGATGGATCCGGTGGACCCATACGGCAGCTGCATTCTGGATTATTCCGTATACGACGCCGTAAGAGCCGGGTTTAAAAAGGTCCTGTTCATCATCCGGCGCGATTTTGAGGCTGCATTCCGGGAGCACATTCAAAGCCGATACAAGAACCGGGTAGAGACGGCCTGCGTCTTCCAGGAGCTGGGAGACATCCCGGAGGGCTTCACGGTGCCGGAGGGGCGGAGCAAGCCCTGGGGAACCGCCCACGCCGTGTACTGCTGCCGGGATCAGATCCGCGGTCCCTTCGCTGTCATCAATGCCGACGATTACTACGGGATTCAGGCATTTCAGACTATGTACCAGTTTCTTTTCAGGACGCCGGCACAGCTGAAATCCGCGTGTTAAAGACAGCCGACCGCTGGTACGGCATGACCTACAAAGACGACAGAAAGCTGGTGGAGGAGGCCCTTGCCGGCATGCGCGGCGCCGGGCTGTATCCGCCGCAGCTGTGGAAATAATCGGGATGATGATCTTGATGACGATCCGGGAGCAGACAATGGACGAGAGAAAAAAAGCGGCCGAGAGCGCCGCCGCACACTTTGCATTTGAGGGAACGATGCAGCAGATCGGGCCGTTTGGCAACGGGCACATCAACGAGACGTGGCTCGCGCGCTTTGAAATCGGCCTCATGGGACCACTGTATGTGATTCTGCAGCGAATCAACACCACCGTATTCCGTGAGCCGGAGCGCCTGATGGAGAATATCCAAGGCGTGACGGAATGGCTTCGCCGCAAAATCATCGAGGAAGGCGGCGACCCGGAGCGCGAGACGCTGACACTCATCCCTTCAAAAGACGGAAAGTCCTTCTACCGGGACGAAGACGGACAGTACTGGCGCGCATACCGCTTTATCACCGACGCGACCTGCTACGATCAGGCTGAGAGCGCAGACGATTTCCGACAGAGCGCGGTGGCCTTCGGGCAGTTCCAGCGGCGTCTGGCCGACTACCCTGCGGACAGCCTGTATGAATCCATCCCCGGTTTTCACGATACCGCGGCGCGCCTGGCAGTCTTCCGGAAAACCGTGACAGAAGACGTGTGCGGCCGCAGATCCGAGGCGGAAAAAGAAATCAGCTTCGTGCTCTCCCACGCATACCTCGCCGAATGCTACAGCCGCGCGGCCGCAAAATCTCCTCTGCCGCTGCGGGTCACACACAATGACACCAAGCTCAATAACGTCATGATCGACAACAAAACCCACAAGGGTATCTGCGTCATCGACCTGGATACGGTGATGCCAGGTCTCGTCATGAACGACTTCGGCGATTCCATCCGGTTCGGGGCCAGCACGGCGCTGGAGGACGAGCCGGATCTCAGCCGTGTCTCCTGCAGCCTGGACCTGTTCACGGCCTACACGGAAGGATTCATGCAGGAGTGCGCCAGCCGCCTGACCGATGCGGAAATCTCTCTGCTTGCGGACGGCGCACTGGTCATGACCTATGAGTGCGGCATGCGCTTCCTGACCGATTATCTCCAGGGCGACACATATTTCCGGATCGGGTATCCGGCGCATAATCTCGTGCGCGCCAGAAATCAGTTCAAACTGGTTGCCGACATGGAAGAGAAACTCCCCCGGATGCGTCATATTGTCGCCAGCGCGGCAAAAACAGCAGCGGCGGTCGAAAGAGCACGCATCCCGGCAGAAGGCTGAGCCTGCGCCCCAGACATGCACCGGTTTTCTTGGTCGTATCAGTCTTTGAGCTTCAAACCGTCATGAAACGCTTTCCCGACCACCGGGCCGAAAGTCCGGTAGCTCCCGGACGCCATATCAAAAAGGATCGGCTGCATTTTGTCAATATCCACTTTCCCGTCGGTCAGAATCGACTCGTCAGCCTGCTGGCTCACGATCCTGCCCACCAGGATCCCGGTGTTATCATCCCAGCCGGTGCACTCACACTCCAGCGTCAGCGGATATTCCTCAATGACCGGGGCGTTGACGTGCGCGCTGCGGTGCACGTGACATCCTGCTTTCTGAATTTTGTTCACCCGGTTCCCGGTCTCCACGCCGAAATAATCCGAGATGACAACGGTGTCCTTCGTGGCCATGGCAACGGTAAATGCCTTCGTCTTCTTAATGTTTTCCGTCGTCTTGTGCTTTCCCAGGAACAGTGTGATCTCTTCGTAGTCCGACTGAATTCCCCACGCCGCGTTCATGGCGTTCGGGATGCCGTTCTCATCATACGTCCCGATGATAAATACTCCCTCCGGCATGATCACTGCATTCTTTGCTGAAAACTCCATATGCGTCACCTCCTGAACTTTCTTCTGTTTCCGGCAGTCTGCCTCTGCCCTTTTTGTGCATCATATCACACCCGTCAAATGCCGGCCGTCAAGCCGTGTGTATGCATTGTCTGAGTCATGCCGTGTGTCTGCATTGCCTGTTGACAGACCCTGACATGCGTCTTATAGTTACCAGGGATACTTATCATTGTTAATCATTTCGGACAGACAGGGAGGCTGTATGGATATTCAGACGACGAAGGAAGTCATAGATGCCTTCTACAAGGCGAAGCGGGTCTGGGAAAGACTTCCCGAACTGCCGGAGGGGATCGTGTCTTCCCACATCCATGCACTTGATGCAATCGTCGCGCTCACCAGAGAGGGAAGGGACGTGTGCGTCAGCGATATCAGCAGCCGCCTGAAGCTGCCGCGGCCCGGCGTGACCCGGACGCTGAATCACATGGAGGAACTGCACCTGATTGAGCGGTATGGGGACTCGAAAGACCGCCGCGTCACGCACATCCGCGCGACAGACCGCGGGATGCAGATTTACCGGAAATATGTCGAGGAATACTTTACCGCTCTGTCGGAAAAAATGAGGACACTGAATCCGGAAAACATCCGGACGATGATCGACACGATCTACGCGGTATCGGACGCACTGAAGGAGGATGAAAGCAGATGAAAGGCGGTAAGAATGATTTTACACAGGGCAGCATCCCGAAGAAGATGATCCGGTTCATGGTGCCGATCCTCGGCGCCCTCGTTCTGCAGGCGATGTACGGCGCGGTAGACCTTCTGGTTGTCGGCCGCTTCGGGACAACCGCCGGTCTTTCGGCCGTCTCCACCGGATCGCAGATCCTGAATCTCGTCACATTTGTCATCACCGCCCTGGCAACCGGTCTGACGGTTCTCATCGCCCGCTACATCGGGGAGAAAAACACAGGAAAGATCGGGCCGCTCATCGGAGGAACGACGATTCTGTTTCTGATCATTTCTGCTGTTCTTTTTATCGTCATGGTTTTCGGTGCCCGGCAGATTGCGCTTCTCATGCAGGCGCCGGAGGAGGCCGTGGACCTGACGGCAGACTATGTGCGCATCTGCGGAGCCGGCATATTCTTCATCGTCGCCTACAACGTGATCGCGGCCATCTTCCGCGGGCTCGGCGACAGCCGCTCCCCGCTGCTCTTCGTCCTCATCGCCTGCATCATCAACGTCTTCGGCGATCTGCTTCTGGTCGCCGGGCTGCACATGAACGTCGCCGGTGCCGCCATCGCGACCGTCGCCGCGCAGGCCGTCAGCGTCGTCATCTCCCTGATTATTATGATCCGGCGGACACTCCCCTTTCGGATGCGCTCGAAAGACTTCCGGCTCGGCAGAGCGTGCGGCACATTCCTGCGCATCGGGACGCCGCTGGCGCTTCAGGAGTTCATGACGCAGTTGTCTTTTATTGCCATCTGCGCATTTGTCAACGCGCTCGGCCTCACGGCGTCCTCCGGATACGGCGTGGCGTGCAAAGTCGTCAACTTCGCCATGCTGATCCCCAGCGCCCTGATGCAGTCCATGTCATCCTTTATATCCCAGAATGTGGGAGCCGGGGAAGAAGCGCGCGCCAAAAAGGCCATGCTCACCGGCATGACCTTCGGCGTCATCATCGGCACAGCGGTATTCGCCCTCATCTGGTTCCGGGGCGATCTGCTCACCGGAATCTTCACCGCCGACGCCGCTGTCGTGCGCAAAGGTTACGAATATCTGCGCGGCTTTGCCCCGGAGACCATCGTGACCGCGGTTCTTTTCAGTTTTTTGGGATACTTTAATGGCCACGAAAAAACCGTCTGGACCATGCTCCAGGGCCTGGCCCAGACCTTTCTGGTGCGTCTGCCGCTCTCTTACTTTCTGAGCATCCGGCCGGACCCGAGCTTTACAGCGATCGGCCTGGCCTCCCCGACATCCACGCTCTTCGGCATCCTGCTGAATGCGGGATTCTTTATCTGGATGACAAGGAAGATGAAAGCGAAAAGGAAATCGGCCTGACTCCGACCGCCTGCCGGATGTCAGGCTGATCCCGGCTGTATCAGCGGTTCAGAATTTCCGCCACGACGCTCTTCAGCTTCGGCACAACCTGCTCTTCAAACCAGGGATTTTTCGCCTGCCAGCGGAAATTCAGCGGACTCGGATGCACAATCGGAAAGTATTCGGGGAGATACTTCGCATATCCGCGCACTGTCTCCGTGAGATTCTTTGCCGCGCGATCCTTCAGGTAATACCGGATACTGTACGCCCCGATGAGGATCGTCAGCTGTACGTCCGGCATGATGCGCAGGATCTGCGGGTGATATTCCTCAGCGACGAAGCGGCGCGGCGGGAGATCTCCGGTCTTGCCCTTTCCGGGATAATAAAAATCCATCGGCACAATGGCGATCTGCTCCGAATAAAACGTGCGCTTGTCGATTCCCATCCAGTCTATGAGCTTTTCCCCGGATTTATCATTAAAGGGAATCCCGGTCTCTTCCACTTTTCTGCCGGGAGCCTGCCCGATGATAACGATCCTTGCTCTGGGACTCACCTGAAAGACGGGCTTTATCCCTCTCGCGGTATACGACGCATTCCGCTCATCCGCCTCCAGGCGGTTTTGTATCTCCTGCACTGTCATTTCCGCAGCTCCGTCAGTCAATCTGCATCCAGCTGCAGAAGCAGCGCCATCTTGAAAGGATGATCCGCCTTGACAAAGTGTCTTCCGTTCTTGTCAAACCGGAAGTTCTCACCCGCATGAATGCGATGTTCCTTGCCCTCGTAACCAATGACAGCCTCCCCTTCCAGCGCGAAGATCAGCGCCTCGCCCGGCGCCGCGTGCTCGGAAAGGCCGGTTCCCGCATCAAAACTCATCAGCACGAACTTCATATGCGGGCTGTTGATCAGATCCATGTTGACGATTTTCCCCTCCTGGAACGGGATGAGATTCTTAAGTTCAAAAACATCTCCTGCCTTGACTGCACGATTCATATCCGTCTCCTCTCTCACGGGAATCTCCGTGTACACACTGTCCTTAATTGCCCGGATGCCAACCGCTTCATCTGCCGGAACGACGAACATCTGTCCCGCGCCAAACTTTCTTGAAAGCCCCTGCGTGTCAAATGCCGTCATCTCTCCCTGCAGCGCGAGCCACAGCTTCGGATGCGCATAGCTCTCCGCGCTGATATCCGTGCCGGCCGCCAGAGAAAAAATCAGGCAATCCGGACTTCCTCCGTGAAACGCGGCACCCGAAATCGTGCATCCCGGCACCGGTTTGTTTTCCTCTGCGATGGAGAATATCTGTCCTGCTGCTGCGCTCATCTCTTGCCCCTTTCCCTGTCGCTACAGACAGAATACAGCTGCGCGAGGTGTATATCTGTTGTGCAGGCAACGGATAGGATTTTGCGTATATGTTGTCCACCAAAGATATCGATCGAGTGAACTGTCTCTGGCGGTTCCTCAATTGACTATTGACATAACTTCTATTACAATTGCCCGTAATACTGCAGTATGTGCTGCGTTTTATCTCAGAAAGGATCGGAAGTGACTACAGATAAAAAAATGCCTGTCCTCTTTGCAGGCCACGGATCACCGATGAACGCCATTGAAGGCGGCCGGGCACGGGAAACCTGGAGAAATCTCGGACAGAAACTTGGGAAGCCTGAGGTGATTCTCGCTGTATCCGCCCACTGGGCAGCGCGCGGGACACTTGTGCGCACTGCCGCCGACAACCGTCAGATCTACGACATGTACGGCTTCCCGGAAGCGCTCTATAAAGTGAAATATGCTCCGGCAGGTTCTCCCGGCTTTGCATCTGATGTGCTTGCACAGTTAAACGGTATTGCCAAAGCTGACAACACTTGGGGAATCGACCACGGCGTGTGGAGTATTCTCTGCAATATGTATCCGGATGCCGATGTTCCGGTCGTCATGATCAGCACGGACATTTCCGCCGCGCCACAGCAGCTTTTTGAGATCGGACGGCGCCTTCAGCCACTTCGCGAAAAGGGTGCGATGATCCTCGCCAGCGGCAATGTAGTCCACAATCTCCGCCAGATCGACTGGAACCTGAAGGGCGGGTATCCGTGGGCGGACACATTTGACATTCGGATCCGGGATGCCATTGTGGCTGGTGATGCAAGTGTTCCCCTCAAGCCTTCTGCCATCCCCGGCTGCCGGCTGGCTGTTCCGAGTGCAGAGCACTTCGACCCGCTGCTCGTGGCACTCGGCGCCACAGACAGCACGGACTCCGTATCCGTCTGGAATGACTACCGGGAACTGGGTGCACTTTCCATGACCTCCTACCTCTGGCAATGAGTGCAAAGCGCCGGGTTCCCAATTCTCATGGTTCTTCCTCCCGCGTCTTCTCAAGATAGTACAGTACAGACTGAAAATCCCCCAGTGCCGGAATCCGGAGGCCGAAGTGCATCAGCGCGCTGCCGGGGAATTCCTGCTTCATCTCCGTTTCCTCACCATCCTTTAAAATGGTCAGGTGGTAGACAGCATACGGATCCAGCCCCTCTGCTCTCACAAGGCGGCTTCCCGTGTTGGGACGCCCGAGCACCTGAACATAGGTAATGAGCGCCTGCGCGCGGTCTTCGGAAACATTTTCCCAGCAGTCCCAGGGTTCCTCCTCGCACCAGCTGTTCAGCCGGTAGTAGTCCCCTCCTGCCACAAGTCCGTGGAAGCGGTGATACCGCGCGATCTGGCCCGGGATCTTTTTCTTCTCCTCTTCCGGAAGTCTGGTCATATCCAGTTCATACCCGAAGGTACCGGCGAGCGCCACATTGGCTCGGGTTTCGATCGGCACCATCCGGCCGACCTGCTCATTCGGGCACTTGCTCACATGCGCCCCCATGGTCTCCATCGGATAGACAAGCGCCGTGCCCTCCTGAATGTGAAGCCGCTCGATGGCGTCCGTATCATCGCTCGTCCATATCTGCGGGCTGAAGTAGAGCATGCCGGGGTCAAACCGTGCACCGCCCGACGAGCAGTTTTCAAAAAGAATATCCGGAAAGTCCGTGATCAGTCTCTCCTGCATCTCGTACAGAGCCAGCACATACCGGTGCAACAGTTCCCCCTGATACTCCGGTCCGCCCGCAGCACTCCCGATATCGCACAGATAGCGGTTCATATCCCACTTCACATAGTCGATCTTCGTCGTATTGAACGCACTGCGGATCATATCGCAGACCGCGTCCCGCACTTCTTTGCGCGTGATATCCAGCACCAGCTGGTGACGTGCCAGCGTCGGCTCGCGGCCTGGTATCTGAATGGCCCAGTCCGGATGTGCCCGGAACAGATCCGAGTCCGGGGACACCATCTCCGGCTCAATCCATATGCCGAACTTCATGCCCAGATCATGGATCGCCTGTCCGAGCCTTGTGAGTCCTCCCACAAGTTTCTCCTCGTTGACGTACCAGTCGCCCAGCCCGCAGTCGTCATTGTTCCGCTTTCCGAACCATCCGTCGTCCATGACAAACATCTCGACGCCGACTTCCTTTGCTGCTTTCGCGATAGCGATGAGCTTCTCCGTATCGAAGTCAAAGTACGTTCCCTCCCAGTTGTTGATGAGCACCGGGCGGTCCTTGTCCTTATACGGGCTGCGAATCAGATGCTTCCGGTACAGACTGTGGAAAGACCGGGTCATCTTCCCCAGGCCCTCACCGGAGTAAACCATTACCACCTCAGGTGCCGTGAAGGACTCCCCCGCACAGAGGTTCCACGCAAACTGCCAGGGGTGAATTCCCATGGTCATGCGCACACTCCCGTACATCGAGAGATCCGCCACCGCGGCAAAGTTGCCGGAGTATACGAAGTTCATCGCGTAAACTTCTCCGGCTCTCTGCGTCGTCTCCGGCGTAACAAGCGCCAGAAACGGATTCAGCTGCGGGCTGGACACACCGCGGATCGATGAAAACTCACTGCGCCCGCGAAGAAGCCTGCCCCGCTGCGGATGCCGCTCTCTGGCCCAGGCTCCCTCAAGGGTAACGGTCTCGAAAGCCCGGTTGTCCATGTCAAGACAGGCGCTTGCCGCCCGGTGCAGCATGAGGCGCTGCGTCCCCTCATTCTCAATCACCGCACTGCGGGTGATGGCGTCCTCTTTCTCGAACACCGAGTACAGCAGCGTCACTTTCAGTTTCAGAACCGGGTCCTTCAGAATCAGATACAACGTCTGAACATCCTCTTCTTCATCCCCGGCAAATGTCGCCGGGAGCCCCGGCAGCAACGGCTTTCCGGTCTCAATTTTATACGAATCGTAAAACAGCTCACAGCCGCGCTGTCCGGCTTCATTCTCCACATCCAGGCAGCTGTCCCGGAAATCGCCTACACCCGCCGTCGGATATTCAAACGGAAACGAAGCGAGGAACGCACACTTCTCGCGTTTTCTCTTCCCCGGCCCCGGGACCTCGTCCAGCCGGAACGCGTCTTCCCCGCCAAAGCAGTTCACCCGCTCTCCGTAGTAGATGTGCCCCACATAACCTTCCTGCGTGACGCCTATGAGATAGCTGGTGTGCGCACTGTCGAGCCGGAACTGCTCTTTTTCCCTGCAATATGTTATTGCCATCTGTAGTCCTCATTTCTCATCAGAGTTTGGTGCCGGATGTGGCGATACCTTGGATGAATGTTTTTATAAAATTACCTTATACTATATTAAGGCGTCCCAGAATGTTTTTTCAACATGGATATTCTGGCTTTCCCAGGTACGCCCCCGGACTCTGCTCATAGTACTTCCGAAAAGACTTGTCGAAGGACATTTTGTGGTGGTTGACTTAAAGACAGGAAAATTTGTCCCGGAGTATGCCGGGAAAATGAATTTTTACTTATCAGCAGTAGACGATATTCTCAAAGAAGGCTGCCTGCATCCTCTGATGCGGCAGCCCTTGTTTTCTGTCAGTTTTCTTTTTCTTTCAGCAGCGCCTCAAAGCACTTCGCGTCCGCGATCAGCTGCTCCCGGCTGTCGCCTTTCACGAATTCCATCAGGGCGTACCGGTCCTCGCTGAAATTCACGTGGTCAAGGTATGTGCGCCAGACCTCCGTCCCGTCTGCAAACGGGTGCCGGCCGTCATCCTCCCAGTAGTATACATGCAGGTTCAGAAGCTTGCCGCTCCTCTCAAGCATGTCCAGCCCTTCCCGGCGCTGCTGCAGCGACAGGTCGGGCGTCGGCTGCCACAGGCAGTACAGATTGCGGTGATTCACGTCCGAGAGGAAGCGCTGTGCCGACTCATTGGTATCCGTCAGCGTGTTCCGGTGCCACTCCAGCGCCACTTTGATGTTCATCTCGTCGGCGGCCGCCGCGGCCTGCCGCGCCTCTTCCACCATCTGCTCCCACTCGGGGTCCGTGACATCCCGGCTCGCCTTGACGCCGCCCCAGATGCGGATGAGCGGCGCGTGCAGCGCATATGCGTTGCGCAGCGACTGGTCAAACCGACTCACCGGGTCTTCCTCAATGCCAAGTTTATAATATGAACCGTACCCCGCCACGGCAAGGCCGGCATCCTGCGTCTGCCGGCAGAGCTCTGCGGCCGCCTGCGTGTCGCCCGGCGCCACATGCCAGTTCTCTGACCACTCGACCGCTTTCAGTCCCGCCGCTTCTGCCGCCTCCATGACGAATGCCGGACTTTCCTTTTTAAATGTCGCCGAGACAATTCCCGGAATAATCATAGATCCTCGACCTCCACTCTGTATCAGCTTTCAGCGCTATTATAATACAGAAAATTCACACAATCCTGTCAGTCAGAAGAATCTGTGGAACGAAGACCGCGGGTGATTCCAGCTTCTTCAAAGGGTGCCTTCAGGATTTCCGCTTTGTTCACATACAGAGCTCCGGTCGGACATACCTGAAAACAATAGCCGCATCCGATGCAGCCATCGGTCTTTCCGGCAACCCCGTCTCTGATTTCTATTCCCTTGTTCCAGCAGACATCAAGACACTTTCCGCAGCCAACACATTTTTCCGTGTCTACCTGCGCCGTCTGGTATGCATCACCAAGCCGGTTCTGACGCGCCAGCGCGAACTCCTTGTCCATCTGGAAGAGTTTCAGTCCGTCACCGACAAGAGAGTCCATATCCGGATAACCATTGGCATCCATCCAGCTGCTCACCTGCTCGATAACCCGCTTACATGCCATGGTTCCTCCGCAGCAGGCAAGGGCTCCGAACTGCACCATCTCGGAACCGGACATGAGGAGCCGGAGTGCGTTTTCGTAATTAAATACGCCGCCGCCCGCATACAGTGGAATCGTAATGCCGGCTGTTCTGGCCTCCGCCACGCTGTAGCAGGCGAGCGGTGTGGCCTGCGTTCCGCCATACCCGGATCCCGGCCTTGCCTGCGTCTGTCTCCAGTCAAGATCCATATAGAAAGCTTTCCACCTGGCTGTCGGACCTGCCGCTGCCGCTCCTGCCGCCTGCGCGATCCGCATAGATGTGAGCGCATCCACGGACTCTATGGCCAGCTTGGCCATTACCGGTGTCCCGGGGACCGCTTTCCGGATCAGCTCTATGCTGTGGCGCAGTAACTGATGATAGGCGAATGTCCGGTCTTTTGCCACCGCAACACCGGGTGTATTGAAGTGCAGCTCAATCGCATCCGCGCCGGCCCGCACCAGCTCTTTCGCCTGTTTTGCCCATTCTGACTCCCAGTCGCCGCCCTTTACAATGTCGCTGTAGTGGCCGACCGATACCCAGAGCCGGATATCGGAGTCCATCTCCCGCTTGATTTTCTGTACCTCTTCACAGTACTGCTCAAGACTTGTGACGGTATCTTTCACCTGACGTCCCACGGCATGGGAACTGATGGCCATCCTGCCGCCGTACATAGCCGCCGCATCCGGCCCGATGAAGGAGCCGCCGCCCGCGCCATGTCCGAAATTCCGCAGCACAATCGCGCCGGGGCGCATCTTTGCACTCTTCAGCACATTGTCCGCGCCCTGCGTTGCAGGGCTTGACGCCACCACGAAGGGATTGATCA
>DGVL01000100.1 GCA_002394965.1 Lachnospira sp. UBA4285
CCTTCGCCCTGTCCGGGAAGAGGACGCCGGGCAGATCGCGGCCATCTACCGCCCGTATGTCGAGAAAACGGCAATAACGTTCGAGTACGATGCGCCGGAGCCATCTGAATTTATCCGCCGCATCCGCTCGGTGACACAAAAATATCCCTGGATCTGCGCCGTCGATACGGCTGACCAGATCCTGGGATACATGTACAGTGGCGCATTTCACGCGCGCCCTGCCTATGACTGGAGTGTGGAGACCAGTATTTATCTGTCTGAAGGCGCAAGAGGCCGCCATATCGGGACGCTCCTGGATACGGCGTACTGCCGGCTTCTTTCGAAAGCCGGTTTTACCAACGTCAACGCCTGCATCACAGTCAGTCCGCGGGCGAAGGACGAATACGTCACGGATGCCTCCCCGAAATTTCACGCGCATCAGGGATACACGCTGTGCGGACATTTTCACAACTGCGGGTACAAGTTCGGGCAGTGGTACGACATGATCTGGATGGAGAAGATCATCGCGCGACACGAGTCCCGTCCCGTCCATCCGCGCGTGCTGCCGGATACGGATATCCGGCAGATCCTGATACAGGAACATGCGTGGTAACCATCCCTCCCGGCCGCAGGTCTCCTGTTGTCTCTTTTGCATCATGCCTGCGCACTTCGGAGAGCGATCACCGTCACACAGGCAAAGCGGATGGCATTGACGCACAGAATCGAGACGCCAAGCCCCATGGTGCCGAAGAACATCACAGCCGGGATGCCGACTGCAAAGAACAGCACCGCGTAGACGCTGTTGATCTTCAGCTGCAGATTCTCCTTCGTGTAGCGCAGAAGGACAACCAGGAACGTCTCGGAGATGAAATAGACAATCTGTCCGGCGTTGGCCACAAGGAAATACTGACTGGCCTGGTCGTAGAGATCTGCGTACATAACCTTTACAAATACCATCGACACCAGCGTGCTGGCCGCCGTGACCACAATGCCGATGACAATCAGTGCAGCGGCAAGCTTTCCGATGGTTTTCCGGGTGATCTTTCCTCTGTATTTGGCCAGATGCCCGGTGATCACCCCGTTGAGCGGCGCCGTGAGGATCGACACGATCTTGCCGACAAGCGTCGCTGTGTAGAACACCGTCACTTCCGTCCCGCCCTCAAAGATAAGCAGCAGGATCCGGTCCGAGAAGAGGACCAGATTCGTGAGCAGATAGGCTCCGGAGAGCGTGAACATGGAGCGGATATTTTCCGCGAACTGCGGACTCTTTTTAAAGAGCGGCCTGCGGTAGATACTGCCTCTTGCTGCCACCCAGAGAGTCCCCAGAAGCTCGCCCAGAACCAGCGTCAGCGCCCAGCTGTGAAGCAGCGGGTACAGCGCGAGACCTGCGATATATCCGGCCGTGATAATGAAGTAATACACCATCAGGCCGCGGTAATTGACATTCAGCCGGTATTCGACGTCCGAGAAGTACCGCAGCGTCATCGCGATCATCAGGCAGAGGATGCCGATATAAGCTGTCACACTGACATCCCGGATCACAAGCATCGTAAAAAAGCTCACCGCCAGCGATCCGAGTGACACCCAGGCCAGAAAGATATTGTAGTCGCCGGCAACGTCGCTGCTCTTGGTCGACACGACCATGCGGGAATAGTTTGCGCCTGTCCCGAAGGAAGTCGCCACAATGGAGGCGGTGCTGATGATCGTCAGAACAACGCCCCAGTCTCCGGCCCCCATGAAGACGGTCATGCGCGGGTAGATCAGCAGCTGCATGACGCCGTTGAAGACCAGAAGCCCGATCAGGCTGTACATCAGATCCCCGGCAAAAACTTTCAGCTTATCCTTCTTCATCAGGCTTCTTATCCCCGTCCTCACCGGTTATTTTTTGTTTCTCTTCCTGCCTGCAGTGGAGCACCGCCGTCTCGATGGTGTCCGGGACATCCTCATCATCATCGAAATTCAGCCGTTCCTCCTCTATGACAAGCGGGCGGTTCAGAAGTCTGCGGTTCATGCTGATCACGTATTCGCCGAGAAGTCCCGTGAAAGTCAGCTGCAGAGAACCGATGAAGGCGATCAGCAGAATAGCCGGGATTATACCGGCGGCAAAGCGATCCCAGAAGATCAGCTTCAGAATCAGGTACACGATCCCGATCGTCAGACTCGCCATCGTGCAGATGCAGCCGAGGAACGTGGCCACGCGCAGTCCCGACGACGTATAGGTTGTGAAACTGAGCATCGCGGCGTCGTAGAGCGAGAAAAAGTTGTTGTGTGTCTTGCCCGCGCGCCGCTTGGGCTGCGTGTATTCGATCTCGCAGCGCTTGTATCCCAGTTCGCCCACGATGCCACGCAGGAAAGGCGTCGGGTCCTTCAGGTCCTGAAGGATTTTCACAAATGATCTGTCATAGAGCCCGAAGCCGGTGAACTGCTCGATCTGCTCGGTGGACGACATCTTGCGGATCATGTGATAGTACAGGCCGCGCAGACGGTACATAACCGGGTTCTCGCCACTGTGTGTCTTCACCGCGCAGACGATCTTGTACCCCTCTTCCCACTTCCTGACCATCTGCGGGATCAGCTCGAGCGGATCCTGGAAATCTGCGACCACCGGGATTGTGCAGTCGCCCGTGGTGTGGATGATGCCATAGAACGGGGAGTTGAACTGCCCGAAGTTGCGGATATTGAAGATCGCGCGAATCTTTTTGTTCTTCGCGCAGATCGCACGGATATGTGCGCGGGTGTCATCCGTCGAGGCGTTGTCGATGAACAGGATCTCGTAGTCATAGTCCGGAAGATCTCTGTGAAACATCGCGACAAGTGCCTTGGCCATGGGGACTACATTGTCCTGCTCGTTATAGCAGGGCACCATAATGCTGATTTTTTTCATTTCGTTTCCCTGACAGCTGCCAGAATTGTCTGCGCCATATAATCGATCATCTCGTCCGTCATGCCCGGATATACGCCAACCCAGAAGGTATCCCGCATGATGCGGTCTGTGTTTTCAAGGCTTCCGACGATGCGGTATCCGGTCCCGCTCTCGCGCATCTCGTTGAAGCACGGATGCTTCGTCAGGTTGCCGGCGAACAGATTCCTGGTCTGCACGCCGTGGCCCTCGATGTAATCGACCACTCTGCGCCGGTCAAGCCCCGTTCCCTCTCTCAGCGTGATCAGGAAGCCGAACCATGACGGATCCGAGTGGGGCGCCGCCTCCGGCAGAATCAGAACATCCCCGGCCGGCTCAAGGAGCTGGTGCAGGCGTGCCCAGTTGTGCTTTCTTCTCTCGACGAATGCCGGAAACTTGTCCAGCTGCGCGCAGCCGACCGCCGCCTGCATATCCGTCGCCTTCAGATTGTATCCGAAGTGGGAGTACACATACTTGTGATCATATCCGATCGGAAGTTCACCGTACTTTCCGGTGAAGCGGTGACCGCAGGAGTTGTCCACGCCCGGCGGACAGCTGCAGTCGCGGCCCCAGTCGCGCAGCGAGCGGATGATCTTGTTGAGCAGCGGATTGTCGGTATAGACAGCGCCGCCCTCCCCCATCGTCATGTGGTGCGGCGGATAGAAGCTGCTGGTCCCGATGTCCCCGATGGTACCCGTGAATTTCTTCACGCCGTCGATCTCATAGGTCGTGCCGAGCGCGTCACAGTTGTCCTCGATCAGCCAAAGGCCGTGCCTGTCGCAGAACGACTTGACAGCCGCAAGGTCAAACGGGTTGCCCAGAGTGTGCGCGATCATGACCGCTTTGGTCTTTGGCGAGAGCGCCTTCTCCAGCATCGTCACATCGATGTTGTACTGCGGAATCGTTACGTCCACGAACACCGGAACCGCGCCGAACTGAATCGCCGGCGTGACGGTCGTCGGGAATCCGCAGGCGACGGTGATGATCTCATCGCCGCGCTTTACGCGCCGCTCACCAAGAAGCGGACTCGTCAGCGTCATGAAAGCGACCAGGTTCGCGCTGGATCCGGAATTCACAACCGACGCGTAGCGCACGTGCAGGTACTCCGCGAAACGCCTTTCAAATTCCTCCGTGTAGTGGCCGGCCGTCAGCCAGAACTCCAGACCGGAGTTCACGAGATTGACCATCTCCGCGCTGTCGTATACGCGGCCGGCATAGTGAATCCTGTCGCCCTTTTTGTAGGGCTTTGGCTGGTGATATTTTCTGCAGTATTCGTCCACACTGGCAAGAATCTCTTTTCTTGCCTCTTCTTCCGTCTTTCCGTCAAACATGAATATACCTCTCCCGCGTCTCAGCCAAAAAAACCGGCGATCTGCCTGTCCGTTATCTCCCTCAGAGCCCTGCGGTCCGCCTCCGTGTCACCCGGATGCGCGCCCCAGACCTTGTACCACTCCACAGTCTTCTCCATGGCCGTCTCAAACTGCCAGACCGGTTTCCAGCCGAACACCGACTTCAGCCGGCTGCAGTCCAGTTTCAGGAAATTCGCCTCGTGCGGGCCCCCGTCCGACTTGTTGATCCATCTCAGATTTCCGCCCCACAGCCTGACAAATGTGTCCGCAAGCTCCCCGGTTGTCACACAGTCGCTCTCATCCGGCCCGACATTGTAAAAGCCGGCGTACTTCCTGTCCTCATACTGCCTTGCGGCTATCATCAGATACACCGCCAGCGGTTCCAGCACGTGCTGATAGGGCCTGGTGGAGTACGGGTTGCGCACGATGATGTCCCTGCCCGCCACGGCTGAACGCGCGCAGTCCGGAACAATCCTGTCCGGCGCAAAGTCGCCGCCGCCGATCACGTTGCCGGCGCGGGCCGTTGACACGGCAATTCCCAGATCGTTAAAAAACGAATTGATATAGCTGTGCGTCACCAGCTCCGAACAGGACTTGCTGTTGGAGTACGGGTCATAGCCGTCCAGCGGCTCGTCCTCCCGGTATCCCCAGCACCACTCGTTGTTGTGGTAGACCTTGTCGGTCGTCACGTTCAGGAACGACTTCACGCAGCGGTGCGTCCGGACACACTCGCAGACATTGACCGTGCCCATGACATTGGTCTCATAGGTGTAGACCGGTTCTCTGTACGAATCCCGCACAATCGGCTGCGCCGCCAGATGCAGGACGATCTCCGGCCGCTCCCGGTCAAAGACTTCGGAGAGCCTGGCAAGGTCCCGGATGTCACCGGTGTAACTGTGAATCTGTTCCCTGAGTCCCAGAAGCGTGAAAGCATCCGGGCTGGTCGGCGGATCCAGCGCATAACCGGAAACCTGTGCGCCGGCAAGCACCAGGATTCTGGTCAGCCACGAGCCCTTGAAGCCGGTGTGGCCGGTGATGAGAACCCTTTTTCCCTTATAAAACGAAAGATCCATCGTCCTTTAGTCCTCCCAGGACTTCCACGGCGCCTTTCCGGAATCCCAGAGTGCCTCCAGTCTGTCCTTCTCGCGCTTGGTGTCCATGCACTGCCAGTACCCGTTGTAATTGTACGCCATCAGCTGTCCCAGCTTCGCGCACGTCTCAAGCGGCTCCTTCTCGAAGACCGTCGAGTCACCTTCAATAAAGTCAAAGATCTTCGGCTCCAGAACCATGTACCCGCCGTTGATGCGGCTGCCGTCGATCGCGTCTTTCTCCCGGAAGCTGTTGATCTGACCGTCATCGGCGATGTCCAGTACTCCGAAGCGCTGGCCGACCGACACCGCCGTCAGCGTCGCGATCTTCCCGTGTTCCCGGTGGAAACGCTCCAGTTCATTGATGTCAAGCGCGCAGACGCCGTCGCCGTAGGTCAGCATGAACGTCTCACCGTCCACATACTTCTGAATCCGCTTGACACGGCCGCCGGTCATCGTGTTCAGTCCGGTGTCAATGAGTGTCACGCGCCACGGCTCGCTGTAGTCATTGTGCACGGTCATCTGCCCGCCATGCGCAAAATCAAAGGTAATGTCCGAGTTGTGCAGTGCATAGTCCGCGAACCACTCCTTGATCACATACTGCTTGTACCCGCAGCAGATGATGAAATCGTTATACCCATAGTGGGAATATTCCTTCATGATATGCCACAGAATCGGTTTTCCGCCGATCTCCACCATCGGCTTGGGTTTGAACTGAGACTCCTCGGAGATCCTGGTTCCGAATCCTCCGGCAAGAATTACTACCTTCATGTCGACAACACCCTCCTGTCATCAATTCGAAAACGAGAAATACTCCAGATTTCCGTTTTCGCTCACAAAATGCGTTTTCCCGGCAAGAAGCTCTGCGAGCTCCCTGGACATCGTCTCCGACTCATCGTCCATGTATGCTCTCCGGTCGATGCAGATCCCGGACCATCCGTCGGCTTTCGCCTGCCGTACCATCTGTTCCAGCGGAAGCGCCGTGAGCTGCTGCACCGTCTGGTCCGCCACGCTCCCGTTCATCGATCCGTAGCTGAAGCGCAGCGTTCGGGTATGAATGTACTCCGTCAGCTCATGATAGTCCGACATGTCCCGCACCGGCCCCTGCTCCGGGTATGCGTGGTACGGAAGCTGCAGGATCATGGCTCCGTCTTCCTCCGTGTCCTCGAGCTTCTGCCCGAACGCCTCGTCCGAGTACCACTCGTCCGCGCGCGCCTGTGCCTCTGCCTGCAGAATATCCCATCTCTGGCCGAACTGATCCCACAGTCCCAGTGCCGTCACGGCGACCAGAACCGGCAGCATCACCTTTTCCCGCTTTGGGTGCCTGTCCAGCCATCCGTCCAGAAGCAGCGCAATGCCCGTCAGCGCAAACAGCATTAGGAAGATCGATACGCGGTTGTACCCCCGAAGTCCCAGATTCGTGACGAATGCGACCATCGTCCCGAGTCCGTCGGAGATTCCCAGCAGAGTGACGCTTATCGTCAGCACCGAAAGGCACTCGATCATCTGCCAGCGGCGGGTGTCCGCGTGCTTCCGTCTGTCCAGAAGGGCAAAGATCAGGATGGCGAAACCGATTGCCGCGATCACGCCCAGATATGAGGACATATTCTCATTCATCGGCTCGAGATTGGCAGCTTCCCGGTCGATGATCTGACTGAGCGTCCAGCTTCCCTTTGAATTAAACGGCAGGAACAGCTGAATGATCTTCAGGCCGTATTCCTCCGCCGAGCCCAGCGCGCCGCTTCTGTCCACTCCTCCTGAAGTCTTTCCGTACACCAGAACGTGGATCAGCGACGGCAGATACGCCAGGACCATGAACAGCACAATCATGACCGACGGAATCAGGCTGCGAAGCACCTTCCGGAAATCCCGGTCCGTCAGCGCGCGCGCGATGCCGACCGCCAGCAGCGCGAAGCCTGTCATGAACGGATAGTAGATGATCCCGTTGTTGCCGATCAGGAATGCGAAGATGATCGTCGCCCAATTGCGCCAGTCCCCCGGCCACTTCCGGCCGATCTTCATGTAATCCGGGTCCGTGTACATAAACACACACAGAAGCATGGAAAACGGCAGGAACATATACGCCGACAGCACCATGTGCGACTCGCTTCTCCAGAACATGTACGGGCTGAAGGCGTACAGTATGCCGGCCATCCCCGCCAGACTTCTCCTCACGGAGAGCACCCGCAGCACGCCGAAGGTGTTCAGGGCGACCAGACAGATCAACGTGAAGTACGATAGGTTCATGACAAGCCCTGCGTTTTTCGTGAAGAACGAGTAGATCTTCAGAATCAGCAGGTCCGCATTGTGAAGCGTCGATGTCGGATAGTCATAGTACTCGGCGATCCCGGGCGCCCCGAGACGGTTGGCCGTCAGATTCCAAGCCTGTTCGGTAAAGCTTCTGATGTTGGTCAGCGAGCTGAACTCATCACCGCCCTGATAGACCAGCGGGACCGTGATGTCAACATGGAAGGTGTCAAAGAGCAGCATGATCGCCGCAATGCACAGCGCGAGCAGGATCACGCCGGCCCGCAGATCTTTCCGGAATTCCCCGCGGTCATACCGCCGCGCTTCCTTCCGGGTCTCCCCGCCGGCGGCAGCATTTCCCTTTTCATCCGGAATCACTTCTTCCACTTCTATTTTTTCCGAAGCACCTGTCACTCTTGCTTTTCCTCACTTTTCTTTCCGGAAACCGCACCGCCGGAAACGGTGTCGATGATGCGGTCGAATTTCTTCGCGATGGAACTCCACTGGTAATCGCGGTCCACATACGCCCGGGCGTTTTCACACATCTGCGCGTATTCCTCCGGGTGATCATACAGATAATTCAGGCAGCCTTCAAACTCAAAGTAGTTGCGGTAATACAGGCCGCCGTTGCTGCGGATGCAGTGCCCGCGGAGCACATCACACGCCCCGTTGACGATGACCGGGACAGACTCCCGCATCGCCTCCAGGACCGCGATGGAAAGGCTCTCGTACTGGGACGGCAGGATCAGCGCCTTTGCGCCCCGTATGCCGTTGAATTTATCCTCCTCGGACACAAAGCCCAGCGGCTTTATGTTCTCGTCCTTCGGGATCGAAAGAACCGGCTTGCCCATCAGGACCAGTCTGACAGCGCGGTCCGGATTTCTCTTCTTGTACTCGGCGAAGTAGCGGAACAGCACGTCGCATCCCTTGCCGCCGTCGATCCGCCCCACGTAGACGATGTAGTCGTCCACGCCGTACTTCTTCCGGAAGGCCTCCGGATCGACTTTCTCCGGCACGTCCACGCCCACGCCGCAGATCTCGTACGGAATCGCATCGTTGTGGAACACCTTGTGAACCAGGTCCGCCTCCTCGTGCGTCAGGAACACGAAACCTCCGCACTTCGTGAACGCGTCCCGGTAATAGGACATATACAGGTACGGCTCCGTGTGGGCTGTCGGGATGAAGATAGCTTTCTTTCCCGCAACCTCGATGCACTTGGAGGCCGGATAGTACAGATAGGTCACGCAGATGACCGCATCATACTCATCCAGATGCTCCTTCAGGTACGCCGGCAGCTTAGGGCAGTACGGTCCCTGGGCGCGCAGCCACTTCTCCTGAAGTTCCATGGACGGGTGCGGATCGGAGCGCAGCTCGGTGTCGATGTCGCCGAAGTGCGGGCTCCTGGGCTCCTCTGACGGGAAGCGGATCACCCGAATTCCATTCACATCGCACACTCCTGCCTCGTATGTGTTGTTCCACGTCACGTAATCGACCGCACAGGTCGTCAGGACTTCCACCTCGTAACGGTCCGCGAGCCTCTCGGCGATCTCGCGGGCATAGTACTCCGCGCCGCCGTTGACTTCCAGGCCATAGCGCTGACAGATTACTGCTACCTTCTTATTCATCATTCTCCGGCTTTCTTTTTCATCATGGTCATCTGCACCGGGCCGGCGCCGACCATGTCCTGTATAACCCTGGTGAACTTCTCCTGCTGCACTGCCCACGTAAAGGCTCCCAGTCTGTCCTTTGCGCGAATGATCATCGCGCTGCGCAGCTTAGCATCTTTTGCCACGCGGTTCATCAGCCCGGCGGAAAGAGCCATGTCTGACTCCGGCAGATACAGCGCGTCTTCCCCGAGCAGCTGCCTCGTGGCCGGTGTCCTGCGGCAGAGCACCGGAAGCTTCAGAAACATCGCCTGTGCCAGCGGCAGAGGAAATGTCTCGAACTCACTCATGTCAAGATAGGCCGCCGAGTGAAGAAAGTACGGCAGCATATCGCGCTCAGAGAGTCTCCCGGCAAAGAACACAGCGCCCGGATCCAGTGAGAGCTTCTCCTCATAGTCGCGAAGTGTCAGGTAATACGGCCCCGATTCGTCACAGTGCCCTATCAGCATCAGGCGGGAATTCCGGTTGTACGTTTTATTATACGCGGCAAAGCAGCCGATCATCTCCCCGATCCGCCGCTCCGGAAGGATGTCACCCGCGGCAACAAAGAGCTGCTTCTGCGCGTCCGATGCCGGCAGCATGCCGCTTCTGTCTGCATCATACCACTCAAACGGGATCAGCGGTGTGATCACGTGAACCGGACAGGAGAATCCGAGTGCGCGGATCTGCTCTGCCGCGCTGTCACTGTCGGCGATAACCGCCTCCGTGTACGGCGCAAGCCACGAAACCTCTCTGGCCGTGCGCTCAAGCAATGCCGCTCTCTGCGGGTCAAACGCAAAAACTTCCCGGCCCGGAACTTCTCCGTGCCACACGAGCACGCGGCGGCAGTTGAACCGCACATAGTCCGGATTGACCTTGCTGTTCGCGCTGAAATGATACAGAAGGATATCGCCCTCCCGTGGCGCTTTCACGGCGCTGTCCTTCATGGGGCGGAAATCCTCCGGCCGGATGCCGGGCACGATATTCAGCGCGAATATGATCGTCTCGTACCCGAGATCGCGCAGCAGCTTCTGGAAATTCAGCGCATAGTCTGTCACCGGATCGCCGGGGCAGGCCGTGTCCAGCATCTGCGCGATGTGATTGCCGGGCCAGTCTTCCTGCGCCGCTGTATTCTCCTCATGCTTTTGCACT
Organism: Lachnospira sp. UBA4285; assembly: GCA_002394965.1. GTDB lineage: Bacteria > Bacillota > Clostridia > Lachnospirales > Lachnospiraceae > UBA4285. Next base: position 10,358 of record DGVL01000100.1, read on the forward strand.
TGCACGCCCCTTCGTCAGCCCGTCAATGATACCGGTAAACTGCTCCGTTATCTTCTTCCTGTCGAAATCCTTCAGGCGCTCCTGTCCTTTATCAACCAGCGTTTCCCTCAGCTTCTGATCGCGGATGACCCGGTCCATGGCGCCGGCCACAAGCAGCGGATCCTTGTCCTCAAGCAGAAGGCCGCCGCCGCCCATGGTCTCGCCCACAGCCGTGCTGTCATACGCAAGGATCGGCAGATGAAAATACATCGCCTCCACCAGCGGCACGCAGAACCCCTCGTGCTCCGAGAGGCACAGAAACGCGTCTGCGCACCGGTACCACGCGAGAATGTCCGCGAAACGGATATGCCCTGTAAAGATGACATCCTCCGGGGAAAGTCCCAGACTCTTCCGGTAGGCCTGCAGTTCCCGCCCGTACAGACCGGCCTCGTCAAAGGAGCCCGCGAGTACCAGCCGGGAATTCTGATTATAGTACTTTTTGTAATAATAGAAAGACAGCATCAGGTCTTCCTGTTTCTTGTTGGGCGCCACGCGGCCCGTGAACAGAAACGTCGTCTTCTGTCCCTTCTGATTCAGGATCTTCCTGGTCGGCGTCTTCTCGTAATCCTCAAACGGGATCAGGATCGGCAGCACATCAATCGGGCAGGTATAGCCGAAGCTCCTGAGCTCATCGGCATTGAACTGCGAGTCGGCCAGCGCCAGCTCCGTGTACGGCCCCATGTATACGGCTTCCTTCAGTCCTCTCTGGCAGAAGGCCGCCGCCGCCGGATCAAACCGGGCGAAAAATGTCGGCGGCGTGATGTTGTGATACACCAGCACCTTCCGGCAGTTGTACTCCATGTAGCGGAAATTCAGGATGGAGCCGGTGGAAAGGTGGTACAGCAGAATGTCATCCGGATTAAACTGCGGGAGTTCCTGCTCCACGCTCCTGGCAACCGACGATGGAATGCCGGATCCGATATTCAGGGCATAGATCATCGTCTCGTAACCCAACTGGCGGAGCGTATTCTCCAAAGCCACCGCGTCATTGCTCACCGCGTCGCCGGTACGCACCGTCGGAAGCATCTGGTAAATGTGTACCTCTTTCACTGTCTGTCGTCTCCTATGTGTCCCTGAAATCACCCATTTGTCATCCGGCGAGCGACCGGATCACCGCCCGAAACTTTTCTGCGACAATTTCCCGGTCGAAATCCTTCAGGCGCTCCCGCCCGCAGGCCACAAGAGTCTCCCGAAGCTTCGGATCCGACACCACGCGGTCCATCGCGCCGGCTACCAGCAGCGGATTTTTGTCTTCAAGCAGAAGGCCGCCGAAACTCAGGGTCTCTCCGACCGCGGAGCTGTCATAGGCGATGACAGGAAGGTCAAAGTACATCGCCTCCACCAGCGGCACACAGAATCCCTCGTGCTCGGAGAGGCACAGGAACACGTCCGCACACCGGTACCACGCCAGCAGGTCCGGAAAAGCGATATGCCCGGTGAAGACCACATCTTCTTCCGTGAGGCCAAGAGCCGCGCGGTAGCCCGCCAGATCCCTGTAATAGGGATCGCCGCTTCCGTACCCGCCGGCTATGACCAGGCGGGAGGCCGCATTGTAGTTTTTCTTATAGTAATAAAACGCCTCGATCAGGTCGCCCTGACACTTGTTGGGGGCTACGCGGCCCGTGAAGAGGAACGTCGTCTTCTTTCCTTTTTCCGCCACAATGGACTCCGTCGGCTTCTGCGCGTAGTCGTCAAACGGAATCAGAATCGGCACCACGTCGATCGGGCAGGTGTAGCCGAGGCGCCGCAGATCCTGCGCATCAAACCGGGAGATCGCAATCGCGCGCTCCGTCACGGAAGCCAGGTCCGCTGCCTCCCGCAGGCCCCGGCGGCACAGATCGGCACTGTTCCTGTCGTACTTCTCAAAGAATTTCGCCGGGGTGATGTTGTGAAAGATGACCACCTTCCGGCAGGGAAATTCTTTGAACATCTGATTCACCGGGCCGCCGATGGCCAGGTGGTACAGGCATATGTCATCCGCTGAGAGCTTCGGCATTCCCCGCGAGCTGTCCCGCGCGATGCTTCCGGGGATCCCGCCCCGGATCGCGGGAGAATAGATCATGGAGTCCTGGCATCCCATGTCCCGCAGGACTGCCTCCAGGGCGATCGCGTCGCTGCTCACGGCATCTCCCGTGGAAAGCGCCGGCGTGAGCTGAAAGATGTTCATCCCCGTCACCTTCCTTCCGCGTCATGCCTTCTCAGCCAGCTGTTTTCGCAGGCTGTTCACTTCCTCCTGCAGCTCGGAGATCTGCTTGCGCATGTCCGCCGTCTCGGAGTTGCGCAGGTCCACATAGCTGACAAATTGATCCATCATCTTCACGGAAGAAGAGTTGAAATTGCTCTGGTCCATGAGAACCGGATCCATCAGCCAGTACGCACAGTGGCGGATGCAGCGCTTGAAGAACCTCTTGACCCTGCCGCCGGTAAGCGGCTTCCAGGATGTGAGCTGCCACTGGCGGGATGCGTCCGAGAGAATCTCCAGTGCCGTCTTCTCGTCAAAGCCGTAACGGGTCAGCCCTGTCGCTCCGGCGGAAAAATCCTCGAAGCTCAGCTGATCTTTCGTATAGCCCTTCTTCTGTATATCCTCGCGGATTTCATTCATGATCTCTTCAACATTTACAGTTGCTGCCATATCTGCACCTCTCGCACTTTCGTTTTCTTATCATTTCTGCATGCGCAGATAGTCCGGGAGCCCGTCTTTCTCCGGCGTCCCCGGGTCACCCGTGATCAGCGGCTTCAGATACCGGATCATTTCCTCTGTCACATCGGTCTCATCCGGCGTGATCCAGGAGAGCGGAACCGTCTTCACGCGGTCTGCCACCTCGTGGACATCCACTGAGCCATATGTGACCGCATACGGTTCATCACCTGTCCGCGTGAGGGTAGCCATCACACCGGTTTCCCCTGCGGCGGCAAGTTCCACCGCCTTGCCTGCCAGATGGCGGCTCTCCAGAAGGTCCGTGCCACTGGCGCAGTGCCCCGCCGCTCTCTGGGCGACGTTCAGCTCAACGCAGCGCACCTTGCAGCCGATCCGGCTGGCGACCTGATCGCGCAGATACCGGCCGGTCCCGGCCAGCGCCGTGTGTCCGAACTTATCGACCCGGCTCCTGTCGGCAAGGAGATAATCGCCGTTGACGTCCTTCAGGCCTTCCGAGACGCAGACCACCACATGGTGATAGCGAAACAGCCTGGCCTTTACTTTACGCAAAAAATCTTCGATGTCAAATCCCAGCTCCGGGAGATAGATAAGATGCGGCGCCGCGCTTCCGGGCATCCGGGCAAGGGCCGAGGCGGCGGTAAGCCACCCGGCGTCGCGCCCCATGATCTCGATGATGACGACAGAATCATTCAGATAGATGTCCGTGTCCAGCGCGATCTCCCGGACTTCCGTCGCGACAAAACGCGCGGCCGAGCCGAATCCCGGCGTGTGGTCAATCCCCATCAGATCGTTGTCGATTGTCTTCGGGATGCCCACGACCCGCAGCGGCTTGCCGTGTGCCTGTGCATAGTCGCCGATCATCTGGACCGTATCCATGGAATCGTTGCCCCCGATGTAAAAAAAGGCATCGATCCCAAGCTTTTCCGTGATGCCAAAGAACACCTCGTAGTCCGACGGGTCTTCCTCGAAGTTCTTCATCCGGTACCGGCAGGAGCCCAGATACATGGCCGGCGTCACCTCCAGCCTGTGCAAAAGCGCCTCGTCCGGCTTTCCGCCCGGGCAGAACATCTCCTTCAGATCGACGATGTGCTCCTCCAGAATCCCCTGAATCCCGTTGCATCCGCCCAGGATCTTCCCGTCCGGCCACTGCGCAGCCGCCCGGCTGATCACCCCGGCCAGACTTGCGTTGATGGCGGCGGTTGGCCCGCCTGACTGTGCTACCAGAATGTTCATAGTCCGCTCCGCTGATTACTTCAGCTCGTCATCACAGAACGCAAGCGCCGCTGCGATGACTTTGTCCATATCATAGTACTTATACGCTCCCAGGCGTCCGCCGAACCGCACGCGCGTCTCGCCCTCCGCCAGCTTGCGGTACTCCTCGTACAGCGCGTTGTTGCGGGCGTTGTTCACCGGATAGTACGGCTCGTCGCCCTTCTTCCACTCGCTGGAATACTCACGGGAGATAATAGTATGATCCTGCTTTCCAAATTCAAAGTGCTTGTGCTCGATGATCCGCGTGTACGGAACCTCGCGGGCCGTGTAGTTCACGACCGCATTGCCCTGGAAGTTGTCCGTGTCAAGTTCCTCGGTCTCGAAGCGCACCGAACGGTATTCCAGAACGCCGAGTCTGTAGTCATAGTACTGGTCGATCTGACCTGTGTACAGAATCCGGTCCGCCATGGACGAGAGTGCCTCACGGTTCTTCAGGAAGTCACACGCAAGCCGCACATCCGCGCCCGCCAGCAGTTTCTCCACGATCTGCGTGTATCCGCCGATCGGAATCCCCTGATACCGGTCGTTGAAATAGTTGTTGTCATATACAAAACGCAGCGGAAGCCGGCGGATGATAAATGCCGGGAGCTCCGTGCACGGGCGCCCCCACTGCTTCTCGGTGTACCCCTTGATCAGCTTCTCGTATACGTCCCGTCCCACAAGGGACAGCGCCTGCTCTTCCAGATTCTTCGGCTCGGTGATGTTCAGGTCCGCAATCTGATCGCGGATGATCTTCTTCGCCTCATCCGGCGTCGCGATCCCCCACATCTTCGAGAACGTGTTCATATTAAACGGAAGATTGTACAGCTCATCGTGGTACCGGGCGATCGGAGAGTTGATGTAATTGTTGAACTCGGCGAAGCGGTTAACATATTCCCACACTCTCCGGTCCGACGTGTGGAAGATGTGTGCGCCGTAGCGGTGCACGCGGATCCCGTCCACATCCTCTGTGTAGATATTGCCTGCGATGTGCGGCCGCTTGTCGACGACCAGCACCTTCTTCCCCTTCTGCATGGCCTCGTGCGCAAACACCGCGCCGTAAAGACCTGCTCCCACTACAAGATAATCGTACTTCAAACGGCAGCCTCCTGTGGCAGTGATAGTACATTATATTCCTTACCCGCAATACTTATCAAGTTCATCCGGTTTCACCGTCCGTCCCCGCCATCCTCGTCCACGAGCGGAATGAACATGTTCTCTCTGAGTTCCTGGCGCGGCAGGAACGGAGCCAGATCCTCCAGCGGCGGCGACACCAGCGTACCGTCCGCCAGACGCTTCGTCGAGGACTTCGGCTCCCATCTCTGGGCCGTGTCCGTAAAAATCTCCGTAAAGGACGGTGCCGGGGCTGAGAGCGCCTCGTCCACCACCCGCTTCATCTGCTCGTTGGAGTGCGCGCAGCGGTAGGTGTACCCGAACGCAGGCGCCAGCTTTGCGAAATCCGGGAAGGAAAGGTCGCCTGATTCCGGTCCGATTCCGACCTTGCTGTGATCCGCGAACAGATTGCTCTGCGTGATGCGGATCGACTGGTAGCCCTGATTGTTGATCAGGAAGATCCGGATCGGCAGATGATTCGTGAGGATCGTCTGCAGTTCCTGCAGGTTCATCATGATGCTGCCGTCGCCCTCCAGGCACACGGTGTCCTTGCGCCCCGCGCCGATGCAGGCGCCGATGGCCGCCGGCAGGCCGTATCCCATGCTGGCGATCGCCGAGTTGATGATGAAGCGGCTTCCCTTCTGAATGTGGTACGCCTGATTGCCCACCACGCAGCAGGCGCCGTTGCTCACGACACTCAGGCTGTTCTCCGGAAGTTTCCGGCTCACATAGTCGACAAATGCGTACACATTGGCCGTCTGTCCGTTTTCTGCCCAGTGCTTCTCCTGCACGACCGGATAGCGCTTCTTCCAGACCTGACATACGCCGCGCCAGTTCTCCTGCGGGGAGACGATAACGCCGTCCGGCACCGCCTCATTTACCTTGCGCAGAAAGTCATTCGCGTCGCCCCAGACCGGCTGCTCCACGTGAATCGTCGGTTTCTTCATCTCCGCCGGGTCCGCGTCGATCATGATGACTCTGGCCGCCCGGGCCCAGGTCTTCCAGTTGTAGCCGACCTGGCGGATAGAGATCCGCGTGCCGAGCGCCAGAATCAGATCGGCGTTCTGAATGGCGAAGTTGCCGGCGCGGTCGCCCATGTTGCCGGCGCGCCCGCAGTAGAGCGGATTGTCGTCCTCGATCAGGTCCACGGCGTTCCAGTAGGTCACGACCGGGATGCCGAGCTTCTTCACCACGCGCCGGAAGAGATCGTATCCGCCCGAGAGGCGGACCCCGTAGCCGGCGTGAAATACCGGGCGCTTTGCGGCGGCGATCTGCGCGATGATGTCTTCCACCGTCTCACGGCTGATCGCAGGCGGCATGGCGCCGGCGTCTTCCGCCGGATCATAGCCGGGCAGATCATCCGTCTCTATGTAGCTGCCCTGGAAATTCACCGGAATGTCGATCCACACCGGTCCCGGGCGGCCGCTCACGGCCAGATGCCAGGCGCGCTCCAGATGATAGCGGATCGTCTTCGGATCCTCGATCATGACCGCGTACTTGGTCATCGGCTTCACCGACTTCACAATGTCATATTCCTGGTCGCCCACCGCCCGAAGCGGCAGTCCGCCCGTGAAACGCTCTGCGAACCGCGCCGTCGTGTCATAGCGGACCTGGCCGCTGATGAC
>DGVL01000143.1:0-35966 GCA_002394965.1 Lachnospira sp. UBA4285
ACGCCGCCGTCCATGAAGATGACGCGGTCAGCCACGCGGCGCGCGAAATCAATCTCATGGGTGACGATGACCATCGTCATGTGCTCCGCTGCCAGCTGCCGCATGACGCGCAGGATGCCGGCCGTGATCTCCGGATCCAGTGCGGAGGTCGGCTCATCAAAGAACAGCATCTTCGGGTTCATGCAGAGCGCCCTCGCGATCGCCACGCGCTGCTTCTGGCCGCCGGAGAGCTGCCCCGGATACGCGCCGGAGCGGTCGGAGAGTCCCACCTTATCCAGCAGGGACACCGCCTGTTTTCTCACCTCTTCCGGGTCGCGCTTCTGGACATGCACCGGTGCGTCACAGAGATTCTGCATCACAGTGAAGTGCGGAAAAAGATTGAAGTCCTGGAACACAAGGCCGAAATTGCTCTTGAGCCTGCGCAGCTCTCCCTCCGGCTTGTACACGCAGGGCTCACCGGGCGCACTCACCATGGCGGACGTGCCGTCGTAGGAAAGGTCCCCGTAGTCCATCGTCTCAAGCAGGGTGGCACAGCGCAGCAGCGTGGACTTTCCGGATCCGGAAGGACCGATGATGACAACAACTTCTCCCTGTCTGACAGAAAGCGAGATATCGGAGAGGACTTCTTTTCCGTCAAAGCTTTTTTTCAGATGACTGATCGATAACACGGACATAGCTGCTCTCCTTTATTCAAAGTAACTCAGTTTTTTCTCAATGCGTCCCATGGTGAACTCAACCAGGAAGTTGAAGATGTAGTAAAACAGACCGGCCGCAAAAAGCGGCAGAATGTTCGAGCGCGTCGCCGCGATCTGCTTGGCGAGTGTGAACATCTCGGTGTAAGCCAGCGCGAAGGCCAGGGATGTGTCCTTGACAAGGGTGATGACTTCGTTGGTCACCGGCGGCATCACGCGGCGGACCATCTGCGGGAAGATTATGCGGGTGAAGGTCTGGTGCTTCGTGTAGCCCAGGACCTGTGCCGCCTCGCGCTGTCCCTTTGGCACGCCTTCAATTCCGGCGCGGAAGATCTCCGCGAAGTAGGCTGCGTAGTTGACCGAGAAGCCGATGATGACGGCCCAGAATCTCCAGGAATTGGAGAGACTGATCCGGAACACATAGTACGGCCCGAAGAATACGACCAGCAGCTGCAGCATCAGCGGTGTCCCGCGCAGGATCGAGATGAAGAACCGGGCGATCCAGTGCGGCACGGCGTGGCGGGACATGCGCATAAATGTGATCAGAAGTCCCAGCGGCAGAGAGAAGATGAGCGTCAGGAAGAAAATCATGAGCGTCGCGCCGAAGCCCTGCAGCAGCTGGCGCATGATGTCCAGAAAATCCGGCACGCCGAATCCGCTGCCGCCACCGGCCGTTTCCTCTCGCATCACCGCGTCCGCGCCCTCCTGTCCCAGGCAGACCGCGTCGGACAGCCCCCACGCATCCGCGATTTTCTCAAACGTCCCGTCCGAGAGCATGTCGTTTAACGTGGCCTGCACTTTGTCGCGCAGGGCGGTATTGCCTTTCTTGAAGCCGATTCCGTAGTGCTCGCTCGATACCTGCTGTGGCAGCAGGCGGAACTTTCCGCCGCTGTTGGCGAGCTGATAGTTGGCCACGCCGATGTCCAGGCACACCGCGTCCGCCACACCCGACTCCAGGTTCATGAACGCGCTGTTGTAGTCGCTGACCTGCTGCAGGGATGCAAACGAAGCGGCCAGCGCCTTGTTCTCGTCGGTGGCGTCCTCCCCGTTGAATGCCGCCAGAGCAGAAGAATCCTGCTGTACAATGACCGTCTTTCCCTTCAGATCGTCCAGCGAAGCAATTGGCGAGTCGCTTTTTACCGCTACGACCTGTGAGTTGTCGACATAGGCGCTCGACCAGGTGTATTCGTCTTCACGCCCGTCCATTGTGAATCCGTTCCAGATGCAGTCGATGGATCCGGAGTTCAGCTCCATGTCCTTGGAATTCCAGTCGATGGGCTGCTTTATCAGCGTCCAGCCGTTGCGGTCCGCCACCTCCTGGGCAAGAGACAGGTCAAATCCCACGTATTCTCCGTTTTCATCCTTGTAGCCGTAAGGCGGGAACTCCGCGTCAAATCCGACAATGAATGTGTTGTCGTCATTGCCGGAGTTCCCGGCCGCCTGGGTCCTGACCGCCGGCGCGATCACAGCTGCCGCCGCAAAAAGAAGGACCAGCGGGACCGTCCATTTTCCGTACTTTGCTCTCATACTTCCTCATTTCAGCCCGGCAGATGCCCGGGCGGACTTGAAATCGGCCGAAGCTGCATCCAGCAGCCGCTTCGGACCGGCAGCCAACATTTTATCATATCAGTGTACTAAAATCCACGGAGAGACCGCCGGCGGAAAGCGGCCGAAAAAGCAAAAAGGCCGCCGGAATCAGGCATCTTGCGCTGATTCCGGCGACCTTTCCGTCTTGTGTATTGTATCGGCGCCAGGCATGTGCCTGCGCGCGTATCACTTTACTTCGTATATCCAGCCTTCCGGCGCCTCGATCTCGCCTTCCTGGATTCCCAGGAGCGTGCTTCTGAGCTTGCTCATAACCGGCCCCATCTCTTCCATGCCGCTGGCGAACGTGTACTCTTTTCCGTGATCATTTATCTGGCCGATCGGGGAGATGACTGCCGCGGTTCCGCACAGGCCGCACTCCTTGAACTCGCCGTCGAAGACTTCGGAGAGCTTTACCTTTCTCTCGTCGACTTTCATGCCGAGGTAGTGCTGCGCCACATACTCGAGGCTTCTTCTGGTGACGGACGGCAGAATGCTGTCCGACTTCGGAACGACGAGATCGCCGTCCTGATTTACAAAGAGGATGTTGGCGCCTCCTGTCTCTTCGATGTATGTGCGGCTGGCCGGATCAAGGTAGATGTTCTCGGCGAAACCTTCCTGATGAGCGAGCACGATCGCGTGAAGGCTCATGGCGTAGTTCAGCCCTGCCTTGATGTTGCCGGTGCCGTGCGGTGCCGCGCGGTCGAAGTCCGAGATCTTCACGCGGATCGGCTTTGCACCGCCCTTGAAATACGGCCCTACCGGCGTCGTGAAGATGCGGAACTGATACTCGTCAGCCGGCTTTACGCCGATGACCGGGCTGATTCCGAAGATATACGGGCGCAGATACAGCGTCGCACCGGTTCCGTACGGCGGCACCCACGCTTCATTGGCCTTGATGACTTCAAGGACCGCCTCCACGAATCTGTCCTTCGGGAACGGCGGAATCTCAAGCCGCTTTGCGGAGTTATACAGTCTCTCGGCATTCAGATCCGGCCGGAATGTCACCGTGCGGCCGTCCTTCGTCGTATACGCCTTCAGCCCCTCGAATACAGACTGAGAATACTGAAGTACACCTGCGTCCTCGCTCATGGTGATCATCGCGTCGCCGGTGAGGCCGCCCTCATCCCATGCGCCGTTCTTGTAGTTCGCCACATACCGTTTGTCGGTCTTCATGTAGCTGAAACTCAGATTCGCCCAATCCAGATTCTTCTTTTCCATCTGCCAAGCTTCCTTTCCTGCGTGTTTCCGGCGGCGGACATCGACCGGCTGATACGCCCGGTGTTTCCAACTGTCGATTGGGTAAATTATAATCTCGGCCGTTTCATTCGTCAACGCTTTCCGGAAAGTCCGGCAGCCTGCAGCCATGAGACCTCTCAGGAGAGCATCGGAGTGAGTGTGTCCAGCGCTTTAATGATGCCGGTCAGATACTCCTGGACGCTGGAGGCCCGGTTCTCGGACACTCTCCAGACGAAGATGCCGCCGTCCTTTCCCGGCGCGAAGAGCAGTGCGCCGCCAAAGCTTTCCGCCGCCTTCTGCGCCTTCCGGGTGTCCGGCGTCGTCTGCGGTGTAAAGGCAAGCTGCGTGACCCAGTAGCGGCCTTCCCGCTTCCCCTTCACCTCGCAGATTCCGATGGCGTGCGCCTTCGCCTTGACGAGCGCCGAGAGCAGAAGCTGGTGCGCCGGCGCCGGGAGCGCGCCGTAGCGGTCCGTCAGCTCGTCCTCCAGAGCAGAGAGTTCCTCCAGGCTGGAAAGCCTCGCAATCCGCTTGTACATCGTGAGTTTCTCCGCCTCGGTGCGGATGTAGCTTTCCGGCATATACGCGTCGACCGGCAGCGCCAGCCGCGTCTCGAACTCATACGGGATCTTCTCGCCCTTGAGCCTGGCGACGGCTGTGTTGAGCATCTTGCAGTACAGGTCGTACCCGATTGCCTCTGTCATACCGTGCTGCATCGTTCCCAGCACATCGCCGGCGCCCCGGATCTCCAGGTCCTTCATCGCCAGGCGGTATCCGCTGCCCAGGTCCGAGAACTCGCGCATGGCGTTCAGCCGCTTCTCCGCCTGATCAGACACCTGCTTGTCCCGGCTGTAGAACAGGAACGCGTACGAAGTCCGGCTGGTCCGGCCCACGCGCCCGCGCAGCTGATACAGCTGGGACAGTCCCAGCTTCGTGGCGTCGTCGATGATGATTGTGTTGCAGTTGCCGATGTCAACGCCCGACTCTATGATCGTCGTGGACACCAGCACGTCGACTTCGCCGTTGACGAAGTCCTCCATGATCTTCTCCAGCTGCCGCTTGTCCATCTGCCCGTGGGCGTACACCACATTGGCCTCCGGAACCAGTGCGCGCACCTGTTCCGTGACCTCAAGGATATTGCTGACCCGGTTGTGCACGAAGTACACCTGTCCGCCGCGCCCCAGTTCGCGGCGGATGGCATCCCGGATCATGTCCGGATCCAGCGCCGTCACGAATGTCTGAATCGGCAGCCGGTCCACCGGCGGCTCCTCGAGCACGCTCATATCGCGGATTCCGGCCAGGCTCATGTGAAGCGAGCGCGGAATCGGGGTCGCGGAGAGCGACAGAACGTCCACGCTCTCGCGCAGGTTCTTGATCTTCTCCTTCTGGCGCACCCCGAAGCGCTGCTCCTCGTCGATGACCAGCAGTCCCAGATCCCGGAACGACACATCCTTGGAGAGAAGGCGGTGCGTCCCGATGACGATGTCCACCGTGCCGTCCTTAAGCGCCCGGATCGTCTCCTTGTTCTGGGCCGGCGTGCGGAAACTCGAGAGCTGCGCGATCCGGACCGGGAAATGCTCCATTCTCTGCAGAAACGTGTTGTAATGCTGATCGCAGAGGATCGTGGTCGGCGCGAGCATGGCCACCTGCTTTCCGTCCTGCACGGCCTTGAACGCCGCCCGCAGCGCGATCTCGGTCTTGCCGAATCCCACGTCGCCGCAGATGAGCCGGTCCATGATCCGGGGGCTCTCCATGTCCGCCTTCACATCCGCGATGGCTTTCAGCTGGTCGCCCGTCTCCTCATAGGGGAACATCTCCTCGAATTCCCGCTGCCACTCCGTGTCCGCTCCGAAGGCAAAGCCTTTCTTCGTGAGCCGGACCGCATACAGGCGCACGAGGTCGTCAGCCACGGCTTCTGCCGACATCTTCGCCCGGGACTTGACGCGCTTCCACTCTGAGGTTCCCAGATCCGTGATTTTCGGCTTTCTTGCGCTGTCTGCCGTCTGGTATTTCTGCAGCCGGTCCAGCTGTGTCGCCGGGACCTGCACCGCCGCGCCTTTGGCATACTCAATCCGGACATAGTCCTTCTCCACGCCGCCCAGGCTGATGCGCACGATCCCGCGGTAGATGCCGATGCCGTAGTCCTCATGGACCACATAGTCGCCCACCGAAAGGTCCTGATAGGAAGTCAGAGCCTCCCCGTTCTTATCGCGTGCCGGCTTGCGGCGCCGTTCCTTCTTTCTCGTAAAAATATCGCTCTCGGCGATTACCAGGAAGCGCAGCAGGGGATACTCATAACCGCCGCTGATGCTGCCGTATGTGACGAGAATGTGCCCCGGCATAACCTCGGCATCCGTCCCTCCGGACACAGCCGGCAGCCCCGCCTCTGTCAGGTCATCCGCAAGCCGCCCCGCGCGGGACCTGCTCGCGCACGCGACGATGCAGGTATAGCGGCGCTTCACATATCCGGCCAGATCATTCTTCAGGTCCTCGAACGAATTCCCGTAGTTGTTCACGCTTCTGGCGTCCGCGCGCACATACGAGGTGATTGTAAATCCCTCCGGCTGAGAGTCAAACGTCGCCGTGATCAGGCAGCGGAAGCCGGCAAGTTCCCGGCTGATGGCGCCAAAGGGGCGCAGCAGCCCCGTCTGTCCTGCCAGCATCGTCCCGGAGAGCAGTCTCACCTTTGCGCTCTCTTCAAATTCGCGGTACACCCCGTCCATGGTTTCCTTCAGGCGGGCTGCGTCATCCAGAGCGATGAGTGTTCTGTCCGGATCAAAGAAGCGAAGCAGCGACACCGGCTCTTTTGAAAACATCGGGAAAAACCGGCCGTAGTTTCCGGTGCGCTCCATATCATCGACCAGATGCCGCAGGTGATTGATCCGGTCAAGATCCGAACTCTCAAGGCTCTTTTTCCCGGAAGATATCTGCTTTTCCGCCTGAAGAGCCGCCTGCCTTACAGCCGCTGTGCCGGATGCAATTTCGTCTTCGTCAAGCAGGCACTCTCTGGCCGGGAACAGCCGGATCTCCGTGAGCATCTCGATGGAGCGCTGACTCTGCACGTCAAAGAAGCGTATCGAATCGACCTCATCATCAAAGAATTCGATCCGGACCGGCGTATCCTCTGTGAACGGGAATACATCGATGATATCGCCGCGGACAGCCATCTCGCCCGGCGCCTCGACCATGGCGGTGCGCTCATAGCCGCTGCCCGCAAGCTGATCCTGAAGATGCAGCGGATCAAGAGTCTGCCCCTTCTTCACGGTGAACGTGCATCTGGCAAATGTTTCCGGGGACGGGAGGAGATCTGCGAGCGCGTCGATCGTCGTCACAACGCTCAGCGGGCGCGGATCCTTACGGCGTCCTGCAAAGCAGTCCAGAATCTGCGCAATGCAGGCGAGCCGTTCTCCCTCCGTCTGCTTGCCGTGTGTGTCGGCCGCATAGAACAGAATGTCGCGCGCCGGGAAGTATACCGCCTCTGAGCCGTAGACACGGCACTCCTCCGCGAAGCGGCGGGCCTTTACCTCTCCGGTCGTGACAAAAAGCCGCACCGGAAAGTCTTCGGCTGCGGCATGAACAAATTCACATTTCTGCGTGTCAATACAACCGGACGCGAGAGCCTGGCAGACTCCTTTCCGGTAGTTTTCCCGCAGATCCTTGAGACCTGTCATTTCCTGAACAGGTTTCAGAAATGCATTCCTCACAGTTCCTTCCTCATCTTCCGGGTCATTCCCGGGATCCCGGCCGCCAGGATGTCACGCGTTGTAGCAGTTCATGACACTCTCCACGTCCGTGTCAAGGAGTCTGACGGCGGCTTCTGCCGCCCGGCTTCTCCCTTCCTTCATCTTCTCCTCGTCTTCGGCACTGAAGTGCGACAGGACCCAGTCAGCCAGATCCCAGCCTGCGGGCTTCGCGCCGACACCGACCCGCACGCGCCGAAACTCCTGGCTTCCGAGCCTTGCGATGATACTCTTCATGCCGTTGTGCCCCCCGGCGCTGCCGCCGGGTCTCACCCGGATTCTGCCCGGAACGAGGTCGATATCGTCGTATATCACGATCAGATCAGACGGCTGCAGCTTATAGTAAGCCATGAGCGGCTGTATGCAGTCGCCGGAAAGATTCATATATGTCAGCGGCTTCACGAGGATGACCTTCTGGCCCTCGATCACACCCTTCCCGACCATTCCTCTGAATCGGGAGCGGTCCCAGGAGATGCCGTATTCTTCCGCCAGCTGGTCAACCACCGCAAATCCGGTATTGTGCCGCGTGCCCTCGTAGCGCTTCTCCGGATTGCCCAGTCCCGCTATAATCTGCATCTTTTCTCCTCTTTCTGAATATTCCAGTCACACAAAAAGCGCCCTCCCGGTAAATCCGGGAGGTACGCCCCAAAAATAGCCTGTACTTCTTCGCGGCTCTTCGGCCGCCTGCCAGCCGTCGGCATCACATATAGATCGGATTGTCCTCGCGGACGATCTGCACCTCATGCTCTCCGATGAACTTCGATTCCGCCTTGATCGTGGAATTGCTCTCGACGATGCAGTTCTCGATATAGGCGTTGTCACCGATGTATGCATTGTTCAGGATGATGCTGTTCTTGATCACGGCATTGTTGCCGACATACACCTTCTTGAACAGGACCGAATTCTCGATCGTGCCGTTCACGATACAGCCTGAGGAGATCAGGCTGTTCTTCACGTGTGCGCCGAAGTTGTACTTGGCCGGCGGAAGATCCTCCACCTTGGAGTACACATCCGGATACTGATGGAAGAAGTAATCGCGGACATCTTTCTTGAGGAAGTCCATGTTGGTCTTGTAGTACGCGTTGACCGTGGAGATATTAGCCCAGTAGTCCTTCAGCTCATACGCGTAGATCTTCTTGAGGTTCTTGTAGCGCACCAGGATATCGCGCACGAATTCGTGTCTGTCCTCCTCGGCGGCCTTCTCCAGCAGCTCGATGAGCATCCGGCGGCGGATCACGTAGACACCCGTTGAGACCATGGAAAGATTCGTCTCAAGCGGCTTCTCGTCGATGTTGGTGACCCGGTTGTCATCCGTCATGGACACCAGACCGAAGCGGTTGATCTCAGAGCGGTCCTTCATGTCCTTCACGACGATCGTGATGTCGGCGCGCTTCTCGACATGATACTCCAGTACCTTGTTGTAGTCCAGCTTGTAGACGCCGTCGCCCGAGGCGATGATGACGTACGGCTCATGCGAGTGCTTCAGAAAGTCGATGTTCTGGTAGAGCGAGTCCGCCGTGCCGCGGTACCAGTTGTTGGACTCCGCCGTGATGGCCGGCGTAAATACGAACAGTCCGCCCTGCTTGCGCCCGAAGTTCCACCACTTGGAGGAACTCAGATGTCTCGTGAGCGACTTCGCATTGTACTGTGTAATGACGGCAACCTTTCCGATGCCGGAATTGGTCATGTTGCTGAGCGCGAAGTCGATCGCCCGGTAGGAACCTGCGATCGGCATAGCCGCTACCGCCCGTTTCTCTGTCAGTTCACGCATCCGGCGGTTGTTTCCGCCGGCAAGAATAATACCGATCGCCTTCATGCCTGATCACCCGCCTTTATAAGTGCGCCGCCTCCCGGCAGCTCTCCGTTTGTGTAGTCTTCCGGCGTCGTAACGCCGTCAATGCACGTGTTCTTCCCGATGGTGATGCCATCCGGAACCACGGCGTGGTCGCCGATGGTGACAAGGCCGGAATTGTAGACATTCGGCTTCAGGACATTCGGCACCTCGTCGCCGACACCCAGGCAGCAGTTCGCGCCGATCACCGTGTCCTCCGAGATGATTGCCTTCTCAATCTTCGTGCCGGCACCGATCTTCGTGTTGTTCATGATGATGGAGTCGCGCACCTCGCAGCCTTCCTCGATCGTCACGCCCGATCCGATGACGGAGTTGACGACGTGGCCTGCAATCTCGCAGCCGTCGCCGATAATGCTCTTCTCCACATAGGCGGTCGCGGCGATGTACTGCGGCGGAAGAATATCCGCCTTGGTGTAGATCTTCCAGAACTCCTCGTACAGATTCAGTACCGGGATGATGTCGATGAGCTCCATGTTCGCTTCCCAGTAGGAAGAGAGCGTGCCGACATCCTTCCAGTATCCGTTGTACTCATAGGCGTAGATCCGCTTGTTTTCCTTCATGCACTCCGGGATGACATGCTTGCCGAAGTCGCAGTTCGGCACATCCTTCATCCGGATCAGCATATCCCTGAGGACGCTCCAGTTAAAGATATAGATGCCCATCGAAGCCAGATTGCTGTGCGGCACCTCCGGCTTCTCCTCGAAATCGGTCATCCGGCTGTTCTTGTCCGTCACAATGATGCCGAAGCGTTTTGCCTCTTCCATCGGCACCGGCATCGCCGCGATCGTCACGTCCGCGTTGTTGGCCTTGTGGAAATCGAGCATGATCTTGTAGTCCATCTTGTAGACCTGATCACCGCCCAGAATCAGAACATAGTCCGGATTGTACTGCTCCATGTACTCCAGGTTCTGGTAGATGGCGTTCGCGGTTCCCGTGTACCACTCGCTGTTCTCTTTCCTTTCATATGGAGGGAGAACACTCACGCCGCCCACATTGCGGTCCAGATCCCACGGAATACCGATTCCGATGTGCGTATTCAGGCGGAGCGGCTGGTACTGCGTCAGGACACCGACTGTATCAACGCCTGAATTAATACAGTTGGAAAGTGGAAAATCAATGATGCGATACTTTCCGCCGAACGCAACAGCCGGCTTGGCCGCTTTTGAAGTAAGCACGCCCAGTCTGCTGCCCTGACCACCAGCCAGCAGCATGGCAATCATTTCCTTCTTAATCATACGAATCTCCTCACACTTCCGATACCAAGGGGTACGACTTATAGTACAGTCATTATAACACGTTGCCATGGCGACTTGAATAAATAATTCGGCACATTCTGTCTCCTGATTCACCGCTGAAGCCTGTCTCCGCCGCTTCTTGCGCTTGTCCTCCGAAAAGATATATAATGAGCCCGGTTTTAACAGCAGGAATACCCGGAGGTATTATGGAAGACATAGATTTCTCTCATCCGATACATATTCATTTCATCGGAATCGGCGGGATCAGCATGAGCGGACTCGCGCACATCCTTCTTGACAAAGGATTTGTCATCAGCGGATCAGACCGCGCGCCGTCGCCCCTCACACAGAAGCTCGAAAGGATGGGCTGCCGCGTCGATTATCCGCAGGCAGCTGAAAACATCCGTCCCGGAACGGACCTCATCGTCTACACGGCGGCGATCCATCCGGACAACCCGGAATTCAAGGCGGCTGTAGCCTCCGGCATTCCGATGGCGACCCGCGCCGAACTTCTCGGCTCGATGATGAAGCAGTACCGCCACGCCATCAATATCGCCGGCACGCACGGCAAGACGACCACGACCTCCATGGTCTCCGAGATCCTGATGGCGGCCGGCAAGGATCCGACGCTTTCCATCGGCGGAATCCTCGATTCCATCGGCAGCAACGTCCGGATCGGAAAATCGGATATCTTCGTGGCCGAGGCCTGCGAATACACGAACAGCTTTCTGTCGTTCTTCCCGACTACGTCCATCATCCTGAACGTGCGGCCGGATCATCTTGATTTCTTCAAGAATCTGGACAACATCCGCGCTTCATTCCGCGAGTTCGCGAGACGCCTTCCGCCCGACGGAAACCTGATCATCAATACCGGTATTGAGAACTGGACCTACTTCACGGAAGGTCTTCCGTGCCACGTCTGCACCTTCGGGTCAGATCCGGCGGTGAGTGATTACAGCGCCAGGGATATCACGTTCGGGCACGACGGCTGCTGCTCCTACACGCTTCTATACAAGGGTGAACCCGGCATGCGGATTACCCTGCGCGTGCCGGGGAGCCACAATGTCCTGAATTCCCTCGCCGCCATCGCCGCCGTGCGCCAGTTAGGCGTCACCGATGCGCAGATTCAGGAAGGCCTGAGCCGCTTCACCGGCGCCGAGCGCCGTTTCCAGCACAAAGGGGTCTATCACGGCGCCCATGTCATCGACGACTACGCGCATCATCCGGACGAGATCAAGGCGACGCTTGACACCGCCGCGCACGTCCCGCACCGGGAGATCTGGCTCGTCTTCCAGCCGCATCTGTATTCCCGGACCAAGCTTCTGATGGACCAGTTCGCAGAGGCTCTGGCAGGTGGCGCCGACCACGTCGTTCTCGCGAAGATCTACGCCGCCAGGGAGACCGATGATCTGGGTATCTCCTCGCAGACTCTTGCCGACGCGATCAACGCGCGCGGCGGCGACGCCCGCTACATCGACACCTTTGAGGGTATCGAAAAATTTTTATCAGAATTGCCTTTAGACAACGACTTGTTGATAACTATGGGGGCCGGAAACGTGTATCAGATCGGAGATGCGCTTCTATCTGTCGGGCAGTGACAGAGGTTTTCAACATTTTCCACATCCCGCGGCGGACTATGTATCCACCGCGGGGCTTTTTTTATCCACATACCGCGCGCAGTGCCGGGAGCGGCTGATACGGACTTTTCGGAGAGTTTTCCACTTTTTCCACACTTTCCACATTCGGAAGTCTCCCACAGGGGCCGTTTGCACCCGGAGCGCCTGACCGTTATACTTGAGAGTGCTAAAACCGTTTTCACCAGGGAGTCATACGTTGAATACTATTTCTATCTCCGGGAGAGGGCTGGCTGATGCCACCGCTGTTCCGGATTCTTTTCTTACAGGCTATATGCCGCAGGCAAATGGCGAATTCGTCAAGGTCTATCTGCTGGTTCTCATGGAGACACAGCGGGGGCGCACGGTGACGAGCTGTCAGCTGGCGGATCTGCTGAGTGCGCCGGAGTCCGACGTCACGCGCGCACTGATGTACTGGAAAAAGCAGGGCCTGCTCACCTTCGGGGAGCAGACCGGGCCGGAAAGCACTGCCCCGGCAGAGTCTGACGTTTCAAAAGTGCCGGAAGAGTCGCACGCTTCCGGCAGTGAAAAGAAAGCCGAACCCGGCGCCACCCCTCAGGGCACTGCCGATTCCCGGATACACCAGCAGGCAGAGAGCAGCGCCCCGCCTGAGCGGCAGCTTGATCCGGATGACAGCCGCCGGGAGGTGGTGTCCCGGGACTTCGTTCTCACGGACGGGCAGGGCGATGAAGGGGTCATCTCGATCAGCCGCACCAGGAAGCCGACCGCCGTCACCCGGGAACAGCTGGCGGAAAAAATGGGCGACCCGGAATTTGCCGCGCTCATCAAGATCGCCCAGAGTCTGCTGAAAACCAATCTGAAGAATGACGATGTGGATCATCTCATTTACTTCTATGACGGGCTTCATTTCCCGACGGATATGATTGAATATCTCATCGCGCTGTCCATCGACGAGCGGGGAAAGAAGGATTTCCGTTACATGCAGGGAATCGCCGAGAGATGGTACCAGGAGGGGATCCGCACGGCGAAGGATGCCCGCGAGGAGGCGCAGCAGCACAGCAGCACCGTTCACACGGTCTTTCGCGAGTTCGGACTGGACCGGAAGGCAACGCCCACAGATCTGCGGTTCATCGAGCGGTGGAAGAAAACCTACCAGATGTCCGACGAGCTAATCGCACAGGCCTGCAGCCGGACGATCCATAAGACGCAGAAGGCGTCCTTTGATTATGCCGACCGGATTCTTGAGGAGTGGAGCCGGGAAGGGGTGCACGACCAGAAGACGCTCGACCTCTCCGATGCGGCGTACCGCCTGAAGTCCGCCGAGAAGGCGAAGCAGAAGGCACAGGAAGCAAAGATCGCGGCGGCAGCGGCCGGTCAGAAGTCCGCTTCTTCCATCGCGGGATTCACCCAGCGCACCGATGACCTCGACGCCCTGGCCATCCAGCTTCAGATCGAGAGCAGCCAGTAAGCGCCCGGAAAGGAGTTCTCCACATGTCACTAATCAGCCGGCTGACACCGTCGCAGCGCGCCAGTCTGCAGCGGGAGTACGACCAGATCCGGATGCGGGATCTGGACGAGGCAGACAGACGGCGGGCATGGGTTAAAGAGCAGTGCCCGCAGCTCTTTGCGATCCGAAGCCAGATTGCGTCCATCAGCTCTGCGGCGGCCAGGGACCGGATCCTGAACAAGCACACGGAAGGCCCCGACTACAGTGAGCGGATCGACGAGCTGGTGGAGCGCCAGCAGATGTATCTGGACAATCTGAACGTACCGCCGGATTTTCTGGATCCGGTCTACGAGTGCCAGAGATGCCGCGACACCGGTTTTCTTCCGGACGGGCAGCCCTGCTCCTGCTATATCAGCAAGGCCGTCCGGCTCATCTACGGCAGCATGAACAACCGCAACCTGGATCCGGACGCCTCGTTTTCCTCGTTTTCCCTTGACTGGTACTCTGAAGAGCCGGGGCCGGACGGCCAGTCGCCGCGCATCAAGGCACAGACGGTGCTCAAGCAGGCAAAAGCCTTCGCCGCCGACATCTGCAGCGGCCACGGAGATAAGAATCTGCTGCTGTACGGAAATCCGGGCACGGGAAAGACGTTCCTCACGAACTGCATCGTCAGCGAGCTTCTGCAGCACAATGTCAACGTCATCTATTTCTCCGCCGTGGACCTCTTTGAGGCGCTCTCCTATACCAGCCGCCTGAAGTCTGGCGCAGGCAGGATGGATGACGTCACATTTGTCACAGATTGCGATCTTCTGGTGATCGATGACCTGGGAACGGAGATATCCAACGCCTTCACGCGTTCCGTCCTTTTTGACGTTCTAAACACGCGACTCAATCTTCGGAAAGCCACACTGATCTCGACCAATATCGCGCCTTCAGGCCTGCGGACGCTCTACACAGAGCGCATCTCCTCAAGAATCATGGGGAATTATCAGGTCCGGCAGCTCACCGGCGAAGATATCCGGCTTCTGAAGCTGCAGAAGGCCAGGAACGCCGACGCGGCGCACACGGACGGCATTTCAACTTGACGCCGCGAAGATTTCCTATTATAGTAAATTCGGATTTTGGCCGGTCTGGCGGCTTTTTTGCCGCGCCTGCCGCACAGAAAAAGGAGAATAAAGATGCCCAGAGACGAGAAGCACACCAATTCGATTCCTTACGGAAAGCTGGGAATTATTCCAACTGTTTCCTGCATGCCGCTCGGCAAGAAGGTCGACGCATACCTGGTACAGTGGCGTCAGCAGAGAGATGCGGCCCACACCAATTCGCTTGCTTTCGACGGTTACAAGAAGGATACGTATATATTGAGCGCTTCTACACCGCGATTCGGTTCCGGCGAAGGCAAGGGCATCATCAACGAGTCCGTCCGCGGGTATGACCTCTTCATCATGGTGGATGTTCTCAACCACAACATCACCTATAAGCTCAACGGCATGGTGAATCACATGTCCCCGGATGACCACTACGCCGATCTGAAGCGCATCATCCAGGCTGTCGGCGGCAAGGCGCGCCGCATCAACGTGATCATGCCGTTCCTCTACGAGAGCCGCCAGCACCGGCGGACGCAGCGCGAGTCTCTGGACTGCGCGTTTATGCTCCAGGAACTGACGAATATGGGGGTTGACAACATCATCACATTCGACGCCCACGATCCGCGGGTTCAGAACGCGATCCCGCTCAGGGGCTTCGAGACGGTCTCCTGCAGCTATCAGTTCATCAAGTACCTGCTTCTGAACGTGGACGACCTGCACATCGATGCGCAGCACATGATGGTCATCAGCCCGGACGAGGGCGGCATGAGCCGGGCCGTGTACTTCGCCAATGTGCTCGGGCTGGACATGGGCATGTTCTACAAGCGCAGGGATTACACAAAGATCGTCGACGGCCGCAACCCGATCGTCGCCCACGAATTCCTTGGCTCTTCCGTCGAGGGCAAGGACGTCATCATCATCGACGACATGATTTCCTCTGGTGAGTCGATGCTGGATGTGGCCAGAGAGCTGAAGGAGCGCAAGGCGAGAAGAGTCTTCGCAGCCACGACGTTCGGCCTGTTCACCAGCGGATTCGACAAGTTCGACAAGGCCTATGCCGACGGGACGATCGACCGCATTCTCACCACCAACCTGATCTACCAGCCGGATGAGCTGCTCGGCAAGCCGTGGTATATCAGCGTCGACATGAGCAAATACATCGCCCTGATCATCGACACGCTGAATCACGACTCTTCCATCAGCAATCTCCTCTCACCGGTGGAAAGAATTCAGAACCGCGTGAAGAAGTACAACAAAGAGCACTACGGAAAGTAAGAAAGCTTTCGCCTCATCTCCGACATATTAATACCGCCCGGATGGTCACTCCATCCGGGCGGCTTTTTTATCTTCTTGCAGTTTTAAATTTGTTACTTGTCACCGCTTATCTGCACCAGGTCGTCGGTATTCTCGGTGATATTCCACACGATGTCCACCTGCGGACTTCCGGAGCTGCTGGCCGCTGCCTTTGGCAGGTAGATGGCAGTCTCCTTCTTCCACTCCTCCGACGTCACCGTCACCGTCTGAACCTCAGGTTCCGTCTGACTGCGGCTGATCAGCTGATCTGATCCGGACCCGGTAAAGCTTCCGTCCGGCAGTTTCACGCCCAGACTCATGAGGACTCTGGCCGCATCGATCTGCACCTGCAGGACATACGCCCCGTCCGGCTGATACTCCGTCACCTCTTCTCCCGCATCATCCACGACCAGTATGCGGTACATCGGGAAGCTCCCGTCCGCCTCATTTACATCTTCCCGGTGGGCGAGTCCGCACACCAGATCATGTCCTATATAGCCCAGCGGCCGGATGCAGTCCCCATCCGGCGCCGTGAATTCCTGCGCCTGTGCCTGCGCGAGGTTGACGACGCGCAGCGTCTTCCACTGGCCCGTTCCGACACAGTATGCGATCTGTGTCTGATCGCTGCTGACAGCGAAACTTTCGCCGGAGAAGTCCACCGTCTCGCGGGACACCTCCCCGCCCGGCGTGCCGACTGTGACCAGCTGTCCGTCAAAGCCAAGATAGAACACCCCGTCGCCGCCCACGCTCATCAGGGTCCGGGTCTGCTGCGCGATTTCATCCGCCGTGCCGGAGATCGGGAAGAACAGCATCTCCTCCGAAGCATCTTCCGAGGCACTGTAGTGCCACACGGAAAGGCCGGTCTGCCCCTCGTGCCTTCCCCGGCTCACATATCCCATCAGCGCGAACCAGCAGTCTCCGTCATCGCCACACCGCAGGATCCGGCCGATATAGTCCTGATTTTCCTCCCGCACGCCGTCGGAATCATTCGAGGCATACGAGAACACCCGGACGAGCCTGTCTTCCCCGGAGGCATACCGCCAGAGATTCCCGGCGTTAAAAAAGAAGTAGTCCGTGCCGGCCGGATTCACCGCCATATCCTCCGCCGCGCCGCCCTGAATGCCGAGGACAAGCGTCCGGGAGTCTGTAAACGCATCATTTCCGGAAAAAATCTCTCCGGCCGTGCGCTGGTAGTTGTCCACCTGACAGTTTCCGCTCTTATCCAGTCCGATCGTCGTCGTCTCCTCGACCATGACCGTCTGGGACACACCGCTGCTGTCTGTGACAAGTACCGGATAGCGGGCGTGGAATTCACACTCGTCGTCAGATATGGACTGCAGCGACGGAATAATCTCGCGCGTCGGCACCGTCTTCAAGGTGCCCCAGGTCAGGATCTCCGATGATGTGTTGATCGTCGCGTTCCCGAACGAAGAGTTATCCTTGCCGGCGACGATGTACAGCTGTGCGGCGGCCTCATCGGAGCGGGATTTATCATAGACGGCGTCAAAGAAATCGTTGAAATACGCCAGCTTCGCGTCGATGTCAGACGAGGGTGCCGGGATGATACCTGTGACATACACGTATTCACTCCCGTCGGAAAGTGTCAGATACAGCGTGAGCAGGCTGTTTTCCTGGCTGCTCATCAGATCCCGGAACTGCACGGTAAAGGAAATTCTGGTTCCGTCGATACTGGTGTCCGAGACGTCCCCCCGCTCCAGAAGCTGTCCGTCAGCGCGGCGCAGATCATAGCGAATATCCGCAATACCGCTGCCGTACGTCTCGACGACCATCTTCTGCGCGAGACTCTCCGGCAGAGCGATGAGACTGCGTTCTGCTGTCAGATCCGCCGCCGACTCGTCTTTAAATCCCATCAGACAGTCGTAGTGAGCACCGCTTTCCGTCTCCATATAGATGACCGGCGCCACAGCCTCGCTCCAGTAAGAATTGCCCTGCCGGCTGCCCTGCGCACGTCTCAGCGACAGGCACCAGGTCCCGAGGCAGGTTATGAAAAATACAGCCGCAAACAACGCGCCGAGTGCCCGCTTTCCTCTCTTACCGGTTCTTGCCATCACTTTTCTCTTTTCTGTCTCTGAAACGCGCCGCCAGCGGCGCAAGATATACGCCTGTCTGCCCGGAGAGCATGCCGATGAGAGCTGCCACGCAAAGCATCGGATCTTTTAGAATGCATACAAGAAGAACGGCAGCTGCCAGCCCGGCGCGAAGAAGTCCGAGAAGGACAGCGGCTCCTTTGTTCCCGTCCCGGTACAGGGCGGTTCGGATAATCAGAGCGAGCAGAATGCTTCCGCACGCCGCCGTGAGCACGCCGGCGAGGATCCCGGCTGCGGCAGCGGCCTTCAGCCTGTCCGGGACCAGCAGCACCACGATCAGCTCAGCTATTACAAGAAATATTCCTTCCCCCGCCAGAAGCAGCGGAAGATTCTCATTGATCTGACGGAAATTGCGCAAAAGGCGGCCTTTCATACTATTTTTCCCCTGCAGCCGATTGTCAGAGCGCCTGCAGGTGCTATAATCAGATACAATAAACGTCGTAACCGGAATTC
This sequence comes from Lachnospira sp. UBA4285, assembly GCA_002394965.1. GTDB lineage: Bacteria > Bacillota > Clostridia > Lachnospirales > Lachnospiraceae > UBA4285. The sequence continues at coordinate 18,324 of DGVL01000143.1, forward strand.
TTCAGGCTGCCGGAGGCAGCCGGAGGTCATGTATGCCAGAACTAATTCGAAAACGTCTGATCCCGGAGGAGTACATTCCGCTTGCCGATGACAGGATCCTGTATCAGTCCGATGAGATCATCGTCACAGCCTGGAAGACACTGCACCCGAAAACGCAGTTCTCGCACGGCTATTCCTGCTATTTCCTCAGGAAGGGCTGGAAAGTCAGCCGATTCTTCCGGCAGGACGGATCCCTGTATTACATCTACTGTGACATCATCCGCTCGGATTACGTGGCGCAGTCCGATACGTGGATCTTCACCGATCTGCTGGCGGATGTGATTCTGGAAGACTCCGGGCTTGTGCGGGTCGTCGATCTGGATGAGCTGGCCGATGCATTCGAGAGAGGGATCCTTTCATCCCCCGCCCTCACCGGTGTTCTGCGCAGTCTGAACGAGCTTCTTTCCTGCATCTACAGCGGAGAATTTGCCGGCGTGATCCGGCAGCTCGACAGCCACATACCCGAAGGCGCCCGGTGATCCGGGCGCCTTCGCACTTTCAGAGAGTGATCTTAACCTCCCGGCCTGTTCGCTCGTAGCGGTAGAAGTTCACGCCGGCCGCCTTTAGCATGCGCTTGGAGGCGATCACATTGGCCGTGCCGGCATACTTGTCATCGTCATATACGAGCGTGCGGATCCCTGCCTGAATGATGGCCTTGGCGCACTCATTGCACGGGAAAAGGGTGACATACATCTTGCTGCCCTCCAGGCTCCCTCCCCGGTAATTGAGGATCGCATTTAATTCCGAGTGGACAATGTACACATACTTTTTGTCCAGCTCGTCGCCCGCCTCTCTTGCCCACGGGAACTCGTCATCCGAACATCCCAGCGGGAAGCCGTTGTACCCCATCGAAAGAATCTTGTTGTCCTGACTGACGATGCAGGCGCCGACCTGTGTGTGCGGGTCTTTGGAGCGCATGGAGGCAAGCTTGGCTACCCCCATGAAATACTCATCCCACGATATATAGTCTTTCCGCTTGTCGCTCATATCAGCCTCTTGTCTTATTTATCCCACATCCGGATCCGTCTGAGATGCCGCTCTTCGCCGGAGAAAGGCGTAGAGAGGAAGCAGTCCACAATTTTCACGGCGAGGTCCGGTCCGAGCGTGCGCCCGCCAAGGCACAGGACATTGGCATTGTTGTGCTCTCTGGTCTTCTCCGCCGTATAGCAGTCAGAGACCGCCGCGGCGCGGATGCCCTTCTCCTTGTTGGCAGCCATGCTCATGCCGATCCCGGTTCCGCACACCAGAATTCCCAGATCACAGGTTCCGTCCTGGATTTTTTCGGTGACCTTCTTTGCGTACACCGGATAATCGACGGATTTCTCGTCGTAACAGCCGACATCTGTGAACGCTTTTCCCTGCGCCTCAAGATGTTTCATGATCTCCTGCTTGAGAGAATACCCGCCATGATCACTTCCGATTGCTATCATCTTCATCCTTTCCAGCTGAAGTCAGTTCAGCTTTTCCGCCGATGACCGTCGTCAGCACCTGGATCTGCACAAAACAGTTCTCCAGCGCCTCCGCACCGCGCCCCGACGGGTCCTTTACCTCGGCGTCCGTCTCGCCCGCGAACTCTCCGAGCGTGAAGACATTGACCGCATTGGGGAATTTCCGGTACAGCGTATTCTTCATCGACGCATTCATTGTCAGAACAAGCGTCCTGTCCGCAAAATCCCCGCCGCTTATCTCGCGGGAATATCCGGGTGTCCACCGAATACCGCTCTTTGTCGCCAGTTCTCCCGCCCGGTTGTCATATGGCTCCGGGAACAGCACGATCATCCCCCGGGACCCCACCTGTATCCGCGACGTCCCGAGATACTGCCGGGCAGCAGCCGCTGCCAGCGGGGCCCGGCACGTCCCGTCTCTGCTCACAAAGAGAATCCTGTCAAATGTCTTCATAATCCTGCAATGTCTTCCGGCGTCCTGCCTGTGCTTCAGGCCGGCTGCAAAGCCGGTTTCAGGCATTAATTATAGTATGTCCCGCGGCTTTAATCAAACGATTCATGACCGCCTGCCCGACGTTGCGTCCCGAGAACCCTTCAGAATAGATCCGGTCGACTTTCTCCTCGTCAAATGCACGCAGAACCGCGAAGAGATTGTGCGCCACCGTCGCCTCGTCCCGGTGGGATCCGACCACCTTCACGATTCCCTCCGGATACCGGGAGGCCGTCTCTTCCGTCGCCATAATTCCGACCTTCTCGCCTCTTGCCAAGGCCTGCCTGGTCAGCGCGTTAATTCTTGCAACAACCGCCTCCGGATCGCCCTCGACGATCGCAAGATCTGCGTCCGGCGCATAGTGCTTGTACTTCATGCCCGGTGCCTTCGGAACCACGCCCGCCGGCACACTGACGCCCCGGATGGCCGGATCCACATCGACCCGTCCAAGGCACTCCCTGAGCTGTTCAAGCGTGATGTAGCCCGGCCGAAGGAGTACCGGGATCTGACCGGAAAGATCTATGATTGTGGACTCAACGCCGACGTCCACCGTGTCATCACACAGAATCATGTCGATGCGGCCGTCCAGATCATGGATGACATGCTCCGCCTTCGTCGGGCTGGGCTTGCCGGACAGATTCGCACTGGGCGCCGCGATGTACACGCCCGATTCCCGGATAAGCCTCGCGGCCGTCGGATGGCTCGGCATCCGGATCGCAACCGTGTCAAGCCCTCCGGTGATCGTATCCGGGACGATGTCGCTCTTCTTCAGGATCATCGTGAGCGGTCCCGGAAGAAAACGGTCATAGAGGAGCCTGGCAGCCGGCGGAACTTCCCGCGCCAGCTTTGCGTAATCTGCCCTGTCGGCGATGTGGACGATCAGCGGGTTGTCGCTCGGGCGCCCCTTCGCCGCGTAAATCTTCTTCGCGGCTGCCACATTCAGCGCGTCAGCTCCCAGACCGTAGACTGTCTCCGTTGGGAATGCCACCAGTCCGCCGGAGCGCAGAATCTCTCCTGCTTCCGCAAAATACGCATCGTCCTTTTCCTTTTCACCTGTCAGCTTTGCAATGACCGTATGCATCTTCACTCACCCCAATTCTTCCCGGACTATGTCCCAGATATCCGGGAGCTCTTTTCCCAGCTGCCAGAAGGCAGCGCCGGCACATCCGGACTCCTTCACCGCCTGCATGCGCAGTGTAAAAGAACGCTCCTCCTCAAGCCACGCATAGTACTGCGTATCCCCGCTGCTCCAGGCAGCCGTGTACTGTCCGACGCCATCGTCCCAGACCGGCGTGACGCCCGCGGCCGCCACCGTATCAAGCGCCTCCTGCATCCCGTATTCCCGGCCTGACGACACGCCCCCCGTCACCGAATAAATCCGGGTGTAAAAAGGACATCCGCACACCAGCTGTCTGCGGTCCACTTTGGCGAGGGCGCTGGTCAGATTCGTGCGAAAGAAATCCAGCGACGAAGCGCTGCCGGGTTCGGAGGTGGACCAGTGCTCATCATAGTCCATCATGATGATATAATCCACATAATCGCTCTGTTCTTCATAATTATAGTATTCTCTGCTCTGGACCGGAATATAATTGTCCACCGAAAGGATGATCTTCCGCTTCCGGCACTCCACGGACAATTCCCGGACAAACTGCAGAAAATCCGGGGCACTGTCGGATGTAACAGCCTCGAAGTCAAGATTGATGCCGTCATACCCGTACTGATCGGCATCTGCCATCAGGCGGGTGATCATCGCGTTTCTGGCGGCGCGGCTGGAAAGCAGCGCCTTGCTGTCCACATCCTCCGTGAAATCCGAGATCAGCGGCCACACGGACAGTCCGCGGTTCTTCAGCTCCGTGACCAGGCTGCCTGAGACCGTGTCGTCCACATTCCCCGCCGTGTCCGTCACCGTATACCACGTCGGCGACACGACATTCAGCTCTTCCGCCGCCGCCGGGTCGTTTTCATCCCCGTCCAGAACCGAACTGTTGCTGGTAAGCCATCCAAGGACAATCTTTTGTCCAAGAAGAACATGGGAGTATGCCCCTTCAAAGGTGTGCGCCACGGTGCCGGTCTGCCGGCCGCTCAGATACCGGCTCTTTACGTATCCCGTGATGCCGTCTCTTGTCAGTACCTCCGTCCAGTCCCCGAGATCGCTCACCACACTGACCGTCTCTCCCTGCGCCAGGGAGGACAGAATCGGGCTCTTGATGCCGCCCCGGTACCGCAGCTTCGTGTCCCGCGCAAGTGTGGCCGTGTTGTCCTGCGCCCCGCCGCTGCGAAGCACCACCCGCGCAGGGGAAGTGGCCGCGCCTGTCATGTCACTCTCCCCGATATACCAGGAAGCGCTGAAGTCCGCGCTTTTCAGGCAGTACGCAAGCCACAGCTGAGTCTGACCGTCTGTGACCAGCACCACCGGATGCTCTGTCTGCGCGCTCCTCCCGTCGTCTGACGTGAATGTCGTCTGAGCGTTCCGGTATTCCCACGTGCCGTCTCCATCCGTGAACAGAACGGCACTTGTCTCTGCGTCCTCGTAAAATCTTGTGGTGAGGTGCTCCCGGATCCAGCCGGCACTCGCGTACACTTCGCCGTCCACAATCGTCCCCGCGTCCGGATAGGCCCTGCCGTCCACGATGATGGTGCACGTCCCGTCCTTCCCGGACGATCCGAAGTATTCCTGAAGATCCATCGTCTTTGATGTCGGCGTGAACCTGTAGATCAGTGCCGCCGCCAGGGCTGCCAGGATCACTGCAGCAGCGCTCAGCAGGAACGCCCGGAGATTCCTCCGTTTTTTTCCTGAATATCTTCTTCGTCTTCCGCTTTTTCTTTTGTCTGATTTTCCGCGCATAATCCATCCCAAATGTTACAAAAACATTACAGTTTAATGTAAGACTATACAGGAATCGGGCATTTGTCAACCGGAAACCGCCCCGGAAAAGAACCGGGGCGGCCGCTTCACCAAACTTCCTTTCATCCGTGAATAACCGGCCGATGCGGCCTGACTGCAGTAACTGCGTTCCGTGCACCCGTTTTTGTAGCGGCGCAGAAGACTGCGGGCCTGTGATTCCCGTCATCTTCGCGGCGCCCCTGAAAATTCTCTGATTCTGAAAAAAAATGATCCCGAAAAAAACTGCACGGCAAATACAGGCATATATTCCAACGCGCAGATTACCACTTCCTGGGATCGAAAAAGAAAAAATGACAAGTGCCGCTCATATCCGCGGCGAAATCCGTACTCTTCCCGGAAAGCCTCCTTTCCGGTGCCGGAACACATGAATATTATAGCGCGCGCCCTGCTGCCAATCAAGCCGGGCAGGCCGGACTTGTCAATTGAAAGTGCAGATGGCTTCGGGTATGATGAAGGCGAAGGGAGCTCAGTATGAACATCGAACCGTTTGAGAATAACTCCATAAAAGTGACGCTTAACTCTGAGGATCTGGAGCATTTCGGCATCGACCTGCACCGCGACGCGTATGGCTCTCCCCGGATGGAGCAGCTTTTCCGCCGGATCGGGAGCAAGCTGCGAAGGGAGCGTGGATTCAACCCGGAGGACCTGCCGGTCGCCATCGAGGCCATCCCGGTGAACGTGCAGCAGCTGGTGCTGAATTTCATTCCGGTGCCGTATGCCGAAGAGATCGGGAACGGATACGCACACTTCTCGGCGCTTTCGCCCGAGGATGAAGCCATGGGGCTTTATGCGGACACTGACGTCGGCGGCAGCCGTGCGCCGGACGATGATGTTGAAGATATCTTTGGGGATGAAGACTCCCGTGACAGTCGTTATGGCTTCCGCAGTTCGTCGCCTTTCCGCTCCGCCTTCGAGGGTGGAAACAGAGCTTCTGCATCCGGATCCGGCAGACCGGGCAGGACGGCGCCATCGGCCCTTGCCGTGACATTTAAAAGCTTTCAGGAAGCAGGGACAGCGTGCTCCATCCTGCCCGCCGCTGCGGACCGCACGGAAAGCTGGCTGTTCCGCATGGGAAGTGGCAGCAGTCCTTCCAGCTATGTTCTGTTCATCCGCGCGGCGCAGGCAGATGAGACGCCAGCAGCGTCAACGGATTTAGGTGAGACTGCCCGCATTCTGTCTGAATACGGCCGGGTTGCTTCCTGCGCGCCTTCCCGTCTGGATTACTATCTTGAGCACGGGAGCTGCCTGATCCGCAGAGACGCCATCCTCCGCCTGCGGAAATTCAGCTGACTTTCCCGGTGCGCACCACTGCCAGAAAAAAGCGGCTCCTGAATCAGGGGCCGCTCTTCTTGTGTTAATTCTGTCTTTCTCAGAGGCTCTGTCTCTTCAGCCTTTCGACGCAAGATAATCGTTGATGTCTTCCACCAGACCGTCGCTGTCAATTCCGTGGACCGCCGCCGCCTGTTCGATTGTCTCCCCCATGGAAGCCGGGCAGAAGATGCAGCCCATGCCGGATCCCATCAGAATATCGGCAATCCCGCCGTCAATCATCAGTGCGTCGCTGATCACTGTATCCTTTGTCACCTTAGCCATACCGTACAATCCTTTCTTTTGTCTGTGCAAATGAGCATCCGCTCACAGATATCTGAAGTGCCTGTCAGTGTCATCATACCGGTGTGCCATTGGCCTGTCAACTGCTCCGCCGTGTCAAAATTGCCGATACTGTATACATTAATGCAAGTACTCCGGTATGATTTCGGGGCTCGGTTAGCAGCAGAATATCCAGGTTTTATGCGGCTTTCCCGGCATTATTTTTTTCAGTACAATCCGAAAAGCGGTTGCAAATCCTGCGGTCATTTCCTATAATTCTAGAAGTAAAGAGCTGTAGGAATCTATTGGCAATATAATAGAAGTGTCATGCAAGGAGGTAATCTTATGGCATATGTAATTAATGATGACTGCATCAACTGCGGTGCATGCGAGCCCGGCTGCCCGGTCAGCGCAATCAGCGAGGCTGACGGCAAGAGAGTTATCGATGCGGATACCTGCATCGAGTGCGGCGCATGCGCAAGCGTATGCCCGGTTGGAGCTCCGAATCCTCAGTAATCCGGCCGTATTTTTTCAGTCAGAAAAAGCCTTCCCTGTTGCGGACAGGGAAGGCTTTTTTAGCGCGATGTCTGCGTCCGCCTGTCGGCGGGCTGCCCGCCGGCAGGCTCATGCGTGAAAATTGCCCGGCTGCCTCGCGAGATTGGCGAATTTCGTCTGTTCCGGGATCCAGGCAAGCTTCACCGTACCGATCGGGCCGTTTCTCTGCTTGGCCACGATCAGCTCGGCAATGTTCTTCTCCTCGGATTCCTTGTTGTAGTAGTCGTCGCGGTAGATAAACATGACCACATCTGCGTCCTGCTCAATGGCTCCGGATTCACGCAGGTCCGAGAGAATCGGCCTGTGATCCGGGCGCTGTTCCACAGCTCGGGAAAGCTGGGAGAGCGTGATGACCGGGACATTCAGATCTCTCGCCAGGGCCTTGAGCGACCGGGAGATCTCCGAAATCTCCTGCTGACGCGAATCCGAGCGGCCGCTGCCCGTCATCAGCTGCAGATAGTCGATGATGACAAGTCCGAGATCATCTTCCATCTTGTATTTCCGGCACTTGCTGCGAAGCTGTCCGACGGTTATGCCTGGCGTGTCGTCTATGATGAGTTTTGACTTCGCCAGGGAGTTGGCGCCTTCCACAAGGTCATTCCAGTCTCTGGCGTCCAGATTCCCCTTGCGCAGCTTGTCCGCTTCCACCCCGGATTCCAGGGACAGCAGACGGTTGGCCAGCTGCGTGCGGCTCATCTCCAGCGAGAAGACCGCCGTTGTGATACTCTGCCGCCGCGCCACATAATCCGCCACATTCAGGACAAATGCCGTCTTGCCCATAGACGGGCGGGCGGCCACCAGAATAAAATCCGAAGGCTGAAAACCAGACAGATAGCGGTCAAGATCGGTGAAACCAGAGGGCACACCCGTCACCGGGTTGTCGCTCTTGGCGGTCTCTTCGATATTGTGCACCTGCTCCAGCACGATCTGGGCGATGCTCTGTTCTCTCGACTCGCCGTTCATCTCCCGGGAGAGAGCAAATACCCGGGACTCAGCCTGTTCCAGAATGGCAGCCGCCGGCTGCTCCTGCGCGTAGCAGGCCTTCGTGATCTCATCGTTACCCCGGATGATCGAGCGCAGCACAGACTTCTCCCGGATGATCTGCGCGTAATCCCGGGCGAACGCAGACGTAGCCTCGCTCTGATCGATATCCAGCAGATCCGCAAGCGACACCTGCGCCGCTCCCCGGCTGCTGTGCTTCAGCTCTTCGCTCAGCGTGATCATGTCGATCTGCCGGCCGGCCTCATTCATCGCTACGAGCGTCTGAAAAACGGTGCGGTACACACCGAAGTAAAAATCCTCCGGCTTCAGAATCCCGGCCGCCATGGCGATCTGGTTCGGATCCTTCAACATAGAGGCAATGAGTCCCCGCTCTGAGCTGCGGCTGCTGGGCACGACGCGGCCAGCGGCCTGCGTCTGTCTCTCCGACTCCGCGAGCGGCGGAATGTACTCCGCTTCCTCTTCCGGCTCAAGCGCGTGATTTTCCTCGTCCTGTTCTTCGCCCGGGTCTTCCGGCGCCTTTCCGGTGTCTTCAGCGCCTTCTTTTCCCGCCGGGTCTTCCGGTATCCTGCCGGAGGTTCTGTCCGGGCCCTTTCCGGCGTCCTCCGCCGGCTCTTTCTCCGGGTCTTCTACATGGTTGGCCAGGAAAGGATCAACAGCGTCCTCGTCGTCCTCCTCGTCGATGGAATATCCGTCATCGATCGGGAAATCGTCATTCTTCATAGAGACTCAGCCCTTTTCCTCGTGGACAATGACCGTAAGCTTCGCAGAGATCTCTCTGTGAAGCCGAAGCGGAACAATATAGGTGCCCGGTGCCTTGATCGGCTCTTCCAGCTTCAGCTTTCTCTTGTCCACATCCAGTCCCAGCTGCTTCACGGCCGCCTCGGCGATTTCCTTGGCTGATACCGAGCCGAAAGACCGGCCGTTTGCGCCGGTGCGGATCGTGAGCTCTACGCTCTTCTCGCCGATCTCATCCGCCAGCTTCTTCGCATCTGCCAGCTCCTGTGCGGCGATTCTGGCCTCTTTTGCCTTCTGTGTCTTCCAGTCGGCCAGGTTCTTCGCGTTGGCCTCGACGCCCAGTTTCTTCGGGATGATATAGTTTCTGGCATAACCGTCACTTACATTGACGATTTCGCCCTTTTTGCCATGTGCCTTTACGTCCTCAAGCAGTATTACTTTCATTTGATGATTCCTTCCTTTAGCAGAGTATCCAGCGTATCTTTGATCTTGCTGACCGCCTGCTCCTCCGAGCAGTTCTTGAGCTGCGCGCCGGCCGTGTTCATGTGGCCGCCGCCGCCCATGCGCTCCATGATCAGCTGAACGTTGGATTCGTTGATGGAACGGGCGGAAATGTACATCTGCCCCGCGTACGGCGTCACCACAAAGGCGGCCCGTATGCCGTCGATATCAAGCAGCTGATTGGCTGCCTTGGCGCCTCCCTCCGTCGGACTCTCCATACCCTCCCCGTGGAACACGGAGATGGCATAGGCGCCCCGGTAGATCTCCGCCTGGCTGACCGCCTGGGCGATCTCCCGGTATTCCTTCATATTCGTGCGCATCAGTTTGCGCACACGGGTGATGTCTGCCCCGCTGCGGCGCAGATATGCGGCCGCTTCGAACGTTCTCGGACCCGTCTTGGTGAGAAATCCCTGCGTGTCGATCAGCATGCCCGCATAGATCGCGTCAGCTTCCACGCCTGTGAGCCGGATGTCCATGTTCACATACTGAATCATCTCCGTCACCATCTCGCAGGCTGACGATGCGCTCGGATCCACATATGCCAGAACCGTATCCCCGATCGGATTGGAGCTGCTTCTGTGGTGGTCAAACACGATCTTCGTGCGGCATCCGAGCAGAAGTTCCGGGCATTCCGTGCGCGCCGCCTGGTTTACATCCACGACGATGACCGCCGTTGTCGGCTGTTCCAGAGTCATCGCCTCGCCCGATCCGACAAAAGTGTCGTCAGGATACCCTTCCTTGCCGCGGAAACGGTCCATGAACGGCCGGACGGTCGTCGTCACGTCGTTGATGACGATGTTGGCCTTCTTGCCCATCTTCCGGGCTATGCAGTAGATGCCCACCGCGGCGCCAAAGGCATCGACATCAGCCATACTGTGGCCCATGATCAGAACATTGCTGCAGCCCTCCAGAATCTGCTTGAGTGCCGCCGCTTTCGTGCGGACTTTCACGCGCGTGTTCTTCTCCATCTGCTGCGTTCTTCCGCCGTAGTACGACACCTTGTCACCCTGGCGGACGACCGCCTGATCACCGCCCCGGCCAAGTGCCAGGTTCAGGGCGTCGCGCGCAATCTCGAAGTTGGCTGAATAATCCGCCGCACCGGTGCCCACGCCGATGGACAGTGTCAGACTCAGCTCATTGCCAATGTTCAGGTTCTTGATGTCATCCAGGATCCGGAAGCGGTCGCGCTCCAGATCCTGAAGAAATTTGTTCCGGAACACAGCCATGTAGCGGTCCTTCTCGAGTTTCCGCACAATGGCGCCGCCCGACGCGAAGTACTGATTCACCCGCTTGTCAATCAGGCCTACGAACAGGGACCGGCGCACGTCATCGACTTTCTCGACGACCTCCTCGTAGTTGTCGATGTCAATCAGCGAGACGACAAAACGGTTATCGATGGCCCTCTGCTTGTACATGTCGATTTCCGTCGTGTCGAACAGATACAGCGCGATGAAGACCGAATCGTTCTCCGCCTGCAGGATCTTCGTGTCCGCCGTCAGTTTTTCCGTCGAGATGCGCTTCATCTCCGCGCGATAGTCCCGCTCGCCGAACCGCACCTCCACTTCCGTCTTCTGTTCATCCTCCGGAAGAGTCTGCTGTGTTATCTCCGGAAAGACAGTCCAGATCGTCTGGCGGAAGCCTCTTTTTCTTCCGGAGAGGTTCTGCATGGCGTTGTTCAGATACAGGACATCGCCGTCTCCGTCAAGCAGGCAGTACGGAATCTCCAGATCGTCCAGAAGGGCCTTCTGCACCTGCGCGTAATTGGATGAGAATTCGATCAGATCCCGCATGAACGTCGGCTTGAAGAAGAGATTCTCATACAAATCCACGCCCCAGTACACAGCCGACAGAGCCAGCATGACAAGCCCCGCCCGCGGATACTGAAACAAAAGGTATACCGTCACGGCCAGTAGAAACACGCCGATCAAGGTAAGCCATATGAAGTACAGACGCAGCCTTCCGGAAGGTCTGTATTCTTTCTTTTTCATTTGATTTCCTGTCTCCTCAAAAGTCCGGAATCATAGTCCGGGCTTCATTATACCATGCCGGCAAAAAAAGCGGAACCGCACGCGCTGCGGTCCCGCTGGAGAGCCTTTGAAGTGCTGCAGGCACTTACTCGGTCATATACGGAAGAAGAGCGATGTGTCTTGCTCTCTTCACAGCTGTTGTAACCGCGCGCTGATGCTTTGCGCAGCAGCCGGTAACTCTTCTCGGAAGGATCTTTCCTCTCTCAGAGATGAACTGGCGAAGGGTCTCCGTGTCCTTGTAGTCAAGGGGAGCTGCATTCTTCGCGCAGAATCTGCAGACCTTCTTTCTTCTGTGCATCGGCTTTCTTCTGGTGCGCGCCGTTCTCTCTGTCTTCTTTTCTGCTGTATCCTGAGCAGCCTGCTGTGTCTCAGCCGTTTCTGCTGCCTGCTTTACTTCTTCTGCCATATCTGCCTCCAAATAGGTTTACGCGAACGGCAGACCCTCATCCTGTACACCGTCATCCGTACCGGCCGGGACATTCATAAACCCGCTCTCCGGAACAGCCCCTTCATCCGAAGGTGCTCCTCCAGCCTGATACGATCCCGTATGCGGACCCGATGATGCTGCCGCCTTACTCTCTGCGAATTCCTGGTCGTCGACAACGACATCGGTCGTATAGACCTTGTTCCCGTCCTTGTTGGTATAGGAACCGGTCTGTATGCGCCCCTGCACGCAGATCTTCGTACCCTGATGGAGGTACTTCTCGGCAAATTCAGCCTGTCTTCCGAAGACCACGCAGCTGATGAAATCAGCCGTCTGCTGGTCATTGCCTGTCCCCGTGCTTCTGCGTCTTCTGTCGACCGCCAGTGTGTATCTTGCGATGGCAAGAGAACCATTCGCCGACTGTGTGTAGCGGACAACCGGATCTCTTGTAAGTCTGCCCATCAAAATGACTCTGTTCATAGGTTCCTCCTCTGTCTGATTACATCGAATCAATAGCAGGAGTTGCCGCCAGAATACTGTCTTACTGCTGCTTTTCCGCCGCCGGAGCCGCTGCAGCTGCTTCCGCGATCTCATCCTTTACGATCAGGAAACGAATAACGTTATCCATGATGCGGATTCTGGATTCGATCTCACGCGGAGCCTTCGCCTCAGCCTCGAATTTGATGAAGATATAGAATGCTTCTCTCATCTTCTGGATTTCGTAAGCCAGCTTCTTCTTCTCAAGCGTTCCTTCATCGGTAATTTTGCCGCCGAACTTCGTGATCAGGTCTTTCACCTGCTGAACGGTTGCATTTCTTACCTCTTCGTCGACGTTTGCGCTGACAACTAATGCCAATTCATATTTGCTCATTATGCGTCGCACCTCCTCTTGGTCTCTTGGCCTTCTCTCACAGTGAGAAAGCAAGGAAAATTATTCACGGATTAATAATTTACCACAGGTGCGCGGCAAATGCAAGGCCAATTTTCTCTTCTGATTGTGCGGTCCGCACGCTTATATTCTTCCAAACACCTCACCGAGCGGCGCATGGATCAGCAGGTCCGCGCGGCTGTCATATGGAGTGGCTGATTTGTTGATGAGAACGAGCTTGTTCCCCTTGTAGTAGTCGATCATGCCTGCCGCCGGGTATACACCGAGGCTCGTTCCGCCCACGACAAGCACATCGGCATTCGATATGAGGCGGAGCGCCTCTGCGATGTTGTCCGCGTCGAGGCTTTCCTCGTACAGGACGACATCCGGCTTGATCCGGCCTCCGCAGTCACAGCGCGGAATCCCAGTGCTGCTCAGAATTGCGTCGATCCCGTAGAATTTCCCGCATCGCTCGCAGTAATTGCGCAGCACCGATCCGTGGAGCTCGACGACATGTCTGGATCCGGCCTTCTGGTGAAGGCCGTCTATGTTCTGCGTCACAATCCCCGAAAGCTTCCCCTCTCGTTCAAGTCTGGCCAGAACCAGGTGCGTCGTGGACGGCTTTGCGTCCGGGTACAGCATTCTGTCCCGGTAGAAGCGGAAGAACTCCTCCGGATTGCTCTCGTAGAAGGAATGGCTGATGATCTCTTCCGGCGGATACTTGTACTTCTGATTGTACAGTCCGTCCGGAGAGCGAAAATCCGGGATCCCGCTCTCTGTCGAAACCCCGGCGCCGCCGAAAAACACGATATTGTCAGACTTTCTGACGATATCGGCAAACTGTTTTATTTTGATGTCTGTTTCCTCATTCATACAGAATCACACCTGCCACACAAACTCCCTCGCGGTCGAGTCTTTCCACGCGGCTGCGCGCATTATACTCCGAATACTCCGGCTGCTTCATAGCCAGAATCGCGGCGTCGGCGCTCTGCGCCGAGCGTCCCTCTTCATCGGACGAGATGACGATCCATGCGTACCGGTCCTTCAGCGCATCCAGCCCCCGCTTCAGATCATCGCGCACGACATTGCTCCACGCGGTCTGCGTGTTGCCCGTAAACATCAGATCGATGTCCGGATCGCTCGTCACGCAGATCTGAGAGGACAGATCACTCTGCGTCTGGCAGACGTCTGTCCATCCCGTCAGCTTTTTCCCCAGCTTGTAGCGGCCCAGGAAAACACTCTGGGTGAAATCACCGTCGATAAACAGGACACGCTCATTCGTTCCGCTGAGGATCTTCGCGATCTTCAGGGCGTCTGCCCCGGCTCCGATCACCGCCAGCGTGCGGATATCTCCGATTCCCTTCGCGCGAAACCGCTCCGCGAATTCCTGATAATCCGCCTTCTCGGTGTCCGTCATCTCCAGGAGTTTTCCGATTTTCACACTGAACATACGCGGGCCGCCTCACTTTCTGATTCTGCCGAGAATTTCCGTGCCAGAGCGCCGTTTCCGGTCAGACGCGGCAGGCTTCTTCTTTTCAACCGGCTGTGCCTTTTCCTCTGCACTCCCGGCTGCCTTTTCTTCTGTCTGCTTTTCTTCATCCGGTTTTTCTCCGGACGGCTCTGTCACTGTTTTTTTCTCCTCCGGCTTCTTTTCCTCCGGCGCTTTTTCCTCCGGTTTCTTCTCCACAGCCGGACCTGCCTCTGCCTGACTGACTTTGTTCTGGCTTTGCTGCGTCGGCTCAGCGCCTCCCGCAGATTGTTCTTTCTGCGTCTGCGGTGCCGCCGCGTTTCTTGCAGAGCCGTCAGCAGTGTCTTTCTTTACAGCCGGCTGTGCGGCTTTTTCCGTCTTTACAGGCTTATCCGGTGCCGGAGTGGCAAGGATATCCGGCTGTTCCGGATACTGGCTTGCAGCGGCATTCGCTGCCGCGACAGCTCTGGCCACATGGCGCACGATCGCATGGTGAACAAGTGCCTCGTTTTCCGCGGCCTCTGCTGCTCTTGCCGCGCGGGCGATCTCGTCATCTTCATCGTCCCCGGCTTCCATGTCCATCAGATCATCTTCCAGATCATCGCCTGCGAGCGCGTCCGGCTCTTCACTTCTGTGAATCCTGCGGTGTTTCTTCATATACTGAACCAGCTCATCATCCGGAGCGAGCTGCGCGGCGGCTGCCGCCACCGCCTCCTTCGTCGCTCCCGGCAGAAGGACCTGCTGCGAGCTGCTCTGCTCAAGCTTCCTGAGTCTGGGAAGAACATTCTTGTAGAGCATGTCCTGCTCCTCTTCCTCCCGCTTTGGCCGGAATGCATTCGAAAACAGTGCCGCCAGAATGCACGCGGCAAAGGAAACCGCCGCGCCGATCCAGGCGCCTCTTGTCGAGTTGGTCTTCAGATGCAGATGATGCGCTTTCTCCGGCATTGTCCCCTGCTGAAGGATCGAGATCGAAGATACCGGCACAATCGTCGTGGTGCGCACCGCCGTACTGGCGATGACGTCCACTGTATTCTTGGCCGTCTCAGCCGTCGAGGCGGAATACTTCAGCACGATGATGTTGCTGTTGGCCGGAGTCTCCACCTCAAGATTGTCCGTGATATCTTCTGTCGTGCCGATACTGGACTTGACGGTGTCCA
Organism: Lachnospira sp. UBA4285; assembly: GCA_002394965.1. Lineage (GTDB taxonomy): Bacteria > Bacillota > Clostridia > Lachnospirales > Lachnospiraceae > UBA4285. The sequence continues at coordinate 33,530 of DGVL01000143.1, forward strand.
TCACGACCGGGCTCTTGAAAACGATGGCGAAATCCTGCTTCAGTCCGCCGTCAGACGCCCGGAGCATGCTCTCGCTGTCCCCCGGCACGACATACAGCTGCGCCTCCGAGGTGTAAAGCGCCGGTTCGCGCACCAGCGTGAACACAGCCCCGATTCCGCCCCCGAGGATCGCACACAGCAGAATGATCAGAACTCTTCTGGCAAATTTCCTCATAATCCTTTCAAATCCTCTCCCGGTCTTAACCGTACAGTTTTTCCGGATACGTCCCGTCTGCGATCAGTTTCCGGATCGAGCGCGTCACGACGTCCTTGTCCTCCTTGTAGGTTACGCCGAACCATTTGTCGGGCGTTGTAAGAACCTTGACATCCGCCCTGCCGGTTTTAATCAGATTGTCGACGACATCCGGCAGAAGGTACTCAGCCTTCAGGTTGGTGTCATTGTCCTTCAGGAACGCCCGGAAGCCGTCTTCCAGTGCTCCGAAAATCTCCGGCGTGAAGCCCCACATGTTCATGGAGACCGGAAGAGACGGGTCAACCGGAACCTTCGTCCCGTCCGGGCCGTCCTTTGCTGCGCCGCCTTCTGTCTTTACAAGACCGCCGGTCTCGCACACGCCGGTCAGATATCCGTTTTCATCGACAGAAGCGATGCCGCGGGTGACCGATCCGTTGTCGCTCAGGGTGTTGCCCAGAATGAAACCGGCCATGCACAGCGGCATCTTTGCCCCGCTTCCGTGATCTTCAACCAGATAATCGTGTATCAGCTTGAATGCCGTCTGTCCGTAATAGTCGTCCGCATTGATTACCAGGAACGGATTGCTGACCGTCTTCTTGCACACAAGAATCGCCTGACCGGTTCCCCACGGCTTTTTCCGGCCTTCCGGAACCGTGTAGCCTTCCGGAATATCGTCAAGCTCCTGAAAACAGTACGAGACAGGAACGACTCTGGCGATCCTGTCGCCGATAACTTCCTTGAAAACCGGAAGCAGATCTTTTCTCGTCACAAATACGACATCATCAAATCCTGCCCGCATCGCATCGTAGATGGAGTAATCCATGATGATCTCGCCGTTTGGCCCCATCGGCTCAAGCTGCTTGATGCCGCCTCCGAAGCGGCTCCCCATCCCGGCTGCCATGATTACAAGCGTTGTCTTTTGCATAATTCCTCCTGTAGAAGCATCACGTCTGGTGTATCTGCTTCCCTTTTACTTATTTTCTTACTGCAGTCGAAGCAATGGCAAGAAGCCTGCCGCTCCAGTTCTGCTGTCCATATCCGTCTGTAAGGATAAAATGGTCACCCTTCCTGACTGCGGTGCCATTCAGCGTCCCCTCGCCCTCGACGATGCTGACGTCGACAAATGGCGCATCCATCTTCATGCTGGTCTCTCCCGAGAGATTCATGCGGTACACGGTGAAATAGTCGCAGGCATAGATCTGCGCCCAGCTGTTCTCTCCCATGTCCTGCGCGTGGATCACGCTGCTCCTGGCGGAGGCGGCCGGCACGCGGACGACATCAATGCACTGATTTACATGAAGCTGGCGCGGTTTTCCGTTCATCAGGCGGTCATAGTCGTACATTCGGTATGTAATGTCGGAATTCTGCTGCGTCTCAAGCACCAGCATACCGGCCGTGATCGCGTGAACTGTCCCGGCCGGAATCGGCACCAGATCGCCTTTCTTTACCGGCACATAGCGCAGAAGCTCTTTCCATCTCCCGCCGTGGATCATCTCCGAGAGTTCTTCCCGTGTCCTCGCGTTGTGTCCGATGACAAGTCTGGCGTCTTCCGGGCAGTCCAGGACATACCAGCACTCGGTCTTTCCGAGTGACCCGTTTTCATGGCTGTATGCATACGCGTCGTCCGGGTGTACCTGGATGCTCAGATTGTCTTTTGCGTCTATGATCTTTATGAGAAGCGGGAAGCGGTCTCCCTTCATGTCACCGAACAGATCCGGTCTCTTCTTCCAGAGTCCCGCCAGCGTCTCGCCGGCGAATTCCGGGTTCAGAATCTCATTGTCGCCGTGCGGATGGGCCGCGATTCCCCAGCACTCTCCAGTCCGCTCATACGGAATATCATATCCGAAGTCCGTCTTCAGCCTGGTGCCGCCCCATACGTTCTCGGTAAACACCGGCTTTAACCTCAACATATATCCTCTGCTGTTCATCTTATCCTCTTTTACTCAATAAATATAAAAGAAACTGTAATCATAATATCTCATATCCGCCCTATATTCCATGTTCAAAAATTAAGATTCACTAAAATACCCCCTCCTTCAGGTGCGCAAAGCCACGCTGCGCACAAAAAAAGAACCGGATATAACGCCGGTCCTTTTCTGTCATTAGAGGCGACAACCAGACTCGAACTGGTGATCAGGGTTTTGCAGACCCACGCCTTACCACTTGGCTATGTCGCCATATAAAGCTCCCCGAGTAGGGCTCGAA
>DGVL01000143.1:36018-36219 GCA_002394965.1 Lachnospira sp. UBA4285
CTCCCCGAGTAGGGCTCGAACCTACAACACCTCGGTTAACAGCCGAGTGCTCTACCATTGAGCTATCGAGGAATACATCCTCAGTATACCACTTCGGATTCTCTTTCGGAAACACTTTTCCTGTTCCCTCAAAACTGCATATGTTCCATATCCTTTCCTTACCTTCCTGCGTTTCCTGATTAAGCCCTCGACCTATTAGTA
>DGVL01000155.1:0-1995 GCA_002394965.1 Lachnospira sp. UBA4285
GGTCTAAAAATCAAGTTCCAAGGCTATGGATTTTAGACAAAATAGTGCCGAAAATTCATCAATAATCCGTCGTTTTTTCGATAAGAATTGTGAAATCTGTCAGTATTCGTAAATTCCGCCGCCGATGAACTCTCTCAGCACCGCGTCTTCCGCAACCAGACTTTCATCGATGTGCCCGAAAAGGAGCAGGGCCGGGAAAACGTGCTTCAGTTCTTCAAAGCGCTCGATCCCCTCCGGCACGGTCTTGAAAAGCTCCGTCGCCGTCTTGTTCAGCACCGGAAGCTCATAGGCAAAGGAGCTGTCAAACTGATAATCCGCCTTGTCCTTGAACGGTGCGATATATTTGTGCTCCCCCCGCATTACATTGGCCCACATGGAGATCGTCGTTGCAGGGTCGGTCCCGCGGAACTTAAAGTCTCTCACCGTGCGCCGCACCAGGCGGAACCAGCTTCTGTCGAACACCTTTGCCCCCTGAAACGTCACGTCGCTTCTGGCCGAAATGTAGAGCTTGAAGGCTTCCGGATGAACGTCTGTGATCATGCTGTTAAGCGCGTGGATGCCTTCGAAAACCACCATTTCGTCCTTTTTCAGCTTGATGGATTTGGACGGTTCCTGGATTCGCATCCGGCGGGAGAATTCGTACTTCGGGACATAGATTCTCTTCCCCTGGGAAAGCTCGGTAAAATGCCGGTTCAACAGGTCCAGGTCCAGGCAGAGCGGAGACTCCAGATCCATTTCTCCGTCGGGCGTTCTGGGCACCGTCTCCGGCAGGATCGTGTTGTAGTAGTCATCCATCGCGACATAGTGCGTTTTGACCCCGCGCTCTTCCAGCGCCTCGGAGATCTTCATCGCCGTGGTGGTTTTGCCGGACCCGGACGGTCCCGAGAGCAGAATGATCGGGCTGTTTTTCCGGTTCTCCAGAATGCTTTCCGCCGCCGTTTCGATCTTCTTTGCATACAGCGCGTCCGCTTCCTCGATCAGTCCCTTCGGGTCTGAAATCGTCCTGTAGTTGATATCCTCCAGTCTATAGGCCATCTCTTTCTCCTCCTTCTTCTGTTACGGCCGCCTTTCCCGGCAGGCTCCGGTAAAAGGCGCCGATTTTTTCCTTCTCTTTACAGATCCGCCCGATGCTCTCGATATATTCCGTGGGGTACTTCGGCGCCACCAGACGGTCGTTTCGTCCGCCGTCGCGGCGGATCAGCTTGGTGGAGCCGCCCGCCCCTGCGGCGAGAATGCTGCACAGCTCCTCCATGATGCAGATGTTGTAGAGATTTTCATACCCCGGCCGGGTCCATCCGATGTTCTCGAAGCCCCCGGACATGTTTTTCTGCCGGTAGAGGTAGTACGGGCTGTAACCCGCCTGTCGAAGCCGCTCATTTGCATAGTTGAGCATGGCCTCCACCGCCTCGTCGGAGGGGAGTGTCCCCTCACCGAAGCGGAGCCTCGCCCCGCGTTTGATGCTGAGGGTATGGATGGTGATGTTCTCCGGGTTCAGGTCCAGGACCGTGTCCACCGTCCGGCGGAAGCTCTCCTCCGTGTCTGTCGGAAGGCCGGCGATCAAGTCCATGTTCACCGCGAAGCCCCCGGTCTCCCGAACCTGCCGCAGTGCCCGGACGATGTCCTGTGCGCTGTGCTTTCTTCCGATCGCCTCCAGCACCTCATCCGACATCGTCTGCGGGTTGACGCTCACCCGGTCCACCCCGTGTTTGCGCAGCGTTTGAAGCTTTCCGGACGTTATGGTGTCCGGACGTCCGGCCTCCACAGTGCATTCCCTGAGCGCCGAGAGATCAAACTCCGTCTCGATCTTCGTCAGGAGCCGGTCCAGCTGTTCTTCATTCAGGGTCGTCGGGGTTCCGCCGCCCATGTAGATCGACACGACACGGAGACCGTTTCTTCGTATCTGTTCCGCCACCGCATGCAGTTCCAGTTCCAGCGCCTCCAGGAAAGCCGGAATCTGCTTCATGCTCTTTTCCACGGACTGGCTGACAAAGCTGC
>DGVL01000155.1:2153-2882 GCA_002394965.1 Lachnospira sp. UBA4285
GAGGTGTCGAGGCAGAGCAGCGCCCGGTCATGGGCGACGTCGTATTCCGCCTCAAAGCGCCTCAGCGCCTCCTTCTCCGGTATCCCGCGCTCAAGCATCGGGCTCATCAGTTTCCCCGGCCGCACGCCGGTCAGCGCTCCCCAGACCGGCTTCTTCCGCCCGGAGCGCAGCACCGCACGGTAGATCGCGAGCTTCACGATCTGCTGGCAAAGGCTGTCCGTCTGAATCCGGTCGGTCAGGCGTGTGTTCTGCACAGCCGCACGGCCGTACCGACTCTGTTTGCCGTCACAGTACAGGCAGCTTGCCGTGGTCATCCGCTTCCCCTCATGGAGGCGGATTTCCATTCTCCGGCCTTCCGGCTTTCCCTCCGGGTATTCCGGTCTCTCGCCCGGGAACAGGGTCATCAGCATCTGTTCCGCGGCGTATTGATATTGATGTCCGTAAAAATATAGTTTCATAGATCTGATTATACCAGAGCTTCCCCCGAATGACAATGCGTAAAACCATCGGATTTGCGCCGTATTTTCATATATTTTGTTAAAAAAGCCAGTAGAAATTTAGCATTTTTTCATGTATAATAGTGTAACCAGCGAGTTTGCGAGTTTTTGGCCACTGTGTGAAGAGAGGAATACATGTTTGATATTGGTGAAAAAATAATCTACGGTGAGAATGGAGTCTGTACAGTCGAAAGAATCGCGCCTCTCGAAATGAGCGGGGCATCCAAAGAAA
>DGVL01000114.1 GCA_002394965.1 Lachnospira sp. UBA4285
TTCAGCAGCTCCTCAACCGCCTCAAAGAAGCCCATGACCGAACACTTTGTGTCCGAAGCACCTCTTCCCCAGACCTTTCCGTCAGCGATATCGCCTGAGAAAGGCTCGTGCAGCCACTTTCCCTCCGCCGGGACCACGTCCTGGTGGCTCATGAGAACCAGCGGCTTATCATGCTTCCTTCCCTTCCATGTAAACAGAAGATTCCCGTCGATATCTGTTTTTTCGAGCTTTTCAAAAACCAGCGGAAACAGCTCCGCGAGCACCTCGTGAAACTTCCGGAATTTCAGCACATCTGTCGTCCCCGCGCAGGACACCGTCTCGCACTGTATCATCGCGGACAATTTCCGGGCAAGCGCCAGTGACTCCTCTTCGCCTGGCTCAGGCCGGTATCCGGCCTGTTTCACCGGGATCCGGAGCGTGCGGATGAGAGCCGCAAGCAGCGCAGCGCCGACGCAAGCAAGAACAATGCCAATCCCAGCCAGAATGATCTTCATAGGCCGCCCTTTCTTCTCTGCGCTTTTACATACATTCTGTATGCCAACCCGATGGTTATGGCGCCGGCCGGCAGAATCAGAACGCTTGTCTGTGACGTGAGAGACGGAACACAGATGAAGAGAATCGACATCAGCAGCAGCGGGAATGCCGCCAGCTTCGGATTCTTCCGGTAATACTGGTATCCGAACGCGCCAAACAGCGCCGGCACCACGTTGTCAAAGGCGGGCGCCAGTGTCGGGCTCGTCAGAACCGGCTGCAGCGGAACCATAAGAAGTACACCTGCTGCCAGCACGCCGATCGTGACGAGCGAGGATGTCGCGATCGAAAGGGTCGAGACAATATCATTTTCCGTCGTTCCGGCCTTTGTGCCCGCGATATCCCGGGCATTCATGGCGCAGGGAATCTTCATGTTGATCAGGTTCCCCGTGATAAATGCCAGATATCCACCTCCGGCCCCCAGCATCGGCGTGTAGATCAGGAACTCCGCGACACTCGACACCGTCCAGACGAGGCCGACCGCCAGATAACCCCGCAGCACCGCCGTCATGTCCGGGCGTGCTCCAAGCACTCGCCCGATGAGAAACGGTGCACCCACAAGCAGCACAAGCGTCACGATCGTACATATCCTTCCGATGCGATGCGTATTGGTTTCATATCGCTCAAGGAATGCCTCTTGTTCTTTCATATGTCACCCCTTTAAAACACCATGGCTGAGAGCATACCGATCAGCATGCTGCCTGCAATCGAGAACCCTTCCAGCCACTTCATGCCCTTTTTTGCCGAGAGCCAGGTGAAGAAGGCCATGACCGCCGCCGACACGAGGCAGACCAGAACCGGCGTGAAGTCCCCCTCGAATGTCAAGTGGCCACGCCCCGATACAAATCCCCCGATGTAACTTCCCAGGTATACCGACACAAGACCTGTGAACATCGCCGTTATTGCCATGTCCCCAAAGCCTTCTCTGCCTGCGTTCTTCTTTTCATCCCTGCCGCGCCGGCGGATCTTCTTCAGATATGACTTGTTGAACAGTACCGAGAGCACCATACCCCACATGATGCAGATGCTCATCAGCAGCGCGATCGTGACGAACGCCTCCGGCGTCATCGTGCTGCCCGAGAGCCGGCCGATTCCGACCTGTTCCGCCGCCGCCTCTGCGACCTGCGTCTCATAGTGCAGAGCGCCGATGACCGACAGGCGCAGCCACGGCCACGGTGTCCCAAGACTTCCGGACAGCGCGATAACGCCCAGCAGGATCCCGACGCTCGGCAGGATACTGAAGCTTGCGCTCGAGACGATCGCGCGCTTTAAGACCGCCGGATCCATGCCTGCCTTCTTTCCGGCCCGGTACGCCCGCACCAGAAAAATCACACAAACGATCGCGACAAAAAGAATAATGAGTCCGCATATCAGATATAAAGGCGGACTGTTCAGCTGACTCAGCATACCGTTTTCCCCCATCAGACGCTCTGCCAGGCTGTGATCACAGTTCCCTCGCCTGTGATGTTTTCAATAAACAGATTAATTACCTACAAAGATAGCATGATCCGGGATTCAGAACAAGAAAAACGGCTGCACGCGCCTGGCTTTTTACTGGTATTCCTTACATTTATGAAAATCATGCAAAATGTTGCTTTTTTTAAAAAAGTACTGGACAAACTTGTGCGATAATGCTACTATACAATCGTACCAGATAAAAACCAATCTACTGATCCTCAAAATCCTTTCTTCATATGTTCCGGGGCAGCTCCTGATAAAGGGGCTGCCCCGGAACTATTTTTCTGCCCTTTTTCACGAATTCCCCGCTTATTCCTTCCTGGCAGAAAAAGGCGCCGGCCTTCCTGGCCGGCGCACTACATGCTTTTCATCTGTCCAAAAACCCTTACTCATCCTCCACCGCCGGCAGAAGATGTACTTTTCCGCGCAGCCATATGTCACCCTCAAACCGCCTGCCCTTTGCCGGCACGCCTTCGCAGTTCTTCTTCGGAATCGTAAGCGTCAGCCGAATACCGTTGCAGTTGAGCAGCAGAATCCACAGCTCTGTGCCTGTGATGCGGTTCCTGTCCTCCAGCACCTCTTCGATCTCTCCCAGAACGCTGTAGAGATCGCACTCCGCGCCGCAGGGCATGAACATCGTATCGACGATGCTGTAGAGATTTTCTCCGTTGTTCATTCGTTTTCCGGCGCAGCGCGCCAGGGCCAGCTGACGGTCATAGACACGGTCGCTCTGCTCTGCCCTGGCACCGAGCTGATCCAGAATCTGCGACTGCGAGGCATCTGGCTCAAGCGGCCTGCGAACCTGATGAAATGGAGGGAAGTACGGATACTCCTCCTGCCTTTCCTTGCTCATCGGCAGAAGGATTCGTCCCTTCAGCGCAAGCGCCCCCAGACTCACCGCATTTCCGACCGCCTGCAGTTCCATGTCGCCCAGATCGGAGCGCGCGTTGACATCGAATTTCCTCGTCTCACCCGGGAGGCGCTCCATCTCTTCCATCAGTCCCAGATAATCCCCCGGGTTCTGCAAAGAAAACACAAGCGTCACACCGGACGTGACCTGCCCCACATCGACCACATAGGACTCATCGCGCACCAGCCTCTCGACCACAATGTGATCCATCGGCAGCACATTCAGCACCTGCCCGTCGACAAATGGGACAAATCCACCGTTTCCCGTATCTTCTGACGCATCTTCTGTCGTCAGCCACAGACCGGTAATTCCTGTGTACCTTCCAGTGTAAATCGTGACGTAATCCCGGTGATATCGCTCCGAGCCCTCCACCAGATAGCGGGGCATCTGTTCTTTCGGAACTTTTTCGATCAGCATCCGGCTGATGTCCGACATTTCTTTCATCATCGTCTTCTCAAATGCCTGCGAAGACATATTGTCAAAACCAATTGAAGCTGCGGCAAGATTCATGAATAACGCTCCCGTCTGTTCCCGTCACGATTTATGTCACAGTAACACACGCGTGGAAAAATCGCAACTTGCGCACAGTTTATGCTATACTGTGTGTACCTGACACCGTGCATTTTTAATCTTACGTTTTTGCGGATATATTCAACCGGAGGTAGCTGTATGGAACTGAAAGACTGCATTCACAAAGGAAGGGCGAAGTCGGTCTGGCTTATTGACGGAAAGGCCGTAAAGGTATTCGAGCCGGGATATTCCAAGACGGATGTGCTCTATGAGGCGCTGAACACCGCCAGAGTCGAGGACGCGGGCATGGATATTCCGGATCTTCTCTCTGTTGAAGTTCTGGACGACGGGCGATGGGCCATCGTGAGCGAGTACATCGAGGGAAAGACCCTCGCCGATCTGATGAATGAAAACCCGGAGAAGACGGAAGAATATCTTGATTCCATGGCCGACCTGCAGATTGAGATAAACCACAAGACCAATCCGCTCCTCATCCGTCTGAAGGACAAGCTTGTCCGTGAGATCATCGACGGAGATGCACTGGATGACGCCGTGAAGTACAATCTCCTCACGAAGCTGCAGGGCATGCCCCGCCACACCAAGCTGTGCCACGGTGACTATCAGCCCAATAATATCATCGTCGATGCAAACGGCAAGTGGCATGTGATCGACTGGGTTCACGCAGCACAGGGCAATGCGTCTGCCGATATCGCGCGCACCTGCCTTCTGCTGGAACTTTACCGGCCGGGGCTCGCCGAGATGTACATGAAGCTGTTCTGTGAGAAGACCAACACCAAGGTATCCTATGTCAGGGAGTGGATGCCGATCATAGCGGCAGCCGAGCTTCAGAAAAAGCGCCCCGAAGAGCGCAAGCTCCTCGAGCTGTGGACCAACTCTCTCAACGGCTGAAAAGCACCAGTTTCCGCTGCCTATAAAGGATTGCGATATCTGTGATTATTGACAAAGCCCCGTCCCATGCTCTGATCGCATGAGACGGGGCCTTGTTGTATCTGCTGAAAAAGTTCTCACTTTGTGCTTACAACCTTGTGCTTCGGGATAAGAACCTGTGTTCCGCCCATATACGGCTGAAGAACTTTCGGGATCTTTACGCTGCCGTCAGCCTGCAGATTGTTCTCCAGGAATGCGATCAGCATGCGGGGCGGAGCGACGACGGTATTGTTCAGAGTGTGTGCCAGATATTTTTTCTTATCCGGTCCCTGCACGCGGATCTTAAGTCTTCTTGCCTGTGCGTCTCCGAGATTCGAGCAGGAACCGACTTCAAAATACTTCTTCTGGCGCGGTGACCATGCTTCCACATCCAGCGACTTGACCTTCAGGTCGGCAAGATCCCCGGAACAGCACTCCAGCGTACGGACCGGAATATCCATTGAGCGGAAGAGTTCAACGGTGTAATTCCACAGTCTGTCAAACCACATCATGGAGTCTTCCGGTTTGCACACGACGATCATTTCCTGCTTTTCGAACTGATGAATCCGGTATACACCGCGCTCTTCGATACCGTGCGATCCCTTTTCCTTGCGGAAGCACGGCGAATACGATGTCAGCGTGAGCGGAAGCTTTTCCTCCGGCGTGATGGTATCGATGAACTTACCGATCATGGAGTGCTCTGAGGTGCCGATAAGATAAAGATCCTCGCCCTCGATTTTGTACATCATGGCGTCCATCTCATCAAAACTCATGACACCGTTCACCACGTTGCCGTGGATCATGAACGGCGGCACGCAGTAAGTAAATCCCTTGTTGATCATGAAGTCTCTCGCATAAGAGAGAATGGAGGAGTGCAGGCGCGCGATATCGCCCATCAGATAATAGAAACCATTGCCGGCAACCTTTCCAGCCGCCTCCAGATCAATTCCATCAAAGCTCTCCATGATGTCGGTGTGGTACGGAATCGGATAATCCGGGACAACCGGCTCGCCAAACTTCTCTCTCTCGACATTAAATGTGTCATTTTTCCCGATCGGCACGGACGGATCGATGATATTCGGGATCCGCATCATGTCGTTTGTGAGCTTTTCCGTGACTTCGGCATGTCTGGCATCGAGTTCCTTGATTCGATCCCCGTTTTTGGTGACCTGGGCCTTTATCTTTTCCGCCTCTTCCCGATTGCCTGCCTTCATTGCGGCGCCGATCTGTCTGGAAAGTGTATTTCTGGATGCCTTCAGCTCATCAGCCTCTGCCTGGATTGTGCGTGCCTCTTCATCCAGCGCAATCACCTCATCGACAAGCGGAAGCTTCTCATCTTCAAACTTCTTTCTGATATTTTCCTTTACAATGTCCGGATTTTCTCTGACGAATTTGATGTCAAGCATCTCTCTACTCCTCTTTGCTTTCTGTATTTTGATCTTTAAGTTCCTGCATGGATCTTGCTTTTATCTATCTCTTTTTTCCCCGCTGCTGCGCTCGCTCCGGTGACTCTTTTGTGCCGTTAAGCGCCCGTTCCAGCGAGATCTGCTCTTCTTCACTGATATCTCCCTTACACGTTCCGTTCTTCACTTCCCGCGCAAAGGTAAAAGATCCGCTCGTGGCGTGCATAATATTAAGGATAAACCCATTGTCGTTTTTGTCAAGGAGCGTGACCGCAAAGCTCAGATTTCCTCCGTTTTCCTCGTATGCATTGTACTGAACGAATCCAACCTTCTGCAGGCATTTATTCTGCTGTGCATACAGGTCATTGAGCGAATTCCGATTGGCCTGCTGCATCTCCCGGATCTCCTGTATATCATCCAGGCCATCCGCAAGCAGATGTTCCACCGACTTTCCGTCATCCCCGCGCATCAGCCTGGCCATCCTGGCTCTGAGCTTGTTCTCCCTCCCGATAGCCACAGCCGCCATTGAAATGGAGATAATGGACAGAACCGCCAGAACCGCGATCGCAGCCAGCAGCAATATACTCGTATCCATCTTTTAACTCTTCTTTCCCTCTTTCATCAGCACCTGGCAGATGCGCTCAAAATCTTCCTGTGAGAAGAAACTGATCTCGATTTTTCCTTTGTCTTCGCCCGACTCACGGATCCGGATCTTACTGCCCAGGGCTTCTCCAATTGTCTCTTCATACTGTCTGAGATATGCTTCCCGGACCTTGTCCTTCTTTGCCGTTCTGTCCGGCACCGGATTCTGGATTTCCTTCACCAGTTTTTCTGTTTCCCGGACGGAGAGTTTCTTTTCAAGAATCTGAAGCGCCGCCTGATACTGATCTTCCTTTGACTCCAGGCCCAGAAGTGCCCTTGCATGACCCCCGGAGAGTGTGCCGTCACTGACCAGTGCCTGCACTCTTTCATCCAGTTTCAGAAGTCGCAGGGAATTGGTTACCGCGGCGCGGGATTTTGATACTCTCTGAGCCACCTCGTCCTGTTTGAGACGGTACTCGTCAATGAGCTGCTCATATCCTCTCGCCTCTTCGATCGGATTTAAGTCTTCCCTCTGGATGTTTTCAATCAGTGCAATTTCCATCCGGCTGCGGTCCGTGTACTCTCTGACAAGAACCGGAACTTCCTTCAGGCCCGCCATCCGGGCAGCGCGCCACCGTCTCTCGCCGGCGATGATCTCATAAAAATCTCCCTTTTTCTGCACCAGAAGGGGCTGTATCACTCCGACATTCCTGATGGAATCTGCCAGTTCCTGAAGAGAATCTTCCCGGAAGACTTTTCGGGGCTGCTTTTTGTTCGGCTCCACAAGTGAGATCGGCACGAGAAGTTCGCCGTCTTCTCTTTCATTTCCCTGATCTTTCTTCGCGGATTTTTTTCCGTCTTCCAGGTCTTGTAATACCGATGCCTCTTCAATACTTTCGGTGCTTTTTAATGCGGCTGCTTCCGGATCAGCCTGTGATCTCTCAACTCCCCGCACTCTTTGTCTGGCAGTACTGTCCGTTACGGAAGATCTGCTCTTCTTGTCTTTTTTGACGGCCGGCTTTTCCTCGTCTTTGACATCTGTCGGGATCAGAGCCCCAAGTCCTCTCCCGAGAGCCGAATGTTTCACTTTCTTAGCTGTCATACTCTTTACGTCTCAGTCCTTGAACTTTCTTCTGATAATTTCCTTTGCAAGCTTTTTGTAGGCAAGCGCACCGGCTGACTTCGGATCATATTCCGTCACTGGCATGCCGTGACTCGGTGCCTCGGCCAGTCGAATATTTCTCGGTATTATTGTCCGGTATATTTTCTGATTCAGATTGTCCTTTACATTTTCCACGACCTCAAGGGATAGATTCGTCCTTGCATCATACATAGTGAATACGACTCCCTCGATTTTAAGCTCCGGGTTCAGTCCCTTCTGCACCAGTTCGATTGTCTGTATCAGCTGTGTCAGACCTTCCAGCGCATAATATTCACACTGAATCGGAACCAGCACCGTATCGGCGGCTGTGAGTGCATTGACCGTGAGCATATTCAGTGAAGGAGGGCAGTCCATGAGGATGAAGTCATATTGCTCTTTCACCTTCTGAACTGCATTCTTCAGAAGATATTCGCGCTGATTCATATTGATCAGCTCAATCTCGGCTCCCGCCAGATTGACGTTAGAGGGAATCAGGTCAAGATTCTTATATACATCCCGGCATATGCACTCCTCTGTCGGGCATTCGCCCAGCAGGAGCTCATAGATCGTATTTTCGATTTCTTCTTTATTAATGCCAAATCCACTGGTGGTATTCCCCTGCGGATCAACATCGACAACCAGAACTTTTTTTCCTGCATCTGCCAGACTGGCAGCCAGGTTGATTGACGTTGTTGTCTTTCCAACACCACCTTTCTGGTTTGTTATTGCGATTGTTCTCTTCATTCCCCTTTCTCTCCGCGAACCTGTTGTTCACAATTCAGGAATGTTTCACGTGAAACATTCCTGTGTCAAAGTCAAAATGTTTCACGTGAAACATTTCTGAAGTTCATTATAGCATCTCTTGTGCCTCTCTGCCCGCCAGAGTTAAATATTTATTATGGTGTTGTCTCATGTCTGATTGCAAACTTTTTTGAGCAAATCTATAATAAAAGAATCTAATAGTGCATGTATAACTGCCCTGAGCAGAGAAAGGCGTCCGATGAACAGGACTACAAAAAAATCTATGGTTCTCCTTGCTGGTGGCCTTACAGTACTCGCAATGTGGAACCGCTATCTTCAAAAAACCATACAAGATGAAGACGATTCTGAGAGTAAACCACAGAAGGTGTGGAATTTTCGTAAATCGGCTATACGGTATTCCTGCCTTGGAGAAGGATCTCCGATACTTCTCGTACATGATATCGGGGGTAACTCATCTTCTATAGAGTGGAGCGAGTCTGCCCCGCTGCTTGCCCGCAGGCACAAGGTATATACCATTGATCTTCCTGGATTTGGCTATTCAGACAAGCCTGTTATGACGTATACGGCATATCTTTTTGCAGATGCCATTGTTGCTTTCATAAAAGAAATTATCGGGGAGAAGACAGATATTATTGCATCGGGTCAGTCCTCCGGGATTGCACTCTCCGTGGAAAAAATTGAACCAAACCTGGTCAATAAAATCATTCTGGTAAACCCATCCTCGCCGGTAATGCGCCAGCCTTCCAGAGGGGCTGCCCGGGCACTCCACTCTGTGTATAAAATTCCGGTATTGGGGACTTTTGCCTATAACCTGAGATTTAACCGTCTCCGGATGGAAGATATCGTCCCGGCGGCGCAATTCTACCGCCCCCAGAATGTTTCCAGAAAGCTCATCCATGCCTTTTATAAAAATGCTCACCGGGAAGAAAGTGGAGCAATCTCTGTCTTCACCAGCCGCATCAACAACATGTTCATCGTCCCGACGGGCCATTTTGTAAAAGAAGCGAAGAATCTCTCCATCATATATGGAAAGTATAATCTGGAGGAGTTCCCGGTTATGCGCCGATACAAGGAGCTGAATTCACAGATTCTGTTTGCTCCGATCGAAGAGTCAAGAAAATTCCCACAGCTTGAAATGCCGGATATTTTTGCCGCACAGGCAGATGCTATTCTGTGAGAATTGCCTGTCATGAAAGCAGCGCGGCGGGATCTGAGATTCCGGATCCTGCCGCGCGTTCTGTTTTCAATACCTGTGTCAGAGGGGGTTGTTTTTTGGCGTTCCCGCTTTACGCGGATACTTTTTTGGTGTCTTTGCACATTTCTGTATGAAAACGATCGCTCTTTGCACATCTGTGCCTGGAAGTGTAAAGAACTGTGTGGAAACTGTCTTTGCGCCAAGAACATGGATTGCGTTAGCCGCTTGGGGCAGCTCATCCCGGACGGCAGCAGTCTTGTAAGCCGCAAAGTATCCGCCGATCCTGACATACGGAAGGCAGTACTCGCAGAGGACCGGAAGCGGAGCAACGGCCCGGGATACAGCAAAGTCGAATGTATCGCGCAATTCGGGTAGTCTTGCGCCGTCCTCCGCCCTGGCGTGAATCATCTGGACATTCCTCAGATCATTATCTTTCGTGACGGCGGAAAGAAAATTCAGACGTTTGTTCAGAGAATCCAGCAGTGTCAGGTGCATCTGTTCAAGCATGATCTTCAGTGGAAGGCCGGGGAACCCGGCGCCCGTTCCCACATCGATCATCCGGCAGGTGGGACTGATGGTTATATCGGCCATCCTGGCAGCCTGAATCAGACTCAGGCTGTCCAGAAAGTGCAGAATATAGACATCCCGCTTTTCCGTGATCGCAGTCAGATTCATGACGGCATTGACTTCGACGAGTTTGCGGTAATACGCATCAAATATTTCCATCTGCCTGTCGTCTGGTATCAGGCCAAAGCTTTTCAGTCCTTCCTTAAATTCCGCTTCACACATCTGTTTTTCTGCTCCTGCTTTGTTTTTCAAGGTATACGAGCAAGACCGAAATATCCGCCGGCGACACACCGGAGATCCGGGACGCCTGCCCGATCGAGCGCGGGCGCATCGCGGAGAGCTTCTGAAGTGCTTCGATCCGAAGACCATACACGTCATCGTAGCGGATATCAGCCGGAATCAGCCGCTTTTCAAGTTTTTCAAAATGCCGGACCTGAATCTGCTGACGCCGTATATATCCTTCATATTTTATCCGTATGTTCACTTCTTCCTGCACTGCGGCAGGGAGGACGGGGCGCTGCGGATCAATACTCGCAAGCTTTTCATAGGAAAGCTCAGGACGGCGGATCAGTTCCGCAAGCGTTGTTCCGTTCTCAAGCCTCTGACTGCCGAACCGCTGAAGAAGTGATTCAACCTCCGGCTTTGTTCCCACATGGGTGTGGGCCATTCGCTCAATTTCCTGATTGATTTCTTCCTGCTTATGCCTGGTCTGATTCATCCGTGTGTCGGATATAAGTCCGACGGCGTGTCCGTAGTGCGTGAGTCTCTCGTCGGCATTGTCCTGCCGCAGCAGAAGTCTGTACTCGGCCCTTGACGTCATCATGCGGTACGGCTCTGTCGTCTGCTTGGTGACAAGATCATCGATCAGTACACCGATATATGCTTCCGAGCGACTGATGATCAGTGGCATTTTTCCCTTTGCGTACTGCGCCGCGTTGATTCCTGCGATGATTCCCTGCGCCGCTGCTTCTTCATACCCGGAACTGCCGTTGATCTGACCGGCCGCAAACAGACCGGCGACAGACTTGAATTCCAGACTTTCTTTCAGCTGCGTGGCGTCGATGCAGTCATACTCGATCGCGTATGCGTTTCGCACGATTTTCGCGTGTTCCAGACCCGCCACCGAATGGATCATTGCGTACTGAACATCTTCCGGCATGGATGAGGAAAAACCGCTCAGATACATCTCGTTGGTGTATAACCCCTCCGGTTCGATAAAGATCTGGTGCCGGTCCTTGTCGGCGAACTTCATCACCTTGTCCTCGATCGAAGGACAGTAGCGGGGTCCGGTAGCGTGAATACGTCCGGAATACAGAGGGCTCCTGTCTATATTGTCCCGTATTATTTTATGTGTTTCAGTATTGGTATATGTGAGCCAGCAGGAGACTTGTTTCTTCTGAATCTTGTCCGGATCTGTCGTAAAGGAAAAGGGAACGATTCTCTCATCTCCGAACTGCTCTGTCATCTTTGAGAAGTCTATCGAACGCCTGTCGACCCTGGCCGGCGTTCCGGTCTTGAACCGCCGAACGCTGATATCCGCCGCCAGGAGCGAATCTGTCAGATGATTGGCGGCCATCAGGCCGTTTGGCCCCGTGTGATAACTGGTCTCGCCGAAGATACAGCGGGACTTCAGATACACACCTGTCGCCAGTACCACAGCCTTTGCGTAATATGTACCTCCGGAGAGCGTCCTTACACCGATGATTCTGCCGTGTTCGATCAGCAGCTGCGAGACCTCCGCCTGACGGACAAGCAGATGATCTGTATTCTCCAGAACTCTTCTCATCCGGCGGCTGTATTCCTGCTTGTCCGCCTGTGCGCGCAGAGAGTGCACCGCAGGTCCTTTGGAGGCATTCAGCATCTTGCTCTGGATGAATGTAGCATCAATGTTTTTGCCCATTTCACCGCCCAATGCGTCGAGTTCCCTCACCAGATGGCCCTTGCTGGTTCCGCCGACATTCGGATTGCAGGGCATCATCGCAATGCTGTCACAGCTGACCGTAAAACAGATTGTCTCAAGTCCCAGTCTTGCACTTGCCAGAGCAGCCTCACAGCCTGCGTGACCGGCTCCTACGACGATGACATCCCAATATTCCTCAATAAAGTGACTTCCCATGTCTATCCTCTCTGCCTGCTCATTTACCCATGCAGAATTTTGAAAAAATACGGTCTGCCAGATCATCCTCGATCTCTTTGCCGAGTATCATCCCGAGTGAAGTATACGCTCCCATCAGGTCAATCGTAAAGAAATCCTCGCTCAAGCCGTCTCGTATGGACTTTTCCACATTATTCAGGCTTTTTTGCGCCTCTCTGAGCAGATATTTGTGTCTCTCATTCGTGATGATCACCTGGTCATTCGACTGCAGCGCCCCGGAGGCGAATTTTTCTGTTAGAATACGCTTCAGCTCGTCCATTCCGTCTCCGGTGCGCGCAGAGAAAGAGATGACAGGAGACGGAAGCAGCAGCTTGATGTCCTCCTTTTTGAGCCGGGCGTTGAGATCATTCTTGTTCAGCAGCGTGATATAAAAGACGCCGCTTTCTTTCAGTCTGCGGATGATGGAATAGTCCTCTTCTTCAAGTGTCTGGCTGGAATCGATGACATACAGAATCAGGTCCGCATCTTCTACAGCGCCCCAGGCTTTTTCTACACCGATTTTCTCGACTATGTCATCCGTCCTGCGGATACCGGCCGTGTCCATCAGAAGGAGGGACAGGCCATTAACCGTCACGTTCTCCTCCAGAATATCCCGGGTCGTCCCTGCCACATCGGTGACGATTGCCCGGTCGGCTCCGGAGAGCAGGTTCATGAGGGACGACTTTCCGGCATTGGTGCGCCCCAGAATGACGGTGCGGATGCCTTCTTTCAATATTCTTCCCTCATCGGCATGCTCAAGCAGTGCGTTCAGCTGACTCTCCCAGCGTTCGACGTCCTTTTCCAGGATCGATCCGTAATTCACCAGTTCCATATGCTCCGGGTCATCAAGTGCCGCCTCGATTCTGGCTGTATGATCCAGAATCCCGTCGCGGATTTCCTCGAGCTCACGCGAGAGTCTTCCGGACAGCTGCAAGACGGAAGCTGAGACCGCCCACGAGTTTTTCGCGTTGATGAGATCCATGACCGCTTCCGCCTGGGACAGATCAATCCGGCCGTTCAAAAAGGCTCTCCGGGTGAATTCTCCTGGCTGCGCCGGTCTTGCACCGGCTGCAATGACGGACGCGAGAACTTTCTTCTGCACCAGAATCCCGCCGTGGCAGTTGAATTCGACCACATTCTCACGGGTGTAGGTGTGCGGTGCGCGCATGACACTCACCAGGCATTCGTCGCACACTCTTCCGTCCGCGTCCAGAACCTTGCCATAGTGAATCGTGTGACTCGCCGCTTCCTTCAGCTTCCTGCCGTACGGGGACAGAAAGATCCGGTCAGCTATGGCGATGGCATCCTCACCGCTGACACGGATGATGCCGATGCCGGCCGGCCCGGATAGATTTGTTGAAATTGCTGCAATCGTATCTTCCATATACAAAATCCGCCGTCAGAAAAAATGATTCTGACGGCGGCTCCAGACGTATTATTCCTGTTCTTCACTTCTCCTGCTGCCCAGGGCGTCCGCCGGAGATCTTCCTGCTTTTGACCGGTCAATATAAATCACGACGTGCCGGTAAGGATCGTCACCCTCACTCTTTGTGGAAACGTAGCGGTCACCCTGCAGAGCGGCGTGGATAATCCGCCTCTCATACGGGTTCATAGGCTCCAGTTCCACCGGGTGGCCCGTCCGTTTTGCCTTGGCAGCCATGTTCCTGGCCAGATTTTTCAGAGTCTCTTCTCTTCTGTGGCGGTAATTCTCCGTGTCGAGCTTTACGCGGATATACTTTTCCCGCCCCTTGTTCACGACAAGACTTGTCAGGTACTGAAGGGAGTCCAGCGTCTGACCCCTCTTTCCGATCATGATCCCGGCGTCATCCCCTTCGATATCGACGATGACCGTGTTGTCACTCTCGTAGGAGAATGTGATTGTCTCTGTGAGGCCAACCGAATGAAAGATGGCATCCAGGAAGTCTGTCACTCTTTTTTCGATTTCTTCATGCGTAAGCTGCTTCTTTTCTGCCTTTTCCGCAGACACACCCGAAGTCTTAGCTGGAGCGTCTGACGCAGCCGGAGATTCTTTTCTCGATTCTCTGGTCCTCACAGGCGTCACCGCTTTCTGTTTTTCCCGCGGCTTCTCATCCTGTCGGATGGATGGCTCTGCTGGAACCTTCGAAGCTGCTTTTTCTTCTTTTTCCGGCGCCGTTCTTCTGGCAGCTATCTCCTGTACCTTCTGGGAAGCTTCTCTGCGGCGCCTGTCATCTTCCATTTCCTCGTTCGTTTTTTCCCAGGCCCTGATCTTTGCCTGCTTTGCGAAAAGGCCCAGGATGCCGGCACTGCCCTGCTCAAGGACTTCATAGGCAAGGTGATCCGAAGAAATTCCAAGCTGAATGCAGGCTTCTGTGACAGCTTCATTAACTGTCTTTCCCGTTACTTCAATTTTCTTCATTGTTCAATTCCGCTTACTGGCTCTTGCTGGAGGTATTCCGGTTCAGATACTTCTTGTTCCTGTTCTCATAGCGGTTGTTGAATTCAGCAACCATCCCCGCCTTTGCGGCAAGACTTCCGGGCGCGGCATTCGCGGCCCTGGCTACTGAAGCTGCCTGGCGTTCCTCTTCTTCCGTCACATGACTGCCGGCTCTGCCGGCCTTTTCCTTCATGCTGGTTCTCGGACGCATCTGGGAAGCGGCTGCGGCCTGTGCAAGCTCTCTCGTGTACCGGCTGCCGATTTGTCTCGTGTTGATTGTCGCCTTGCCCTCCAGCTCAGTCGAAGTAATTCCCTTTTTCTCCAGCTTCTTTTTTCTCTTTTCGCGGTTCTGCTCGACGATCTTGTCAATGCCGATCGCATCGATCTGCCGATTTACAATGACCGTCTGAATCGTCTGGATCACAGCCGTCGCGATCCAGTACAGACCGAGTCCTGCCGGAACTGTGAATGCAATCCATGCCGACATGATCGGCATGAAGTACATCATCATGTTCATGGAGGCGTTCATCGGATTGTTCTTGTCCTTGGATGTCGGATTCTGAACCTGCGCAACTTTCACAGAGATGAACTGCGACACACCGGACAGGATCGGGATGAGAATGGCAATTCCCATGACGGACCGCGGCATCTGCGACATAGAAACCCCGAGGAAATTGTTCATCGCGTCAAGCTTGGACACGCTCTGACTTATCACATCCGCCGAATTCGGAAAAAGTCCGGATATCGTCTGCCACTGGGACTGTGTCAGACTGGACATGGTTATCTCCGCAGTCCTCGTTACATCCCAGTCCACGTTCATTCCCAGCGCGCCATTCAGGGTATCCTTAAATCCGGGATTAGCCGAGATAGACGTAAGAATATCCTGCAGAGGCCCTGCCAGTCGGTTTACATACGCCGGAATCTCCCGGAATACCTGATACAGACCGAACAAAATCGGCATCTGAATGAGCAGCTGAAGACATCCTCCCAGCTGCGATACACCATATTTTTCGTAAACATCCTTCATCTCAGCCTGCATGTTCAACATAGCCTGCTGATCAGAATTCCTGCCTTTGTATTTTTTCTGGATGGCATCGATCTCCGGCTGCATGGCGATCTGAAGCTTCTGCATTCTGGACTGTTTGACGGTCAGCGGCATCATGCAGAGCTTGACGATCAGCGTGAACAGAATGATCGCCAGGCCGACATTACCGATTCCAAGCTTGTACATGCCCTCAAAAAGCAGATTCAGGACAAATCCGAGGACATTTGCGATAGGAGTGAAAATCGCATACATTCGAATGTTTCCTCTCTGGCCCTGTCTCACGGGACAGGATCATATCCTCCCTTGTGCAGGGGATTACATCGTAGAATTCTTTTAAATGCCATAAAACCGCCCTTCAGCGCCCCATACCGGTTGATTGCCTGAATGGCATACACGGAACACGAAGGAATGTAGCGGCACGTCGGTCCGCCTTTATAGGGTGATATCGCCTTCTGATAGAACCGGATCAGCCCGATCAGAACCTTTTTCATTATCTTGCAGTCTTCCTGCTTCTCCCAGAAGCGTAACCATGGCATCTTCTGTCTCTTTTATACCTTTGTTTCTCAGACCCATTCTGGCGATAAAAATATAATCGCAGTTTTTCTGAACACTGTCCGCATTGAGCCGGAATGCCTCGCGGATCAGTCTGGCGAGTCTGTGCCGGACGATACTGTTCCCGACCTTCTTACTGACGGATACCCCGAGTCGAATCGTATCCGCGTGATTTTCAGCTGTATAGAGTACAAGATACCGGTTTGACCGGCTGTTGTGCTCCCGGTAGACTTTTTGAAAATCCTGGTTCTTCCGTAGTGTTTCAAAATTTCTGTATTTCATATTTCCCGGCCTGTTACAGTTTGCCGTCCTTCAGGATGTTAAGCTGAAAACGGCTGGTGTTTCTGATATAGAAAAAAAGATGCCGATCAAACAACCGGCATCTGTAATACTTCTGTCTTTCGAAAAGACCTGCCGCCTGTCTCAGGCTGAAAGCTGCTTTCTTCCCTTTGCTCTTCTTGCAGCAAGAACTTTTCTGCCGCCCTTTGTGCTCATTCTGGAACGAAAACCGTGAACCTTGGCTCTCTGTCTCTTCTTCGGCTGAAATGTCATCTTCATAACGCAACTCACCTCCATCTTGTTCAAAATCGTGGCGGGATATTTCACAGTAAATTGAAAAAACACCATTTGTCATTATAAGAATATCGGGTCTTGCCTGTCAATCCTTTTTTTATTTTTCCCGCACCTTTTCCAGTTTTCCACATTTGATGTGTAAAAAACGTGGAAAATGCCGAAAAACCGGCTGTTCTGGCGGTGAACAAATGTTTTCCACATTTTGTGTATAACTTGTGGAAAACTGGTTCATATCCCGGGGGATAGACGGTGCATTACGGCGCAAATGCACTCCAGGACAAGTCCGGCGCGGAAGAGCCGGCTGGTGCAAAACTGTGCGCCGTCTGTGCACAGACAGGCCTCTCTGCATTGTAATCCGGCCCTTTTTGGTATATTATAAGTAAGACTATGTTTTTACCTTCAGGGCAGGAATCATGTGAATATGGACGAATTAAAAGCAAAATGGAACGACATTCTCGAGGCATTCCGACAGGATTTTGAAATACAGAATGTCTCTTTCTCAACCTGGATCAAACCGCTGAAGCTGTACTCCCTCGAGGGAAATACAGTTATTCTCGTCAGCGACGAAGATCCCCAGGTCATCGACTATATACGAAGAAAATACAAAAAGCCCCTGAAGGTAGCAATCTCTGAGGTTATGGGCCGGGAATATGACCTGGAGATCACTTCGGTGAAAGAGATAAAAAGCGCCAGGACCAATTCGACGGAGGAACAGACCCGGATCTCCAAGGCTGCCAGTGACATGTCACTGAATCCGAACTATACGTTCAGCAACTTCATCGTCGGAACAAACAACAATCTGGCTCATGCAGCATCTCTGGCCGTGGCCGAGACGCCAGGCGAAGTATACAATCCGCTTTTCATCTACGGAGGCGTGGGACTTGGCAAGACTCATCTGATGCAGGCGATTGCGCACTTTATTCTGGAACACCGGCCGGAACTGAAGGTTCTGTACGTGACCAGTGAGACCTTTACCAATGAGCTGATCGATTCCGTAAAGAACGGACGCAATTTCCAGTTCCGAGCGAAATATCGGAATATCGACGTTCTCCTGATCGATGATATTCAGTTTATTATAGGAAAGGAAGCAACTCAGGAAGAATTCTTCCATACCTTTAACGATCTGTATCAGAACAACAAGCAGATTGTCATCACATCCGATAAGCCGCCCAAGGAGATGGAAACGCTCACGGAGCGTCTGCGGACAAGATTCGAGATGGGACTGCCGGTTGACATTCAGATTCCGACTTACGAGACCAAGATGGCCATTCTTAATAAGAAGTGCGACATGAAAGGACTCGACATTCCGGCGGATGTGAAGGACTTCATTGCGACACACATTAAGTCCAACATCCGGGAACTGGAAGGATCCCTGACCAAGCTTTCCTTTTACTCGAACCTGACGCACGAAAAGATCACACTTCCTGTGGCGCAGGAGGCCCTGAAGGACCTCATCTCTCCGGAGAGCAGCCGCGAGATCACGCCGGATCTGATCGTCAAAATCGTCGCAGATCATTTCAACCTCACGCCGGATGCTATCCTGTCTCAGAGCCGCAATGCAGAGCTCAACTATGCGCGCCAGATTGTCATGTACCTCTGCCGGCAGATGACGACCGCCACACAGAAGCAGATCGGAGATCTGCTGGGGCGCGATCACTCGACGATAAAACACGGGGTAGACAAGATTGCAAAGGACATCCTGACCGACAGTTCCACACGCGATACCGTGAATGTCCTCATCAAGAAGATAGATCCTTCCTGATTTCCAAGAGTTTTCCACATCAATGTGGAAAACCTTTTAAAAACTTTTCCCTCTTCCGCAGGATTTTGTGAAGCGCTGTACAAAAGAATGCGCAAATACCCTGGAATCTCAGCGGATTGTCCGTGCACACCGGTTGAAAGGCGTGCATGGCGCAAAGAAGCTTAGGGAAAAGACCAGCGGAAATTCCGGGAGTTTTCAAAAGAATTCCCGGTGCAATCCGCTGCCGATCCGTTTTGTTTTACACATCCGGAACCGCACAAACAGCGGGCCTGGTGGTATTTTTCAGCTTTTGCGCGGCCCCTACGGCTACGACGGCGGAAAAATATATATACATACATACAGCCGGCCACACCAGACTGAAAGTGGAAAGGAGTTTTCACAACATGAAACTGTCATTCAGCAAACAGGATCTTTTAAAGGGAATCAACACCGTCGCAAGGGCGGTCCCAACACACACGACTATGCCTGTTCTTGAATGTATTCTCATAGACGCCAGAACCAATCAGATCACTTTTACGGCAAATGACACCGAACTTGGAATATCTACGGTCACAGATGGAACGATTGTTGAAAAAGGTACGGTTGCCATTAATGCGAGAATCTTCAGTGACATCGCAAAGAAACTGCCAGATGATCTGATCTGCATCGAGACAGATGAACGCAATACGATGACCATCACCTGCGGTTCCGTTGTCTTTAATATTCCCGGACAGTCCGGTGAGGAATTTCCATATCTTCCGGCCATTGCAAAGGACAAGGCGGTCACACTCAGCCAGTTCCTGCTGAAGTCCCTGATTGAGCAGACAATCTTCTGCACTGCCCCTAATGACAACAACAAAATGATGCAGGGGGAGCTTTTTGAGATCCGCAACGGCGTACTGCGTATCGCCGCGCTGGACGGGCACAGAATTGCACTTCGCACTGTGAAGCTTGACGGAACACCGGACGACGAAAAAGTGATTGTTCCGGGAAAGACACTGCAGGAAGTCGCAAGAATTCTGGGAAATGATACCGACAGCAAAGTTGAACTGTTCTTCACGAAGAATCATCTCATGTTCGCCTTTGACAGCACACTGGTTGTCACGCAGCTCATCGAAGGCGAATATTTCCGGATCCAGCAGATGATCAACTGCGACTACGAGACAAAGGTGACGGTAAGCAAGAATGACTTTGCCGGAGCCATCGACCGCTCGACTACGATGATCCGCGAGACGGAACACAAGCCGATTGCGCTGAAAATCGGAGAGGACGAGATGGAAGTTTCCGCCAACACGGAACTCGGCAGGATGAATGACAGGATCCCGGCAACGGTAGAAGGAGAGGAGCTCATGATCGGATTTAATCCGAAATTCCTGCTGGATGCTCTGAAAGTTGTTCCGGACGAAATGGTGACAATGTATTTCTCCGGTTCCAAGCGTCCGCTATTCATCCGGGACGAAGAGAGCTCATATCTGTATCTGATCCTTCCGGTCAACATGGGAGTGTGAGATGGATAGCGTTTCATTTACGGGTGATTTCATCAAACTTGGCCAGGCGCTTAAGCTGGCCGGAGTGGTCGGATCCGGCGTCGAGGCAAAGATCGTCATTCAGGGCGGAGATGTCACCGTGAACGGACAGACAGAGACGCGCCGGGGCAGAAAGCTGACCGGCGGAGAGAAAATAGGCTATATGGGTAAGACATTCACCGTGCAGAAGGAATCCTAAAGTTGATCATTGAGTCCGCAGAGCTGAAAGATTTCCGGAATTACGAATATCTGAAGATCGCCTTAAGTCCCTCTGTAAATATTTTTTATGGCGACAATGCCCAGGGAAAGACCAATATCCTGGAGGCTCTCTCGGTAGCAGCAACATCCCGGTCGCACCGCGGCGCGAAGGACAGGGAGATGATCCGGATCGGGCAGAGCGAGGCTCATATCAAACTGTTTCTTGACAAGCACGGTATGAGAAATCGCATTGACGTCCATCTGCGCTCAGGCAGCGCGAAGGGAATCGCTGTCAACGGAATACCGGTCCGGCGCATGAGTGAGATTTTCGGAATGCTCAATCTTGTGTTTTTCTCGCCGGAGGACCTTGACATCATACGGGAGGGCCCGGCGGTGCGGCGGCGCTTCATGGACATGGAGCTGAGTCAGATCGACGGAATCTATCTGAATCAGCTGCTTCGCTATAACAAGGTCCTGCAGAACCGGAACAGAATTCTGAAAACTCTGTCCCTGGCGCCATCGAAAGCGGATGAAGCTACGCTTTCGGTTCTGGATGAGCAGCTGGCGCTGTATGGTGAGACGGTGATTGCCGGCAGAAAGAAATTTATAAGCCGGATCAGTCCCATTGCCGGTAAGATTCACGCGGATATAACCGGCGGACAGGAGCATCTGCAGATTGTGTATCTTCCCGATTCCGATTCCGGTACATTCGCGGACCGGCTGGCTGCGGGGCATGAGAGAGATCTGCGGTTCGGGCAGACCGGAGAGGGACCACATCATGATGATCTCGGATTCCTGATCAATGAAAGGGATGTGAAGCATTTCGGTTCCCAGGGGCAGAAGCGCACGGCTGCGCTTAGTGTCAAACTGGCGGAGATTGAGCTGGTGAAGAGCGTCATCCATGACGATCCGGTTCTGCTGCTGGATGATGTGCTCTCTGAGCTTGACCGGCGCCGGCAGGAGTATCTGCTTGCGAGTATCAGCCGGATTCAGACTATCATCACATGTACGGGCATTGATGAATTTGTCAGGAGTCACACTCTGCAGCCGGAAGACAGACAGACGAAGGTTTTTTACGTAGAAAAGGGAAAGGTCATACAAAATGGCAAGTGAAGAGGCAGAAAAGAATTACAGCGGCGATCAGATCCAGGTACTCGAGGGTCTGGAAGCTGTGAGAAAGCGGCCAGGCATGTATATCGGCACAACTTCTTCCCGCGGTCTTCATCATCTGGTCTACGAGATCGTTGATAATTCCGTGGACGAGGCACTTGCCGGATTCTGTAAAAATATCTCCGTCACGATCAATGAGGGCAATTCTGTCACGGTCAAAGATGACGGGCGCGGCATTCCGGTCGACATCAACCACAAGACCGGGAAGCGGGCAATTGAACTTGTATTTACAGTTCTGCACGCCGGAGGAAAATTTGGCGGCGGCGGATACAAGGTATCCGGCGGTCTTCACGGCGTCGGCGCGTCGGTTGTAAATGCGCTGTCCGTGTGGCTTGACGTGAAGGTAAGAAGAGAAGGGACGATCTACGAGCAGCGCTACGAGAGGGGCCGGATATGCTACCCTCTGAAGGAAATCGGAACGTGCGAGATGAGCGACACCGGGTCGGAGATCACATTTCAGCCGGATCCGGAGATCTTCACGGAGACGACGCAGTTCGATTTTGACGTTCTCACCGCGCGTCTCAGGGAGATGGCATTCCTGACCAAGGGACTGACGATACGCCTTGCCGACGATAGACCGGGACAGGAACAGGAGAAGGTGTTCCACTATGAGGGAGGCATCACGGAATTCGTCGAGTACCTGAACCGGAGCAAGACGCCGCTGTATCCGAAGGTGATTCACTGTGAAGGCCTTAAGGAAGGTGTATACGTTGATGTGGCATTCCAGCACAATGACGGGTACAACGAAATCGTCGACTGCTTTGTCAACAATGTCAATACGCCGGAAGGCGGCATGCATCTGACGGGCTTTCGAAATGCCCTGACCCGGACCTTCAACGACTACGCGAAGAAGAACAAGATTATTAAAGACTCGGAGCAGCCGCTCTCCGGAGACGATATCCGGGAGGGGCTGACCGCCATCGTCTCTGTCAAGCTCGAGGATCCGCAGTTCGAGGGGCAGACCAAGCAGAAGCTCGGCAACACAATCGCCCGCACGGCGGTTGACTCTGTCGTGTCTTCCCAGCTCACGCTGTTTCTGGAGCAGAATCCGGACATCGCAAAGGCCATCTGCGACAAGTCGCTACTGGCCCAGCGCGCCAGAGAGGCTGCCCGCAAGGCAAGGGATCTGACCAGGCGGAAGACGGCGCTGGAGAACACCGCACTGCCGGGAAAGCTCGCTGACTGCTCAGATCCGGACCCGTCCCACTGTGAGATCTTTATCGTAGAGGGCGATTCCGCCGGCGGTTCTGCCAAGACCGCCCGTTCCCGCGCGACGCAGGCTATTCTGCCGCTTCGGGGCAAGATCCTGAATGTCGAGAAGGCGCGCCTGGATCATGTCCTTGAAAATGCTGAGATACGGGCCATGATCACGGCCTTCGGAACCGGGATCCATGACGACTTTGACATCAGCAAGCTGCGGTATAACCGCATCATCATCATGACCGATGCCGATGTGGATGGAGCCCACATCGCAACGCTGCTTCTGACATTCCTTTACCGGTTCATGCCGGATCTGATCCGCCAGGGTCATGTGTTCCTGGCGAAACCGCCGCTCTACCGGATTGAGAAGAACAAAAAGATATGGTACGCCTACAGCGACGATGAGCTGAATCAGATCATGACGGACATCGGCCGCGACCAGAGCAACAAGGTTCAGCGCTACAAGGGACTCGGTGAGATGGATGCCGAACAGCTGTGGGAGACAACCATGGATCCGGATCACAGAATCCTGCTGCGCGTCAACATGGACGACGATGATGAGGCCGATGTGGATGTCACCTTCTCCACGCTGATGGGCGACAAGGTCGAGCCGCGGCGGGAGTTCATCGAGCAGAATGCAAAATTTGTGAAGAATCTCGACATTTGACATTGGGTCTTAACGGCAGAGGGATCGGATGGACGAACATATTTTTGATAAAAAGATAACTGACGTGGATATGGACAAGACGATGCGCTCGTACTACATCGACTACGCGATGAGCGTCATCGCATCCCGCGCGCTCCCGGACGTAAGGGACGGCATGAAGCCGGTACAGCGCCGGATTCTGTATTCCATGATCGAACTGAACAATACGCCGGACAAGCCGCACCGAAAGTGCGCGCGTATCGTCGGCGATACGATGGGTAAATATCACCCGCACGGCGACAGTTCGATTTACGACGCACTTGTCAAGCTGGCGCAGGACTTCTCGACGAGATATCCGCTGGTGGACGGACACGGCAATTTTGGATCTGTGGACGGCGACGGTGCGGCGGCTATGCGGTATACCGAGGCGAGGCTCAGCCGGATCTCCATGGAGATGATGGCAGACATCGGCAAGGACACGGTTGATTTTCAGCCGAACTTTGATGAGACCGAAAAAGAGCCGACAGTACTTCCGGCTCGTTTTCCGAATCTCCTTGTCAACGGGGCATCCGGAATTGCAGTCGGCATGGCAACCAATATCCCGCCGCACAATCTGCGGGAGGTCATCGCCGCATGTCTTAAGATCATTGACAATAACATCCATGAGGATCGCGATACGTCTGTCGACGAGATCATGGACATCATCAAGGGGCCGGACTTCCCGACCGGAGGGGAGATTATCGGGCGCCGCGGCATCGAAGAGGCATATCGCACCGGCCGGGGCAAGATCACTGTGCGCGCCGTGACCGATATCGAGCCCATGGCCAATGGGAAAAACCGGATCGTCGTGACAGAGATCCCCTACATGGTGAACAAGGCAAGACTTATCGAGTCCATCGCCAACCTCTCGAAAGAAAAGAAAATCGACGGTATCACGGCTCTGCGGGATGAATCGGACCGCTCCGGTATGCGCATTGTCATCGAACTCCGCCGCGACGTGACACCGACGGTGATCCTGAATCAGCTTTTCAAGCACACGCAGATGCAGGATACGTTCGGCGTCATCAATCTGGCTCTGGTCAACAATGAGCCGAAGGTCCTGAATATGCACGACATGCTGATGTATTATCTTATGCATCAGGAAGATGTCGTCACCAGGCGGACAAAATATGATCTCAACAAAGCGGAGGAGAGAGCGCACATTCTGCGCGGTCTTCTTGTCGCGCTGGATAATATCGACCGGGTAATTCAGATCATCCGCGGGTCGCAGACCGTTGTGATCGCGAAGGAAGGACTGGAGAAAGAATTCGGCCTTTCCGACGCCCAGGCTCAGGCCATCGTGGACATGAGACTGCGCACCCTGACCGGTCTGGAGCGGGAGAAGCTGGAGAACGAGCTGCACGATCTGGAAGTGAAAATCGAATACTATAAATCGATTCTGGCTGACAAGAAGAAACTCCTCGGTGTAATTCGGGACGAGTTGTCGCTGATTTCCGAAAAGTACGGCGATGACCGCCGCACTTCCATCAGTTATGACGAGGCAGAACTTCTGACGGAAGATCTGATCCCGGATGAGCCGACAATTATATGCCGGACGAATCTGGGCTATATCAAGCGTATGACGCCGGATAATTTCAAGGCCCAGAATCGCGGAGGACGCGGGATCCGCGGAATGCAGACGATTGAGAACGACTATATTGTCGATCTCTTCATGACAACCAATCACCATATGCTGACCTTCTTCACCAATACGGGAAGGGCGTACAAGCTGCGCGCCTTTGAGATTCCGGAAGCTGGAAGAACAGCGAGAGGAACGGCCATTGTCAATCTTCTGCAGCTGCAGCCGGATGAGACGATTCAGGCTGTCATCGCGCTTGATGTGCGCCATCTGACGGAGGGGCAGTATCTGTTCATGGCGACACGGAACGGATTCGTCAAGAAGACGCCGGTCCAGGAATTCGCGAATATCCGCAAGAACGGAATTCAGGCGATTACGCTTCGGGAGGGGGATGACCTGATCGAGGTGAAGCTCACGGATTCTACACGGGATATCTTCCTGGTGACGAAGAAGGGAATGTGTATCCGCTTCCCGGAGACCGATGTGCGGCCGACCGGACGAAGTGCGCAGGGTGTCATGGGCATGACGCTGGAAGAGGACGATGCTGTCGTCGGAATGCAGTTGAACACAGAGGGAAGTCAGCTGTTGATCGTCTCAGAGATGGGACTTGGCAAGCGGACACAGATCACGCGATTCAGTACACAGCACAGAGGCGGCAAAGGTGTCAAGTGCTACAAGATCGTTGAAAAATCTGGTGATGTCGTCGGAGCAAAGATGGTAGATGACACCAGGGAGATTCTGATTGTAACGACGGAAGGCGTCATCATTCAGCTTCGGGCTTCGGATGTGTCGGTTCTTGACCGGATAACCTCCGGCGTCAAGCTGATCTCTCTTGACGACGGCGTGAAGGTGGCTTCGATCGCGAAGATACGCAAGAAACCGGTGCGTGAGAATGGTGAGCAGGACGCGGAAGGCTTCGATGAAGATGATCCGCAGAGTGAAGAAACGGATACAGAAGGATAATACAGAATCTGTGCG
This sequence comes from Lachnospira sp. UBA4285, assembly GCA_002394965.1. Lineage (GTDB taxonomy): Bacteria > Bacillota > Clostridia > Lachnospirales > Lachnospiraceae > UBA4285. The sequence continues at coordinate 25,784 of DGVL01000114.1, forward strand.
CAGGCTCTTTCTCTGAGAAAGGGTCTGCGCGTGGTGGTTTCAGCAGAAGTATTCAGGAGCAAGAGGAACATCCGTGGGAAAAAGCAGTGATCTTTATTCGAGTCTGGCAGATACTGGCAGCGAAATCATGAATTCAATCAACCGGGCCGTTTCGAGCGGAGATTTCAGCCATCTGAATCAGGATATAAGCGAAGCGACTTCCCAGATTCAGCAAACCGTAAAGACAGCCGCACAGCAGTTTTCGGAAAGTGCTGGAAGCGCTTCTGCATCCAATGACCGGGACAGGAATGTCCGCTCAGTCTATGACATTCCGGAGATGGCGGCTCGTTTCGGGCACAGAGGTTCCGGTAAAACGCCGTTTTTTCAGAGAACCGTGAAAAAGAGCGGCGGCACGGTTTCCACTATTGTGGGGGCTTCCGGACTTTTCTTCTGGGGATTTCCGGCGATATTCGCGGTGGGTATTTCGGCTGCTGCGGCGCTGGTACTTGCCGTACTGGCGGGTTTAAACGGCTGGCTTTTGTACCGCGGAGTTAAGATTCAGAAACTGGTTAAAAGGTACTATCAGTATGGCGATATTGTCGGAAATAAACCGTATTATGATATCCGGGCACTGGCTGATGGAACCGGGCAGACGCAGGAAGACGCACTCGCATGTCTGAATGCGATGATCCGGAACCGTTACTTCCAGTGGGCGCATATCTCACAGGATAGTCGGACGCTTTTTCTGACACAGGACACATATGACGAGTACCTTCGCGTAGAATCGGCAAGAAGTCAGAGGACGGCCGAAGAAGATACCGCGAGGAAAAAGCCTCTCCAGGCGGATCAGGAGCCGGGATCAGAAAAAGAAGAGTACAGCAGGGAGATTCAGCAGATTCTGGAGCAGGGCCGAAACTATATGCTCTCTGTCCAGGCGGCCAACGATGCAATTCCGGAAGAGGGAATGAGCAGAAAACTGGACCGTCTGCAGGCGATCATGGAGCGTATATTTGACGCCGTGAAAAAGGATCCGTCGAGTGCCTCCGGTCTCCGGCGGTTTATGAATTATTACCTTCCGACGACGGATAAGCTTCTCAAGGCATATGTGGATCTTAACAACCAGCCTGCCGGGCCGAATGTGGAGAAGACCAGGAAGGACATCGAGGACTCGATGGACACAATCATCAGCGCGTATGAGAAGCTGCTTGACTCTATGTTTGAGAATCTTTCGTGGGACGTGGCATCGGATATCTCCGTCATGAAGACGATGATGAAACAGGATGGTCTGGCGGGTGACGGCATCCGCAGTCAGAACAAAGAATAAATAGTAAATAAGGGGGTTGAAAATGGAAGAAAGCAGACAGGAGCAGACAGTTACTGCATCTCCGGTTCTCACATTCGGTGATCCGCTTCCGGCCGTACAGGCTGACAGCAAGGGAGAGACTCTTGTAAGACAGGCGGAAAAAATCTCGGAAAATGTTCTTTCGCCTGAGGAAGTAAAGCAGGCGGAAGAATTCGCCGGGAAGATCGACCTTTCCAATTCTGAGGCGATACTGAGCTACGGTGCCGGAACGCAGAAAAAAATGGCGGATTTCTCGGAAAAGACACTGGACTCGGTGCGGACAAAGGATATGGGAGAAGTCGGCGGAATGATCACGGATCTGATCGTTCAGCTTAAGAATTTTGACGTCGACAACGAAGAAAAAGGCTTTCTGGGTCTTTTTAGAAAAAGCCGGAACAAACTGGAAGTGCTGAAGACCAATTATACGAAAGTCGAGACCAATGTCGAAGTGATCTCAGGAGAACTGGAGAAGCATCAGCAGACGCTGCTCAAGGATATTGCGACGCTGGATCAGATGTATGATCTGAACCTGAATTACTTCAAGGAACTCTCCATGTACATCCTGGCTGGAAAAACGAAGCTTCAGGAAGTGCGGGAAAGTCAGCTTAAAGACTTGCAGAAAAAGGCAGAAGAAAGCGGCCTTCCGGAAGACGCCCAGGCAGCCAGGGATCTGGCTGCGCAGTGCGAGCGCTTTGAGAAGAAACTCTATGATCTGGAGCTGACCCGCACCATTGCTCTGCAGACGGCACCGCAGCTTCGCATGGTGCAGAGCTCAGATACTATGATGGCGGAAAAAATTCAGACAACTCTTGTCAACACGATCCCACTCTGGAAGTCCCAGATGGTCATTGCGCTCGGTATTGAACACGCCAGTCAGGCAGCGGCTGCCCAGCGCGCTGTATCGGAGATGACGAACGAACTTCTGAAGAAGAATGCTGAAAAACTCAGAACCAGTGCCGTCGAGAGTGCAAAAGAGTCAGAGCGCGGTATTGTCGATATTCAGACACTGAAAGCAACCAATGAACAGCTCATCAGTACACTGGATGAAGTTGCCGCAATCCAGAAAGAAGGCAGGCAGAAGAGACAGGATGCGGAGGCCGAGCTTTCCGGTATTGAGAACGAACTGAAGAAGAAACTCCTCGAGATGTCTCGAAATTAATGATCCAAGGGAAAAATAACACGGCGGAAGAACCAGATCGCAGAGGTTTGAAAGGGTTCGTCCGCCGCGGTGTTCTATTCGCGCCTGTGTGAACAGTTGTATGCGCAGAAGACGTATTTATGTAAGTTTAGTTTGACAAGTGCGCATGAGTTTTGTATAATCTTATAGTCTCTGCAGAAGAAGTATCTTCCTGCGGAAATTGCATATCGAATTGAATTCGGTTGATGGAGAAGTACTCAAGAGGCCGAAGAGGCGCCCCTGCTAAGGG
>DGVL01000044.1 GCA_002394965.1 Lachnospira sp. UBA4285
GGGGCACAGCAGCGCGCCGAGTGCATACCACGCGTTCATCAGATTCATGGCACGGGGCTTGTCGTCGGTGTTGCTGCCGGAGAGCACCGTGCACTTGTTGGCAGTGCAGCCCTTCGCGATGCCGGCGATCAGAAAGGCAAAGAGCAGGAGCGCCGGACTTCCCGTGAAGGCCATCAGCGCGTAGCCGATCGCGTATCCGCTGCACAGAATCAGTGAGGTCGCCTTCTCGCCGATCAGATCCGGAAGGATGCCGGCGGTAAGAAGCGAGATCATGTTGCCGATGCTCATCACCGACACGAGAGTGCCTGTGAACCCGTAACCGAAGCCATATCGGTCGCGGAGAAGGCTGACGATGATGCCGGAAGATATGGCGCCGATACCGCTTAAGAAAAAACAGATCATGCCGGTCTGGTAGTGAAGCCGGTTGTAAGAAGAATTCATATGCCGGAGGCCTCCGCCAAAAAAATCTTTGACAAACAATAAAATGTAAGCACTTTCATACGATTGATGGTATAATAAATCCAATGAGCTGAAAAGTCAAAAGTAAGCGCGGTTAGTCAAGAAAATCAAACGGGAGGGCAGTCTTTTATGGAAAAGTTGAATTACAAAGTGCTCAGGGAGAGCGGCTACAAGGGGTACATCCTTGAAAAGGGCGCACCGGTCAGAGTGCTGCAGTTCGGCGAGGGCAATTTTCTGCGCGCCTTTGTCGACTACTGGTTTGACATGGCCAACGAAAAGGTTGGCTGGAACGGCAAGGTGGCGCTTGTGCAGCCGATCGACCGCGGCCTGACGGAATATATCAATGCGCAGGAAGGCCTGTACACGCTGTATCTGCGCGGCACGGAGAACGGAGAGAAGGTTGACAGGAAGCGCGTGATCTCTTCGGTTGACGCCTGCTATAATCCGTATGATCCGGCGGACTGGAAGAAGATTGAAGAGATCGCCGTCTCCGATGATCTGGAGTACATGGCGTCCAATACCACCGAAGCCGGCATCACATACGATCCGTCCTGCACACCGGATCAGCAGCCGCCGACGTCGTTCCCGGCCAAGGTCACAGTGCTGCTCTACAAGCGTTTCAAGGCCGGCAAGCCTGGCATCACATTCCTTTCCTGCGAGCTGATTGACGCGAACGGCCAGGAGCTCAAGAAGGATGTACTGAAGCATGCGGATGACTGGGGGTACGGAGAGGACTTCAAGAAGTACATCACGGATGAATGCCTCTTCTGCTCGACGCTTGTTGACCGGATCGTTCCGGGCCGCGTGAGAGACGCCGCCATGGCAGAGCAGATGGATAAAGAGAACGGATACCTGGATGACCTGAAGGATATCGGCGAGGTATTCGGCGTGTGGTACATCGAAGGACCGGAAGCGCTGGCGGACAAGCTGCCGTTCAAGAAGGCGGGGCTTAATGTCCACGTCGTTCCGGAAGTGGCTCCGTATAAGAAGAGAAAGGTGAGAATCCTGAACGGCGCGCACACCGGGTTTGTTCTGGGCGCATACCTGGCAGGATTTGATATTGTCCGCGACTGCATGCATGATGAGACAGTTCACGGTTTCATGAACAAGCTCCTGGACGAGGTCATCCCGATCCTGCCGCTTGACAAGACGGACTGCGAGAACTTCGCGGCGGCCGTGACCGACCGGTTCAACAACCCATTTGTCGACCATCAGCTGATGAGCATCTCTCTGAACTCCACTTCCAAGTGGAAAGCCAGAGATCTTCCGTCGCTTCTTGAGTACAACGAGAAGTTCGGCAAGCTGCCAGAGGCACTGTGCATGGGCTTTGCGGCGTACATCGCGTTCTACTCGACGAATCTGCAGCGCCGCGAGGCGGACGGCCTCATCGGCAAGCGCGCTGCCGGCAACGAGTACAAGATTCAGGATGACGCCTGGGCTCTGGACTTCTACTGGGCGCACAAGGACGCTGATGACAAGACCCTCGTGAAGGATGTTCTGTCTGACACGCAGATGTGGGACGAGGATCTCACGAAGGTAGCCGGCCTTGAGGACAAGGTGTATGCGGATCTCGAGAAGATCCGCAGGGATGGTGCCAAGGCGGCGTACGCGTCGGTGCTCTAAAGCGGAATCGAAACAATATCAAGATGATGAACTGCGGCAGAATCGGAATTCCGGACTGCCGCAGTTCTTTTAGGTCAGAGCAGCTTTTTTAGTATATGAAAGCGAACGGATGTGCCTTTTCCGATAGCCGATGATACAAAAAGGGCAGAGTCCTGACCATAGCTGAGAATAAGACGCCGATTGACATTCATCAATCCGATGTGCTGACTGTAGTCATCTTCCGATGCCAGTCGGTTTCGCAGCAACTCCAATTTATCCTGAGGGATGCCGATTCCGTCATCCGTGACACTGAAGTATAATAAATCCGAACCATTCTGAATGGAGATGGTTATGGTTCCGTGACCATCTTTAGGCTTGATTCCATGGTGAATTGCATTTTCTACAAGGGGCTGAAGAAGTATTTTTCGGATTTGGTATTTCAACACATTTTCATCGATGTCAAACACGACAGAAAATTTATTCTGAAACCGAATGGATTGAATCCGGAGAAACTCTTTTAAATATTCCAGTTCGTCGGTGAGTGTGACAGTCTGTTCAGGATTGCCGAGAGCATATCGCATCATGGAAGACAGGTCGGTGATCATGTGGGTGCATTGGTTTTCAGATCCCGTGAGGCGGATTGTTTCCCAGTAAATTGTGTTCAACGTGTTGTGCAGAAAATGCGGATTGATCTGCTGCTGCAGGGCAGTCAGTTCTAATACCTGCATTCGGGCTTCCTGGGCGTTATTCAGTACAGTCAGATAGTTCTGACGCAGGAAGAGATTGATCAGATTATAGATTATTAGATCGTAAGGATTTTTTATGTCAGGGACTTCCTTTTCGGACTTTTGGACAGCATCTTCTGGATTCTCCAGAATATCGAAGATGCTGACGAGATGGGAGAAATCCTTTCGTGTTTTATACAGAGCCAGGAGTGCAGACAGTGCTACAGCAAGGATCATGTAAAGAGAGAACATTGCAAGAAGATTTCGCACACTTGCAAAAAGAGCCGAGTTGGGGGTTATTGAAATATAGTTCAGCCCGTCGGTCCGTTCGGAATTGAAGGCAGAAATAAAACAGTCGGAGCCTTCAATTGACAAGGTGCTGGTTGAAAAGGCCGGATCTGTATTCGATATAAGAGTGCTTAACTGAGAATAGTCTTTGTTGTCACTTTGATAAACAATGTTTCCATTCTTATCTGTAAATACCATTGTCTGCATATCGGGAAATCCGGAAGAATGGATATACTGGTCTATTTTATCAAGGTCATAGTCAATTACGATACAGCCGACAGGGGTATTGGCATTCAATGATGAATAGATTTTTCTGTATTGACGGAGTACCCATTTTTCCGGTTCGGTGCTCGTTTCCGGAAGAGTTACACCCTCCAGGAAAGAATCCTGGCTCAAGTTCTGAGAACGAAAGATCCACTCTTGATCGCGCAGCTTATCCGCCTGAATGATGCCATGTTTTTTCATGGACAGCACACGATTGTATGGATTGTAGTAGTATATTTTCAAATCATAAAGATAACTGTTTGCATAGATGTAATTCGAGAAAATATTTCCGACATTCTGGCACAGGCGAATTGAGGAAAGAGATAATGATGGTTCATTGTACGCTTTGCGCAGGCCGGAATTGACCGTGCTGTTGGTGATCAGATACAAATAGATGTTGTCCATTACGGTGAAATTCGCATCCATTTTGGAATTCAACTGATACAGCTCCTGATAGTTGTTTTCTGTAATGGTTTTTCTGGCTTCCGTAGTCAGGTAACGGATGCAGATACATCCGAGAAAAAGAACCGGAAGCAGCATGAGAATCGCCTGTTTGAAAAGAGAATGCAAAAAGTAACGTGTACGTACAGGCAGTCTGCGGTGCCGCTTCCGGAGGTTGAAAAAGTGAATCTGCTTATTTGTTTGCATGGCTTAGCTGGTATTCCTTCGGGGACAGATTGTAATAGGCATGAAATGTACGAGTGAAATTATTCGGATTGGAGTAACCAACAGCTTCGCTCACGGCATAAATTTTTATGTCAGGATCAGTCAGCATAAGCTGAGCCTGCTTCATTTTTTCAGCTATGAGCAGATCGGTAAATGTCTTTCCGGTTTTCAGCTTGATAAGCTGGCTTAGATAGGAGGGACTCACGAACAACTGCCTTGATAATTCGTTTAGTGAGCCGTTCCGGAAGTGAACGTGGATAAATTGCAGAATCTTTTGAACAAGTTCATTTTCTGTTACCGTTGTTGTGTCGTGAAACTGCTCATCCAGTTCCTTCCGAATCTGTGAAAATGTATCGGATATTTCCTGAAATCCGGAAGGCTTTAAGATATAAAAACGAACCCCATATCGAATAGCTGTCTGAGCGTATGAAAAGTCACTGTAAGCACTCAGCAGAACTATAATCGGCCGTGGGGACTTGTTGTAAAGAGCTTTTGCCAGATCCAGTCCATTCATTTCGGGCATATTGATATCCGTGAGAACGACCTGAACCGGATTTTTTTCTATGTAATCCAGGGCTTGCTTTCCGTTTGATACAGCAGCAGTTACATGAAAGCCATTTTTTTCCCACGGAAAATATTTGGCTAGACTATCCCGTGAGATTTCTTCGTCATCAACAATCAGTAATTCATACATCTTTTTCGTCCTTTTCGTTCTGCTCGAATTCTATCATAGGAAAAAACAAATAACAATTTCGGATAGACTTTAAAAAAATGATAGAAAACCAGGATGAGAGAATGAAACAGGCAGTAGAGAAAAAAGTGAATTCCATCTTTATACTGTAAGTATTCCAAGGAACGTGAAGGAACTGTTATTCAGCAGGGATGTACAACCAAGAGGAGAATGCAATGAGAAGGTTTAAAAGAATCACAGGAGTCTGCCTGGCTGCCGGAATGGCAGCAGGCCTGATCAGCGGATGCGGCGGAGGAACAGCGGCGAAAACAACGACTTCAGCAGCAGCCACAACCAAAGCAGAAACAGCGTCGCAAAGTTCTCAGTCGGGTAACTCTTCGGACAAGGTTACTCTTCGGATGGCCTGGTGGGGTGGAGATGCAAGACACAAAGCACTGTTAGCGACAATAGACGCATATACGGCAAAGCACCCCAATGTTTCCATTGAAGCAGAATATCAGGGCTATGACGGTTATTATGAAAAAATGATGACGGAGCTTTCGTCAGGGACGGCTCCTGATATTTTTCAGTTTCATGCAAACTGGGTTCCGGATGTGCAGGGGGCGGATCATTATCTGGCGGACCTGTCAAAATTCCCGGTAGTTGACTACAGTCAGCTTCCGGAGACGATTATCGAAGGATCTGACACATACAAGGGAGAGAGAGTACTGTATTCCTGCTCGGAAGGCGGACAGGTCATGTACGTGAATACAGATGTAGCCTCCAAGTTTGGAATTGATCTGACGAAAAATTATACGTGGGATGAATGGCTGCAACTCGGAAAATCCATCCATGAACAGGATCCGGACACATATCTGATGACAGCGGATATTGATGTCCTGAATCGACTGATCCTTCCGATAGCCGTATCGCAGCAGACTGGAACCAGTATGGTCGATGCGGATTATAAGATGACATTTAGTGAAGAACAGCTGACGAAAGCTTTGCAGCTGATCGCCGATTTGTACGACACCGGAACCTGTGAGCCATATGGCGATGCTTCGGTTTTTGTCGGTCAGATGGATCAGAATAACAAGTGGATTAACGGTCAGATCGGGGTTCTTCTTGATATTGTCGGAGGATATGCCAAGTACAAGGCTTCCATCACTTCGGAACTGGGAGCTATGGCGATTCCAAGATTTGAAGGCGCGAAATGCAGTGGTGTGGATTTCTCCGGCGATATGGGCTACAGCATTAATGACAAGAGCAAGAATAAAGAGGTGGCTGCAGATTTCTTGAATTACATGTTCAATGATCCGGAAGCAAACAGTATTCTGCTTACCAACCTTGGATATCCGGCTTCTAAAGAAGCTCAGAGTACCCTGGCGGCTGCCGGAAAGATCGATAAGGTTCAGCAGGATGCGGCAGCTATTTCGGAAAAAGACGCCATAAAGTATACATCTGCCAGCAATAATACAGATCTTGAAACCATTCGTAAAAATGATCTGCAGGAAATGATTTATGGAGAGATGACTCCGGAAGAGACCGCCAAAGATATTATTGAACAGTATACGGATACACTGAACCAGATGAAATCCGCAAAGTGACAGTACATTAAAACAGTCAGGAGGCTACCTGCAGTTCATCCTGCAGGAGCCTTCTTGTTTATTAAGGAGAGGATATATGGATATTCGGAAAGGAAAAGAGAATCAGAGCGCTCCTGCTGTAAAGGTGCGAAAATATCCAAGAACGTGGAAGTGGGGATTGTTATTTATCATGCCGTGGCTGGTGGGATTTCTTCTGCTTGAAGCGTATCCGCTTGTCATGTCGCTGATATATTCCTTTACGGATTTTTCAATACTAAAATCCGGAAAATTTGTGGGTATTCAGAACTATGTAAAGCTTTTTACGAGTGACCGGTATTTTTTGAAATCGCTGGGGATAACGATTAAATATACGATTATTTCCGTGCCCTGCAAGGTTGCGTTTGCTCTGTTCATTGCAATGATTCTGAACATGAAGCTGAAAGGCATCAATTTTTTCCGAACCGTATATTATCTTCCGTCGATTATGGGAGGCTCCGTTGCCATTGCGATTCTCTGGCGGTTCATGTTCATGTCAGATGGTATTATCAATAAACTCCTTGGCACGCTTCATATGCCGCAGCCGAACTGGCTGGGTGACCCGGATACGGCACTGGCCACGATGGTATTACTGGTAGTATGGCAGTTCGGATCTTCGATGGTATTGTTTCTGGGAGCATTGAAAAATGTTCCGACGGAATTGTATGAAGCCGCTGCAGTGGATGGAGCATCCAAGCCGCGTCAGTTCTTCAAGATCACACTGCCGATGATCTCTCCGATCATCTTTTTCAACATCATGATGCAGACAATTAATGCACTTCAGGAATTCACCTCGCCATCCATTATTACGAATGGTGGGCCGAATCATGGGACCTATTTATTGGGACTGAAAATATATGAAGATGCATTTAAAAACTTGAAAATGGGCTATGCATCAGCGACATCATGGGTTCTTTTTGCCATTGTACTGGTTATTACTGTGCTGATGTTTAAGACTTCCGATGCCTGGGTGTTCTATAATGATGGAGGATTAGATTCATGAATAAGAAAGCCAGAAGTAAAATCATCGCCTACATCTTTCTGATTGTTGTAGGCGTTGTCATGGTCTATCCGCTTGTATGGCTGTTTTTCTCATGCTTTAAAACGAATCAGGAACTGTTTGGTTCGCTCACGTTTCTGCCAGATCATTTTTCCATGGACGGATTTATCAATGGGTGGAAAGGAAGCGGACAGTTTACATATGGCACATTTTACAAGAATACATTCCTGCAGGTAATTCCCACAGTTCTGTTTACGGTTCTCTCCACAGGGTTGGTAGCGTATGGCTTTGCGCGGTTTCGTTTTCCGATGAAAAAATTCCTGTTCCTGCTGATGATTTCGACAATGATGCTGCCAAGTTCTGTCATTACGATTCCCCGGTATGTAATGTTTAATACATTCGGCTGGAATGACACATACATGCCGTTCTGGATTCCGGCACTGCTGGCGACATATCCGTTTTTTATTTTCATGCAGATACAGTTCATGAGAGGAATTCCGAGAGAATTGGACGAATCCGCCTATGTTGACGGATGCAATCCATTTGTCACATATGTAAGAATTATCTTTCCGCTGATGAAACCGGCGATCTTTTCGGTAATAATCTTCCAGTTCCTGTGGCGTTGGAATGATTATTATAATAATCTGATATTCATCAGCAGTACCAAGAAATATGCTATATCATTAGCGTTAAAGATGTCTATTGACTCTACGGGCGGTGTGACAGAATGGAGCAATGTCCTTTCTATGTCATTTCTTTCTATGATTCCTCCGACACTTCTGTTTTTCTTTGCTCAGAAGTATTTTGTCGAAGGCATCACGGCAGGCAGCGTCAAAGGGTAATATGAGCAAGTTGTATTGATAATTTCAGTATACATGCGAGGAGATACCATGGAGAAAAGCAGAAGACCCAATGTCCTTGTGTTTTTTACAGATCAGCAGAGATGGGATACGACCGGTATCCACGGAAATCCCATGGGGCTCACGCCGGTCTTTGATGACATGGCGATCCATGGCACCAATGTGGAGTATGCGTTCACGCCGCAGCCGGTGTGCGGCCCTGCCAGGGCCTGCCTGCAGACCGGCATGTATGCCACGGCCATACAGCATCACAGGAACGGCCTGACGCTTACAAAGAAGAGAAAAAGGATGGCGGACTGCTTCCGGGAAGCCGGATACTATACGGGATATATCGGGAAATGGCATCTGGCGCCCGGGCAGCGGGAAGTTGCCGAGGCAGACCGGGGCGGCTACGAGTACTGGCTGGGAGCCAATTCCCTTGAACACACCTCCACGGCGTATAATACCGTAGTCTATGACGGCGATAACCAGCCGGTCAGGCTTCCCGGCTACCGGGTAGATGCACTGACGGACGCAGCGATCCGCTTTCTGGATGACTGTAAAAACCATAGAGATAAAAATGCGGAGGGAAAGCCGTTTTTCTTATTTCTTTCGTTTCTTGAGCCGCATTTTCAGAACTGCTTTGATGATTTCCCCGCCCCGGACATCTATAAGAACGGACCGGTTTCGTATATCCCGCCGGATCTGGCCTCTCTGCGGGGGAATGCCTGGGAGAGCCTGTCCGGGTACTACGGGATGGTGAGACGTCTGGACGAGGCGCTGGGGCGCATCCGGGACGCACTGCGAAGTCTGGGGCTGGCGGAGAATACGATTCTGTTGTTTGCATCGGATCACGGCTGCCACTTCAAGACAAGGAATGCGGAATACAAGCGTTCCTGTCACGAGAGCTCCATCCGGATTCCAATGGCTGTTTACGGCGGCCCGTTCACGGGCGGCGGCTGCATACAGGAACTCATCTCGCTGGTGGACGTCATGCCGACACTTCTGGATGCGTGCGGCATCACGCCGCCTCCGGATCTGCAGGGACACTCCTTCCTGCCGCTCCTTTCCCGCCCCGCCGGCACGCTCGGTGCGGATGCGCCGGCCTGGCCGCAGGAGATCTTTGTTCAGATCAGCGAGTCTCAGGTCGGCCGTGCGATCCGCACAAAGCGGTGGAAGTATTCTGTGGAAGCGACGGATGCGGACCCGGTTGCGGACAGTGCGGCGGACGTCTATCAGGAGACGTTTCTGTATGACCTGGAGCACGATCCGTATGAACTTCACAATCTGATCCATTCCAGCGCGCACGAAATCGTGTGCCGGACGCTTGCCCGCAAGCTGGCGGATCTGGCGGAGAGAGCCGGCGAAAAGCGGCCGGTCATTCTGCCGGCGGACAAGCAGCGGATCGGGCAGCGGCTCGTTTTTACAGGAGAGGAGAATTTGTAAAGAAAAGCCGCAGACCTCCTGGGGAAGGAGGCCTGCGGCGTGCAGCAGTTCCTGAGTTTAGTTGGAGGAAAACCGGGACTACATTGCTGCCTTGTAGATTTCGGAGATCATGTCGGCACTCACCGCGACCGGCGTGTTGGCAAGATTTCCGGCGGAGACCTTCATGCAGTTCTCCGTGAGCCATGGGATATCGTCTTCGGAGAAGCCGAGGTCCTTCAGATTGTTCTCAAGCCCAAGCTCGTCCGAGAAGGAGCGCAGCAGCGGCGCGGCGTCCTCAGCCGTCATGCCGCCCAGAATCCGGGCGATATTGCCGAATTTATAGCGGTTGCCCTGATACGTCTTTTCGATGACAAATGGGCTCAGAACCGCCAGCCCTCTCCCGTGCACGATGTTCTTAAGCCCGGAGAGCGGGTGCTCCATCGCGTGCGACAGCGTGACACCTGCCTGGCCGATTACCATGCCGCCGATTGTGGCTGCGATAGAGAGACTGGCCCATGCTTCCTTGTCGGAAGGATCTGCGCAGGCTTTCGGCAGATTTTTCACGATGAGCGGCATCGCGTACAGGCAGAGCGCGTCGGTGAACGGCTGCGCGTTGCGCGCGGTGTAGGCTTCCATCAGATGGCAGAGGGCATCGTAGCCGACGGATGCCAGAACCGGAGTCGGCATCGTCATCATGTTCTCCGGGTCGACAATCGCAACCTTCGGGGCGATGGACGCGCAGCGCAGGGACTTTTTGTCGCCGTTGTCCGGGTTGGTCAGGACGGCGAACCCGTTGCCCTCGGAGCCGGTGCCGCAGGTCGTCGGGATGGCCACGATCGGCAGCGCCAGATCGGAGGACTTTCTCGCGTAGATGTAATCGTCGATGGCATCGCCATTGACAGCGCAGAAGGCGATGCCCTTCGCGCAGTCGATGACCGATCCGCCGCCGATGGCCACGACGAAGTCACAGCCCGTTTCTCTCAGGAAGTGCGCGCCTTCCACGGCGTCACTGGTGAGAGGATTCGGCCTTGCCTTGTCAAAGAGCGCGGTCTGAATGCCCTCTGAGAGCAGCGCATGGTTGACTTTATCGTACAGCCCGGACTTTTTCGCGCTGGAATGGCCGGTGACAATGAGCGCTTTTTTGCCGTAGGGCTTCGCGAGCTTACCGACTTCAGCGGTCTTGCCGAATCCGTACTGAACCGAGATCGGAAGGAAGAATCCAAAGGTCTTCTTTTCAACCGGTACAGGAGCAGAGGCGGCGAGTTCCTTTGCGCGGATCCGCTCCATGTCGATGGCGACGGATACGTCCTTGGGCGCTGCGGTGACGTTGATCTTCTTGCCCGGCCCTTCATTCTCAATGAGGATGTTGTCCAGGGCGCCGAATTCACTGCCGTACTTCTTTTTGCAGCTCACGGCGAAGATGACGCCGAGCAGACACCATGCGATGAGAATACCCCATTCGATCGGTGCCAGTGTGACGCCGGTACCGGGAATGATGTAGAGGATGACCATCGCGCCGCTCATGATGACGGCCATCACGCCGACGAAATGCGCATGGCGGATCTTGTACGGGCGCTCCATGTCCGGCTCTTTTTTGCGCAGGATCAGGAAGGACAGGGCGACCATGCAGTAGGCGGTGCAGCAGGCAAAGTTGCCGGCGTCCATGGCGTATACCAGCATCGAGCGCCCGAGGAGCGGCGCAAGAACCGAGATCACACCGATGAGGAGCAGCGAGTTGACAGGCGTCTTGTGCTTCGGGTGAAGCTTGCCGAAGGTGGTCGGGATCATATAGGACTTCGCCATGGAGTACATGGCGCGGGAAGCGCCGATGAGGAAGGAATTCCAGCTCGTCACGATGCCGCACAGTCCGCCTACGATGACGACCTTGGCCATGACGGAGGAGTGAAACGCCTTCTCCATCGCATCGGCGGTCACAAGGCCGGACGCGGAGCCGACAGCCGCGGCGATCTCACTGCGGTTCAAGACATACCCGACGGCGAAGATGACCAGTGCGTAGAAGCAGACCGCCAGAACGATCGAGAGGATCAGCATCTTTCCGACCTTCTTCAGGGAACCGGAGATCTCCTCCGCGGCCTGCGGGATGACATCGAATCCGATGAAGAAGAACGGGGTGGTCAGGGCAACTTTTAGAATTGCGTTCAATATGCTGCCGGTCGAATCTCCTTCAAACATCTGGCCGTCCAGATTGGATACATTGCCCGAGAAGAGAGAGCCGACGATGAGAAGGATGCCGGCCGCGCCGATGATGACGGTCAGAACGGTCTGAAGGTTGGCGGCTGTCTTGGTGCCGACGATGTTGAGAGCCGTGATGAGGATCGCGCAGACCATGGCGGTCACGAGCCAGGTCGCGTAGATGGCGAATCCGTTGACCGTGTAGAGATACCCCTGCAGGAACGGCGGGTACAGGTACGCGATGATGGTGGGAAGCGCGCATGCTTCAAAGCACACGACGCTGACGTAGCCGAAGATGATCGCCCAGGTGCAGACAAAGGATCCGTAAGGGCCCATGGCGCGGTGCGAGAAGACGTGCTCGCCGCCGCACTGCGGCATGGCGGACGTGAGCTCCGCATAGGTCAGGCCGATGAAGAAGATCATGACGCCGCCAATCACGAAGCCGAGCATAGCGCCGATGACGCCGCCCCGCTCGATCCAGTCGCCGCTTGAGACGACCCATCCCCATCCGATCATGGCGCCGAAGGCGATTACCAGGATGTCCCACATGGAGAGGACTTTATTGAATTCTGACTTTTTAGGTTCCATAGGACTGAACTCCTCCAACTTGAATTCAGTTGTTGTGTCAATGCGATGCGAAAATCGTCAGCTGCCGGGCACAGGAAAATATTCCCTGATGACTGGCTTATACGAAAACAGCGCCGGCGGGAAGAGGACATGGCAAGATGCCTCTTTCCCGTCAGCGCCGTTGCTGACGACTGTGATGCCGGTATTACCCGCCGTAGCGCAGATCGATCAGCTCCAGTAGATATCTGGCTGTGTTCTCCCATCCGAGCAGCGAACTGTTCAGAAGGATATCACGGTTGCTCCGATCGCCGCGGTAAGTTCCGGTCATATACTTGTAGCGGACGTGCTCATTTTCGTCGTAGTACTCGACTTTTTTTGTCGCGTCAGCCTTTGACAGATGCTCCAGATCCATCACCGACTTGATTCTGGTTTCCTTCGGGGCATACAGGAATACCTTCAGGGTGTCCTTTCTGTCCTTCAGGATGTAGTCGGCGCAGCGCCCGATGATGACGCACGAGGATTTTTCTGCCATCTGCCGGATGACATCAAACTGCACATAGATGACGCGGTTGGTCAGGTTCAGGTATCTCGGTCCCAGGGACGTGTCGACCTCATATTTGACGTTGGTGTCCACGTCCGTTTTCTCGACGAGATCTCTTGACGCGCCGGTCTCCTCCACGACCTTGTCGACGATGTCCCGGTCGTAGAACTCGATACCCAGGGCGTCAGCGATAAAGCGGCCGATCTGAGGCCCGCCTGCGCCATATTCGCAGCCGATGGTGATGACCATATGTTTCATGAAACTCACCCTGCTTTCTGTAGGCGTCCGGTTTACTTGCTCAGAGCCTCGATGGACTCGCCGATGATTGCGACGGCCTTGTCGCACTCGTCCTTTGTGATGGTGAGCGGCGGGATCAGGCGCATGATATTGCTTCCGATGGCGGTGGTGAGCAGATGTCTGTGGAAGCATTCGTGCTTCATATCAACGCTGTTCAGGTCGGTGAACTCGATGCCGATCATCAGGCCCTTGCCGCGGACTTCTTTTACATGCGGAAGTTTCCGGAGCTCGCCCATCAGGTATTCGCCCGTCTCTGCCGCTCTGCCGGCGAGATCCTTGTCGAGCATCTCGCTCACGGCGGCAAGAGAGGCTGCACAGCACACCGGATGTCCGCCGAAAGTCGTTCCGTGAGATCCCATGGTGAATGCCTTCGCGACCTCAGCCGTCGCGCAGATCGCGCCGATCGGCATACCGCCGCCCATCGCCTTGGCCATGGACACGATATCCGGCTTAATTCCGTAGTGCATGAACGCCATGATCTTGCCGGTGCGGCACCATCCGGTCTGCACCTCATCGATCAGAAGAAGCATGTTCTTTTCATCGCAGAGCTTGCGGAGTCCCTGCATGAATTCAACGCTAGCCGGGTTCACGCCGCCCTCGCCCTGGATCGGCTCAACCATGACGGCGATGGTGTCATCATCGATCTTGGACTTGAAGTCTTCCAGGTCATTGAACTTCGCGTACGCAAAGCCCGGGGTCATGTCGCCGAATCCGATCTGGCAGGCGTTGTCCGGCTGACCGGTGGCGGACATGGCACCGAATGTGCGCCCGTGGAACGACTTCGCGGCGGTCACGATCTTGTATCTGTGCGGGCCGTACTTCTCAACGCCGTATTTGCGGGCCATCTTGATCATGGCTTCGTTGGCCTCGGTACCGGTGTTCTGATAGAAGATCTTGTCCATGCCGATGGTCGTGCAGATCTTCTCGGCCAGAAGAGCCTGCGGAACGGTGTATGGATAGTTGAATGTCTGCATGATGGTAGCAGCCTGATCCTGAACGGCCTTGACCACTCTCTCGTTGCAGTTGCCGACGCTGTTGACGGCGATGCCGGCATAGAAATCAAGATACGGCGTGTCATTCTCGTCGTACATGTAGTTGCCCTTGGCTCTGTCAGCGACAAAGTCGAAACGCTCGTAGGTCTCGATCATGTACTTGTTCACAAGTCCTTTGAGCTGCTCTGTTGTAAGTCCCGTGTCCTTCAGTCTCATATTGAAGTTCCTCCTATCCACGTTTTGGGAACCGTCAGGTGCTTTGCGTTTCCTTCCCCACACTTGAAAAAAATAAAAAAGGCGCAATCGAATTCTTCTCGATTGCGCCTTTGCAATGGCCGGTTCCCGGCTACGAGAGTAAAAATAGCACCGTGGTTTTGAAATGTCAACGGTTTAACGCGAAAAAGCAGTCGATTTTTTATGAAAATGCGCAGGCATTCACACACGATTTGTCATAGATGAAACTGCCTGGTTGAATACTTAATGAGAATGGCTCGAATTGGCGGTTTTCTCCGCTTCGTGCCAGAGGCCCGGACGGGACGGCATAAGCCGGATTCGGACGATAATTCGGAAAATAAAAGGAAAATGTTGACAACTTCAATCTGATCCGCTATGGTATTTGCATCGAAGCAAAGACGCTTTTCGGAGGGGAACCGAAGAGCGTCTTTTTTTCTGCTTTTCTTTACCTGTAAACGGATTCAATGGAGGGAAGAGGGTATGGAAATACTGGCAAATGGCCTCGATGTGGGATGGACGCTGATTGCGGGCTTCCTGGTGTTCTTCATGCAGGCGGGGTTCGCGCTCTGCGAGGCGGGGCTTACGCGGGCCAAGAACACCGGCAACATTCTTATGAAGAATCTGATGGATTTCTGCATCGGAACACCGTGCTTCTGGCTGATCGGATTCGGAATCATGTTCTACGGAAAGGGCGCTTTGATCGGCGGCTTTGATCCGCTGATTCGCGGGGACTATTCGTTTCTGGGACTTGACATGCCGATATGGGCGTATGTGTTCTTCCAGACCGTGTTCTGTGCGACCGCCGCGACCATCGTGTCCGGGTCCATGGCGGAGCGGACGAACTTCAAGGCGTACTGCATTTACTCAGCGGTAATCTCCCTGTTTGTCTATCCGGTGTCCGGCCACTGGATCTGGGGCGGCGGCTGGCTCTCCGGGCTTGGCTTTCATGATTTCGCCGGTTCGACCTGCGTGCACATGGTCGGCGGCATCATCGCATGCCTCGGCGCCTGGATGCTCGGTCCCCGCATCGGCAAGTATGATAAAGAAGGCAAGCCGCACGCCATCCTCGGCCATAATATGACGGCGATGGCTCTGGGCGTGTTCATCCTCTGGTTCTGCTGGTTCGGTTTCAACGGCGGTTCCACCATTGCACTTTCCAGCACGGATGCCCAGAACATGGCGTCGCTGGTGTGCTTCAACACCAATCTGTCGGCGGCGGTATCCACGCTTACGGCTATGATCTTCACCTGGGTGCGCTACGGCAAGCCGGATGTGTCCATGACTTTCAATGCGACACTTGCCGGACTCGTCGCCATCACCGCGCCCTGCGATGTCGTGACGCCAATCGGCGCCTTCTTCATCGGTCTGGTGGCAGGCATTCTGGTCGTGCTGTCGGTTGAGTTCTTTGACAACAAGGCAAAGATCGACGATCCGGTCGGCGCGGTTTCGGTCCACATGATGAATGGCATATGGGGCACTCTTTCCGTCGGCCTGTTCTCGACCGGCGCGAACGGAGTCGGGAAGGGTCTTTTCTACGGAGGCGGCTTTAGTCAGCTTGGCATTCAGGCGCTTGGCGTCGTGTCCGTGGCGGTCTATGAGCTCATCATCATGAGCATTGCCTTCAGGCTGATTGACAAGGCGGTCGGCCTCCGGGTATCCCCGGAAGTGGAGATATCCGGCCTGGATATCAATGAACACGGCCTTCCGACGGCATATGCCGGATTCTCGATCTCTGACAACACCGAGTCGTACATGGATGTGAACGAGAACACCGATCTCGGTGAGGATGACGCGGATAAAGCAAGCGCGGCGCAGATGAGCGCGGCGGTAAAGGTGCGGCGCGAGGACGGTGCGACCGGAACAATCTACGACACAGGTATGCACAAGGTGACCATCATCTGCCGTCTGTCCAAGTTCGACGCGCTCAAGAAGGCGCTCAACGATCTGGGCGTGACCGGCATGACCATGACGCAGGTCATGGGCTGCGGCATTCAGAAGGGAACTTCGGAAAAGTACCGCGGCATTCCGGTGGATTCGACGCTGCTCCCGAAGGTGAAGGCGGAGGTCATTGTCTCGAAGATTTCTGTGGACGCAGTCATAGAAGCGGCCAAGAAGGCTCTGTACACCGGCCATATCGGCGACGGCAAGATATTCGTGTACAATGTGATGCGCGTGGTCAAGGTGCGCACCGGCGAGGAGAATGAAGCCGCCCTGCAGGACGTGGAGTGATGTAAATCGCATAATCTGTATTCCGGGCTGTTTCGTGCCGTTTCCTTCGGCGCGGAGCAGCCTTTTCGCGTGACATCGGAAGGAACTTTCTTATCTGTGAATTTGATACTACAATACATTTAGATTCCATCAGGAGGAACGCGAAATGAAAGCAGTCATTATGGAGAGTCTGGGAATTTCGGACGAGGAGCTTGAACAATTTGAGGCTCCTTTTGAAAAGAAAGGAGTTGTCTTTAATCACTTTGACAGGACGTCGGATGTGCAGACGCTCATTGCCGAGGCCAGGGACGCTGACGCCATGATCCTGGCGAATATGCCGATGCCGGAGGAGGTCATCCGCTCCTGTCCGGCACTTAGATTCATTGACATCGCCTTCACCGGCGTGGATCATGTGGGACTTGGCGCGGCAAAAGAGCGCGGGATAGCCGTCAGCAATGCGTCTGGATATTCTACGGAAGCCGTGGCAGAGCTGGTCCTTGGAATGGTTCTTGGGATGGCACGCAATATCCGGGAGGTGGAGGATCGCTGCCGCGCCGGCGGCACAAAGGACGGCCTTGTCGGCTGGGAGATCTGCGGCAAGACGGTCGGCATCATCGGACTGGGAAAGATCGGGAGCAGGACCGCACAGCTGTTCCACGCGTTTGGCGCCACAATTCTGGCGTCCAGCCGCAGTGTCCACCGGGACGCGCCGGATTATATCGCCCAGGTGGACAGGGATGAGCTTCTCAGGCGTTCGGACATCGTGATTCTGCACTGTCCGCTCAACGATTCGACGCGGGGGATGATCGGCAGGAAAGAGCTGGCTGAGATGAAATCGACGGCGATTCTGGTCAATGCAGCCCGCGGCCCCGTGGTCAACGAAAAGGAACTCGCCGCAGCGCTTGAAAACGGCGCCATTGCCGGGGCGTGCCTGGATGTATTTGACAAGGAACCGCCGCTTGCAGCGGACACCGAGATCCTCCGGGCGCCGAACACGCTGGTGACGCCGCACGTCGCATTCGCCACAAAGGAATCCATGACGCTTCGGGCCCGGATTGTCTTTGACAACCTGAAAGCCTGGATGGACGGAAAGCCGATCCATGTAGTGAATATGTAACCGGCGCAAATCTAAAACTCGTTGAAACTTAAAAAGGATACCACAGATGGAGCTTTATGACGGAAGACCGGCGGATACGGCCGGCAGAGAAGAAAAGGAGATACGGGTTTACGATCTCCTTGATTCTCTTGGGATACGGTACAAGAGGACAGACCATGCGCCGGCTACGACCATGGAGGTATGCGATGTAATTGATGCAGCGCTTGACTGTCTGATCTGCAAGAATCTGTTTCTGTGCAACAGGCAGAAAACCAGCTTTTATCTGCTGATGATGCCTGGACATAAGCCGTTTAAGACAAAGGATCTCTCTAAGCAGATCCATTCTGCGAGGCTGTCGTTTGCGCCGGAGGATAAAATGGAGGAGTACCTCGATATCAAACCGGGTGCTGTGAGTGTCATGGGACTGATGAATGACCATGACAATAAAGTACAGCTTCTTGTGGATAAGGA
>DGVL01000117.1 GCA_002394965.1 Lachnospira sp. UBA4285
GTATGGGGGGATTTTCACCTACGACTGCCTGGCTGTCGCCTCGCAGGCAGATGACACGCTGAGCCGCCTTACGCAGGAGGCCGCTGAGAGAGGACAGATTGATGACAGTATGAGCCTGTATACCACAACACTCACTCTGGAAGATGATTCGGGGGATCAGATTTCTGCTCAACTGTATGTCCTGCCAGATGGGAGTTCACCGGATGGCTTTATGGATCTGCGGGGAGTTGACGGGGAGAAGATAACACTTAAGGACGGCGACGTGTGGGTGAGCATCAACGCGGCGGAGATTCTGGGACTTCATCCGGGAGAGGACTTTCTGGCCGGCAGCGCGGATATGCCGCCGAGGCAGGTGATCCTGACAGGTACGCTCCTCAACTATCTCGGCAATTATGTCTACATGACCGGGAATACATATGATCAGTACTTTCAGGATTACCAGGCCAATGCAGAACTGCTGCACCTCACGCCTGCGGTCACGGATCAGGCCGCGTGGTGTCGGAATCTGGCCGGAAGAGAGGGCATTGCAGCCTGCGTGTCAACACAAAAGATCCGGAGTGAATTCCAGCAATCTTTTAAGCTTGTCAACATGGTGGTATATGTGGTAATAATCATGTCGGCAGCTCTGGCGGTGGTTGTCCTGTACACACTCGGGACCACCAACATATCCGAGCGGGAGCGGGAACTGGCTACTATCCGGGTCCTGGGATTCTCCGACCGGGAGGTGAGCCTGTATATTAATAGAGAAGTGATGATCCTGACGGCGATCGGCATCCTCATTGGGCTTCCAGCCGGCCGGGCAGCTGCACAGATGCTGAACAGGGTCCTGCGCCTGCCGGGGATTTATCTGCGCGTGTCTCTGCATCTGCCGTCTTACTTCATCTGCGTGGCGCTCATCCTGATTTTTGCGCTGCTGGTTCAGAGTGTGACAGACCGGATGCTGCGGCGCATCGATCCGGTGACGGCGCTCAAAAGCGCAGAATAGAAAAACAGAAACGGAGTGACTTTTTGAATACAGTACTTGTGATCGGCGCGGGAGCAGCCGGCATGATGGCGGCGTATGCCGCGGCACAGGCCGGTGCATCCGTTCTGTGCGTTGAAAAAAATGAAAAATGCGGCCGGAAGATCTATATCTCCGGGAAGGGACGATGCAATCTGACCAACGCCTGTGCACCGGATGAACTGGCGGGGAATGTCGTCTCCAACCCGAAGTTCCTCTACAGCACGTTCTCCAAATTCAACAATGAATCCGCCATCCGCTTCTTCCATGAGCAGGGACTGGCGACGAAAGTTGAGCGCGGGAACCGCGTGTTTCCGGTAAGTGATCATGCTTCCGACGTCATCCGGACACTTGAGACGGCCTGCCGGAAAGCCGGTGTCCGCTTCCGGATGAACACCGAGGTCAGAGATATCCTAGTGGCGGGGGGACGATTTAAGGCGGCTGTACTTGATGACGGGCAGACGCTTGCAGCCGATGCGTGTGTCATAGCCACGGGTGGACTTTCCTACCCGACCACCGGCTCGAGCGGCGACGGGTTTGGCTGGGCCAGGAAGCTGGGGGTGGCTGTGACGGACCTGCGCCCGTCACTGGTCGGACTGCGCGTGAAAGAGGACTGCTGCGCCAGGATGGAGGGACTCAGCCTGAAGAATGTAGAAGTCCGCATACTGGACGGCGGGAAGGAAGTCTTCAGGGAGTTTGGAGAGATGCTGTTCACAAGACGCGGTGTCTCCGGACCGGTCATCCTGACGGCCTCTGCGCGGATCGGAAAGCGTCTTGAAACGCGGGAGCTGAAGATGTTCATCGACCTGAAGCCGGCTCTGGACGAAAAAAAACTGGATGAGAGGATTCTCAGAGACTTTGAGGGCGAAAAGAACCGGGATTTCGCGAATTCGCTGGGGAAACTGCTGCCTGTGAAGATGATACCGGAGGTCATCGGCCTGTCTGATATAGCGCCGCAGACCAAGGTGCACGAGATCCGCAGGGGCCAGAGGCTTCAACTGATTCAGGTGATCAAGAACTTTCCGCTGACGATCACGGGAAGCGGTGATTTCAGCGAAGCCGTCGTCACGCAGGGCGGCGTGTCGGTCCGGGAGATCGACCCGTCTGCGATGCGTGTAAAAAAAGTGCCGGGACTCTTCATGGCCGGCGAGATACTGGATGTGGACGCGCTCACGGGCGGATTTAATTTTACAATAGCCTGGTCGACCGGATATACGGCTGGAATAAATGCGGCGAAATATGCCGCCGGAAATGAGGATTGAGAATGGGATATGCAATTGCAGTGGACGGACCTGCCGGTGCCGGGAAGAGCACGATTGCCAGGCTCGTGGCAAGAAAGATGAATCTTACCTATATCGACACAGGGGCCATGTACCGTGGAATCGGCATCTTTATCCGGGATGCCGGAATTGACCCGGATAATGAAGAGGCGGTCTGCCGGGCCGTTGCCGGCGTCACCATGGATATTCGGTATTCTGGCGGCTCACAGCATGTGTTCGTGAACGGAAGAGATGTGACAGAGCACCTCCGGGAAGAGGAGACCGGAAAACTGGCAAGCCAGGTCAGCCGGTATCCTGCGGTTCGAAGCCGTATGGTAGAGCTGCAGCGGGAGATGGCCAGGAACACGGATGTGATCATGGACGGCCGGGATATCGGGACGGTCGTGCTTCCGGACGCACAGCTGAAAATCTATCTGACGGCCAGTGTGGATACGCGGGCCATGCGGCGTTTCCGGGAACTCTCGGAAAAAGGAGAGGCGGCGGATCTTTCCAGGATCCGGGAAGATATCAGGAAACGGGACGATCAGGATATGCACCGGGAGGTGTCGCCGCTTCGGCAGGCAGATGATGCGCTGCTTCTGGACACATCGGATATGACCATTGAGCAGGTTGTGGAACGCATCGAAGGTCTTGCGCGCATCCGCCGCAAAAATCCGAAAGTGGTCCTCGCGAAGACAGCGGGATTCTGCTTCGGCGTGCAGAGAGCCGTCAAGACGGTCTACGACGAGACGAAGGGCAGCGGCCCGCTGTACACCTATGGGGAGATCATTCACAACGAGACCGTGGTGAGTGATCTGCAGAAGCACGGTGTGAAGGTGCTTGACACGCCGGAGGACGTGAAGAAGGCCAAAAAGGGCACGGTGGTCATCCGTTCGCACGGTGTCGCAAAGGATGTATACGATGGACTGCAGAAAGACGGCTTTCGGATCGTGGACGCCACCTGCCCGTTTGTCCTGAAGATTCATCAGATTGCCAGGGAAGTTACTTCCGGTGACGGAGAACTTATTATCGTCGGGGACAGGACACACCCGGAGGTAGAAGGAATCTGCGGGTGGTGCAGGAAACCGGCAACAGTGATCGATACGAAGGAAGAGGCTGATTCCTTGATTTTTCCGGAAAACGCAAAACTGACCGTCGTATCGCAGACAACATTTAATCTTCAGAAATTTGAAGAAATTGTTGAAATCATAAGAGCTAAAGGGTACAATACTATCGTATGTAATACTATATGCAGTGCGACGGAGGAACGCCAGACGGAAGCCCGCCGGATTGCAGCAACTGTTGACGCGATGATTGTAATCGGCGGTAAGAAAAGCTCCAATACCCGGAAGCTATACGAGATTTGCAAGAGGGAGTGCCCTGAAACTTATCTTATTCAGACATTTGCCGACCTGAATCTTATTTCTCTGGCGAAGGCAGACAGCATCGGTATTACTGCAGGGGCATCGACCCCTAATACAATTATCGAGGAGGTTTTACACAATGTCTGAAGAAATGGATTTTGGAAAGCTGCTGGAGGAGCAGGGCATGAAGAACATCCACAACGGTGAAGTCCTTGACGGAACGGTTGTGCAGGTTAATGATGATGCAATTCTCCTTGACATCGGCTACAAATCAGACGGCAAGGTTGTAAAGAAAGAGTATACACAGGATAATGACGCCAGGCTCGAGGATCTCGTCAAGCCAGGCGATACAATTCGCGTAAAGGTTCTGAAGACGAATGACGGCGATGGTTACGTTGCGCTTTCCTATCTGAGAGCGAGAGAGACGTCCAACGAGGAGCTCGAGAAGGCGTATAAGGATCACACGACGGTCAAGGGCAAGGTTATGGATGCGCACAAGGGTCTGTCCGTAACTGTGAGCGGAACGAGAGTATTCATTCCGGCCAGCCTCGTTGATGATCACTATGTAAAGGATCTCAATCAGTTCGTCGGCAAGGAGATCGAGTTCTATGTCAGCGAGTATGCCCCGGAAGAGAGACGTATCATCGGCAACCGCAAGGAGCTGATTCTCGAGCAGTATGAGCAGAAGAAGCAGCAGTTCCTGGCAGAGCACAAGCCGGGCGATGTCGTTGAGGGCAAGGTCAAGAGAGTTGAGTCCTTCGGTGCGTTCATCGATCTGGGCGGATTTGACGGTCTTCTTCACATCTCCGAGATGGGCTGGGGCCGCACGGAGCACACGACCGACAAGTACCATGAGGGCGATGTTGTAAAGTGCTTCATCAAGGACATCAAGGAAGTCGAGAAGAAGGGCAAGAGAAGAGGCAAGAAGGCTGAGGAGCAGCCGGCTGAGGAAGAGGCTGACGCAGCAAAGAAAGATACCCAGAAGACGCTTCAGATCGCCCTTTCCACGAAGTTCCCGTCTGACGATCCGTGGCTTCACATCGAGGAGAAGTTCCCGGTGGGTTCCGTTGTCGAAGGCAAGGTTGCCAGAATCAAGGAGTACGGTGCATTCGTTGAGCTGGCTCCTGGAATCGATGGTCTCGTTCACATCTCTGAGATCTCTCACAACCATGTCGATACCGTTGACAGTGTTCTGAAGGTCGGACAGACTGTCAAGGTTATGGTCAAGGAGATCAAGGACGGCAATAAGATTGATCTCTCCATGAAAGATGCAGAGGATCAGGGGCTGACGCATTATTCCACCGAGGAGAACGAAGAGAACTGATATCAGAGCTCTCCCGACTGGACACCCTGAAATAATCAGATGAAAGAAAAGCCTTTACTCTTGTATGCGTACAGGAGTAAAGGCTTTTTGCGCGCCATAGACGGAATTTCATATGTACCGCTTCCCCTCGATCCGCGCGCGCCCGGAGCGGGTCTCGCCCTGTACGTCGCCGATCTGGAACCGGCCGACGTGCCGGATGACGAGTGTGTCACCCGGCGCGCATCGCTTAGAGCCGTCGGTAACTTCGACACCGTTTACAAATACCTCGCCTCTCCGGAAACGGGCAAGGACCGCTGACCTTGACTCACGGGCAAGAGCTGCTGCCACGGCGTCAAGCCGCTATGAGGCGGCCACGAAGTGAAAGTCTTCGGTCACAGGCCGCTGATCATCGGGGAGAGAAGAGATTCCGCACACGCTGACAAGGGTGTGTCTGACCTGTGTCAGATTTGTCTTTATGTATCCGGATATGGTGTCGAGGCAGAATACGCAGCACACCGAATCCTTCACGAGAAGATCCCCCAGCACATCGCGCCGGATACCGAGTCCCATCAGTGCCCCCAGATAATCCCGGTGGGTGAGTACTTCGGCAAACCTGGGCGCAGCCGGTCTGATTTGAAGCAGCGTGACAGGGGGCTCCGGCGGATAGCCGAAATCTTCTTCCGAGCCAAAGATGACAAGCTGGTGTTCTGCCTGCGGATAACCGCCCCACAGCCGGGAAGGGGCCGCCGTCAGCTCGCGGGCAAGACGCTTGTAGAGACTGACGCCCTGCAGGTCAAGAAAGTCTGTGTACACATACGTCTCATACTGTGCGGCGCGGCGGCAGGCATCGAGGAGCCGGGCGCGGATAGGGGAATTATTTGTCATTTTTAGTCCTTTTAACCGAAAATGGCGTCACTGTGTGGCGAAATTTGTTCAATTATAGTAAAATGCATGGTAATTTCCGGTCATGATGTCGGTTGGAACATCATGTCTTACAGTACTATATTGCAGGAGGGGACTGTGCGCAAGAGAACGTTTAGAGGCGGAATCCATCCTTTTGAGGGGAAAGAACTCTCACGGGAGCAGAAGACCGTGATGCTTCCCGCCGATGGCGAGATGGTTTTCCCGCTGTCTCAGTCGATCGGGGCACCTTCAAAACCGGTCGTGGCCAAAGGGGACCATGTGCTCCGGGGACAGCTTATCGCCGAACCGGGAGGCTTTGTCTCGTCGGCGATTCATTCCAGCGTTTCCGGGACCGTCAAGGCGATTGAACCCAGGACACTGGCAACCGGTGGAAAGTGCATGTCCATCGTGATTGAGAACGACGGAAAGGAAGAGGAAGCAGAGTTTCACCCTGCTTCGCCAGAATCACTCACCAAACAGGAAATACTGCAGCGGATCCGCGACGGAGGTGTTGTGGGCATGGGTGGAGCCGGGTTCCCGACAGCCGTCAAACTGGCACCGAAGAATCCGGAGAAGATCGATGCCGTCATTGTGAACGGCGCAGAGTGCGAGCCGTATCTGACCAGCGATTTCCGGAGAATGATGGAGGACGGCGAGGACCTGGTGAAGGGGCTTCAGGTGATCCTGAAACTGTTTGACAACGCGAAGGGGTATTTCGCGATCGAGGACAACAAGCCGGAAGCCATCGCTCACATGCGGGAGCTTACGCGGGACCTGGACCGGATAGAGGTTGTGCCGCTGAGAACCAAGTACCCGCAGGGCGGCGAGCGCACGATCATCAAGGCGGTTACCGGACGCGAGCTGAATTCAAAGATGCTGCCGGCGGATGTCGGCGCGATTGTCGACAATGTTGACACGGTGTATTCCATCAAGCGTGCTGTCCTTGACGGGATGCCGCTGATGGAGCGGATTATCACCGTGACGGGAGACGGCGTGAAAGAACCGAAGAACCTGCGTGTCCATCTGGGGAGCAGCTATGCATCGGCTCTGAAGGCAGCCGGCGGGGCAGTCGGATCGCCGGAAAAGTACATAAGCGGCGGGCCGATGATGGGATTTGCAATGTACAGCCTGGATGTTCCGCTCGTGAAGGGATCGTCCTGTCTGCTGGTATTTGCGAAGGATCCGGTGAGCCGCCTCACGGAATCGTCCTGCATCAACTGCTGCCGTTGTTCGCAGGGGTGCCCGGAGCGTCTGCTTCCGGCCAGACTGGCAGACTTTTCGGAGCGGGGCGATCTTGCGGCATTTGAAAAGCTTCACGGCCTGGAGTGCGTCGAGTGCGGAAGCTGCTCCTGGAGCTGCCCGGCCAAGAGGCCGCTGACGCAGCTGATCAAGTCGGCGAGGCGCCGGCTTCTGGCGGAAAAGAAAAAGGCTGCCATGCAGGCTAAGGCACAGGCAGCCGGAAAGGCGGGCAGATAAAGGATGAATGAATTCAATGTTTCGGCGGGGCCGCACTTCAGAAGTCCGGTGACCACCGGCTCCATCATGCGCGATGTACTTCTCGCACTGACGCCGGCAGCTCTTTTTGGCATCTACAATTTTGGCGTTCCCGCGCTCATCCGCATTGTCGTGAGTATAGCTGTCTGCGTGCTATGCGAGTATCTGTTTGAAAAAGGCATGAAGCGGCCGGTGACGGTGAACGACGGATCGGCTGCGGTGACAGGACTGCTTCTGGCCATGAACGTCCCGTCGACTCTCCCGGTTGCCATGCTGATTGCAGGCGACGTGTTCGCAATCATCATCGTGAAGCAGCTGTTCGGCGGCATCGGGCAGAATTTCATGAATCCGGCGCTGGCGGCTCGCTGCTTCCTTCTCATCTCCTTTCCGGCGGCGATGACCAGATTTGTCTACAACGGCGTCAGCAGCGCCACACCGCTTGCTGTTCTGAAGCCCGGTGCGGACGCGGCCGCCGGTACGGTTTCGCTTGTGTCAGAGTTCCTCGGTACAACCGGAGGAACCATCGGCGAGACGTCAGCCCTTGCGCTTCTCATCGGCGCTGCGTACCTGCTTGCCCGGAAAGAGATTTCCTTCAGGATTCCGGCGGCGTATATCGGCACATTTGCAATTCTGGTGTTTTTTCTGGCACCGGGGCACAGCTTTGACGCTCTGTATCTGGCTGAAGAGCTCTGCGGCGGCGGCCTGATGCTCGGCGCATTCTTCATGGCGACCGATTACGTGACAAGCCCGGATACCCCGGACGGAAAGCTGATTTTCGGCGCAATGGCAGGATTTCTGACATTTATCTTCCGAATGTTCGGCGGCTCGGCAGAAGGCGTTTCCTATGCGATTATCTTCAGCAATCTGCTGGTTCCGCTGATCGAGCGCGTGACGGTTCCAAAGCCGTTTGGATACAGGAAACCACAGAAACCGGACGCGGCCGGAAAGGAGGCGTGAGAGATGAACAATTCGATCGTAAAAGATGCGATGCGTCTCTTCATCATCACTCTGATCTCGGGCATCATCCTGGGGTTCTTCTATGACCTGACCAAGGGTCCGATCGAGGCGCAGGAGGAGAAGACCAGAACCCAGGCCTATCAGACGGTGCTTCCGGATGCGGACAGATTCGAGATGGCTGCGGATACAGCATATTCGTCGGATATTGAGATGCAGATGCAGCCGTTCCTGAATCGGGCCGGCTACACGAGCGATTCCATCAGCGGACTTGTCATCGCCTCGAAGGCCGGCACTTATTCCGGTGTCGCCCTGACTGTGACCGCGCACGACGGGTACGGCGGGGACATTCAGTTCTCTGTCGGTATCCTCCCGGACGGGACGATCAGCGGGATTTCTATCCTGTCTATTTCCGAGACGGCAGGACTTGGCATGCGGGCGAAGACCGATCCTTCGTTCCTCTCCCAGTGGACAGGTATGAAACAGAAGAGCTTTGACCTCGTGAAGACCGGAGGGGATCCGGCAGCCGGTACGGTAGATGCGATCAGCGGATCGACTGTGACATCCAGAGCTTTCCAGCGAGGCATCAACGCGGCGCTGATTGCCTTTGAGAATCTGCAGAACAATGACATTACGACAGCGGGAGGTGTAACCATTGGCTGATAGAAACAATCACCTGGCTTCCCGGGGCGGGGAGCGCCTGTACAACGGCATTATCAAAGAGAATCCGACACTTGTCCTGATTCTGGGCATGTGCCCGACACTGGCGGTTACGACATCGGCGATCAACGGCATCGGCATGGGGCTTTCCACGACGGTAGTTCTGCTGCTCTCCAATACACTGATCTCCATGCTGCGCAAATTTATTCCGGACCGGGTCCGGATGCCAGCCTACATCGTCATTGTTGCGTCACTCGTGACGGTGGTTCAGTTCCTGCTGGAGGCGTATGTGCCGGCGCTGTATGAAGCTCTGGGTATCTACATCCCTCTCATCGTCGTGAACTGCATCATCCTGGGACGCGCCGAAGCTTACGCGTCCAAGAACCCTGTGTTCCCGTCCGCGATGGACGGCCTGGGCATGGGGCTCGGCTTTACGTGTTCCCTCACGATACTCGGCATGATCCGCGAGCTGCTGGGAGGCGGAACGTTTCTGTCGAATGGCGCTACCGCTGTATTTACGATTCCGCAGTCCGTGTACACACCGGCCAATATCTTCATCCTGGCGCCGGGAGCTTTCATTGTTCTGGCATTTATTATTGCTATCCGCAACCGGGTCATCCGTCGGAATCAGGAAAAGAGATCGCGTGAGAACAGAAAGGAGAGTGTCTGATGAAACTGCTTGTCATCGCTGTGAGCGCGGCGCTTGTCAATAACGTCGTGCTCAGCAGATTCCTGGGACTCTGCCCGTTCCTCGGCGTATCCAAGTCCACAAAGACGGCGGCCGGCATGGGAGCGGCCGTCATCGCGGTCGTGACGGTCTCCTCGGCGATCTGCAGCCTGCTGTATGACTTTCTTCTTGTGCCACTGGACCTGGTCTATCTGAATACGATCGTGTTCATTCTGATCATCGCCGCACTGGTACAGTTTGTAGAGATGGTTCTGAAGAAGAAGAGCCACGCTCTGTATGAGTCCCTGGGCGTATATCTTCCCCTGATCACCACCAACTGCTGTGTGCTCGGCACTGCCCTGACCAACGTCCAGGATTCCTACGGTCTGGCGGAATCAGTCGTCAACGGTCTGGGCACTTCCGTGGGCTTTGCCATCGCGATCATTCTGATGGCCGGAATCCGTGAGAAGACGCAGAACAACGATGTGCCGGAAAGCTTTAAGGGCATGCCGATCGTGCTTCTGACAGCCGGTCTGATGTCGATCGCTTTTTTCGGATTTGCAGGGATCATGTGAGACGAAGATTTTCAGGAGAAAAGCATGAGTGGAATTATCATTGCCGCCGCTGTCGTGGGTGGCACAGGTCTGGCGCTGGGCTTATTCCTGAGTGTCATGGGCAAGAAGTTCGAGGTGCCGGTAGACGAAAAAGAGGCGAAGGTGCGGGAACTCCTGCCGGGGAACAACTGCGGCGGATGCGGATTCGCGGGATGTGACGCGTGCGCGAAGGCAATCGCAGGCGGCAGTGCACCGGTGGGGGCATGTCCGGTCGGCGGTGAGCCGGTTGCAAAACAGATCGCGCAGATCATGGGCAGCAGTGCCGGGGCGATGAAGCGCATGACCGCCTGGGTACGCTGCGGAGGAGACTGCGGGAAGGCACCGGCAAAGTACCGGTACTCCGGGGTTCAGGATTGCTCTGTCATGCCGTTTCTGCCGGACGGAGGCCCGAAGGCCTGTACATACGGATGCCTTGGGTATGGCAGCTGCGTGAAGGCATGCGAGTTCGACGCGATACATGTACAGAACGGCGTGGCGGCCGTGGACAGAGACAAGTGCAGGGCCTGCGGGAAGTGCGTGGCAGCCTGTCCCCGCCATCTGATAAGCATGGTGCCCTATGGCAGCCAGTACGTGGTCGACTGCATGTCAAAAGACAAAGGCAAGGACACCATGGCACTCTGCAGCACCGGCTGTATCGGCTGCAGGATCTGCGAGAAGAACTGCCCGGCAGATGCGGTACACGTCAATGACAATCTCGCGTCCATCGACTACGACAAGTGCAGGAACTGCGGCGTATGCGCCCAGAAGTGCCCGAGAAAGATCATCGCGCAGCGCTTCTGAGTGGCGTCAGACAGCTTTCCGGGAGGAATTCGGTGTATTGAGCAGAAAGAAGTCGGTAAAAGCGATTAAAAAAGCGGACATCATCCTCATTGCAATTCTGGCGGGGGTGCTTTCCGGATTCGCTTTGCTCTCTGCCGGCCGGCAGATGCCGGCGGAAGGAAAGTCTGCAGCTCAGGTCGAAATCACGCTGGAAGGAGAGACGCGGCTGTATCCGCTTGACCAGGATACACAGTTCACGCTCACGACTTCATCGGGCGGGGAAAACACGGTTGTCATCAAAGACGGGGAAGTGAGAGTCACGGAAGCTGACTGTCCGGACAGGATCTGTGTTACAATGGGGGCGATAAGCCGAACCGGTCAGACAATTGTCTGCATGCCTCACCAGCTGGTCATCCGCATCAAGGGTAAGGACCAGGAGATCGACGGAGTAGCGCAGTGAGAGACAGAAAAGTTCAGAAAATGGTAACGGCAGCTCTGTTCACGGGGGCTGCCATTCTTTTTGGTTACGTGGAGACACTCCTGCCGATCCCGCTGCCTGTGCCCGGCATGAAGCTGGGGCTTGCCAATATTGCTGTCCTTGCGGTACTTTATACAGCAGGACCCGGCATGGCGGCTGCAGTTGATCTGGTCAGGATCCTCGTGAACGGACTGATGTTCACCGGGCTGTACGGTTTTCTTTTCAGCCTGGCAGGAGGCGCGGTGAGTCTGCTCATTATGATACTGCTGTATAAATGCGGCAGATTCGGCGTGACGGGAGTCTCTGCCGCCGGAGCGCTCGCCCATCAGGCCGGGCAGATCCTGGTGGCTGTGCCGCTCCTCGGAAGCGAGGCCGTGTTGGCGCTTCTTCCGGTTCTGGGAGCACTGGCAGTCGGAACGGGGATTGTCACAGGACTGACGGCAGCCGGGCTCATCCGGCATCTGCCGACGGATGGGAAGGTGTAATGGAGAAAGACAGAGAACAACGGGAAGAGAAGCTTGCCTCTGAGATCCTTGCATTCGTGCGGGACAGTATCGCGGCGCAGCACCCGTTCCTTGACCGCGCGCTCTTTCGCATGCCGGTTGTGTTCCGAAAAGACACGCGGGGCGATGCGGCACTCCAGAGGGAGAATACCTTCGGACCGGCTACCGAGGGACGGCAGATCGTGCTGCCGGCGGCCTGGGCTGTTGAGACATTCTCCAGAAGTGAAAACCTGGTGTTCCGGACATATCTTCACATGCTGTTTCACTGCCTGTATCTGCATCCGTTTCAGTACAGCATGCTGGATCTGCACGCCTGGGACCTTGCGTCGGACTCAGCGGTGGAGAGGAGCCTGTTTGCAAACGGACTGGCGCAGGAATGGCCGCTTGACTGCGATGAGGAGGAGAAGGCGCTGCTTGGCCGGATCGCATCTGTGGCAGAGGATGAGGAGATTCAGGCGGAAAAGGTATACCACGCTCTGGTGCAGAATGGCCCGCGGATGAAGCAGCTGCTGGACGAGGGGGCGCTTGTGCGGCGGGATCTTCACTATCTCTGGCTCTCGGAGGACAAGAACGTCCGGATCCGCTACACCAACAAGGCGGGCATGCAGAGCGAGGATCTGGATCCGGGGAAACAGTGGAATGAGGTGCGATCGCGTGTCGCCATGCTGCAGGAAGCCACAGAGAGCCGGCACGGGAAAGGAAGCGGGGATGCACAGTTTCATCTTCGCAATCTCTATCCGGACGACCGGCAGTACCGGGATCTGATTGACCGATTTGCAAAAGTGACGGAAGAGGTCCATGTGAACATGGACGAATTCGACTACATCTATTATACCTACGGGATGAGTCTGTACGGCAATGTTCCGCTTGTTGAGCCGCTGGAATACCGGGAGGCGAGAAAAATCCGGGATTTCTGCATAGCGATTGACACGTCCGGATCCTGTCAGGGCAGTGTGGTGAGAGGCTTCCTTCACCGGACATATTCGATCATACGAAATTCCGACGTGTTCTTCCGTCACATGAATCTGCATATTCTGCAGTGTGACTGTGCGGTGCTTTCCGACAGGAAGATCACAAGTCTGGAAGAACTTGATGACTACTGCCGTGACATTCCGATAAAGGGGGCCGGGGGCACGGACTTCCGGCCGGTGTTTGACTATGTGGAGAATATGAAGCGCGCGGGAGAATTCACGGATCTGCGGGGGCTTCTTTACTTCACGGACGGCATCGGCACCTTCCCGGAAAAAGCTCCGTCCTTTCAGACTGGATTCGTCTTTCTGAAAGGAAAACAGAAAATTCCGGAAATTCCCGCCTGGGCATCGAGGATTGTTCTCGAGCGCGGCACCGTTGAGCAGGATGACCCCGGGCAGCACGGAACGGCAACGTGAAGAAAGGCAGGAGACATGGATATACAGCAGGCAAAGGAACAGATTAAACGGGCGGTCAGGATCTATCTGATGAAGGATGCGTTCGGCAACTACCGGATCCCGATTCAGGAGCAGCGCCCGGTTTTCCTCGTAGGTGCACCCGGGATCGGGAAGACGGCCATCATGGCGCAGATTGCGAAGGAACTGGATATCTGTCTGGTTCCGTATTCGATGACGCATCACACCCGGCAGAGCGCTCTGGGGCTTCCCATGATCGTGAAGAAAGAGTTCGGGGGCAGGGAATCTGCGATCTCCGAGTACACGATGAGCGAGATCATCGCATCTGTGTATGAGGCGATGGAGACAAGCGGGAAAAAAGAAGGAATTCTGTTCCTGGATGAGATCAACTGCGTATCGGAGACACTGGCGCCCTCCATGCTGCAGTTCCTGCAGTACAAGACATTTGGAAATCACCGGGTCCCGGATGGCTGGGTGATTGTCACAGCCGGGAACCCCCCGGAGTACAACCGGTCTGTGCGTGAATTTGACATTGTGACTCTCGACCGCCTCAAGGTCATTGTGACCGAGCCGAATTACGGGGCATGGAGAACCTGGGCACTGGACGCCCAGGTGCACCGCGCCATCGTGAGCTACCTGGACATTCACCGCGACAATTTCTACCGCATCGAAAATACAGGCAAGGGCCGCACCTATGTGACCGCGCGCGGATGGGAGGACCTCTCGCAGGCCGTGAAGCTTTATGAGGAAGCGGGCTTTCCGGTCGACGAGGATCTGATCAGTCAGTATATCCGCAATGAACATATCTGCGCAGATTTCGGGTCATATTACCGGCTGTATCACAAATACGGAGAGGATTATCACGTACAGGACATTCTTGCCGGGAACGCGCCGGAAGACGTATGCCACCGCGCAAAGGAAGCCGGATTTGATGAGAAGATGACGCTGATCGGCCTGCTGCTGGACGCGCTGCGGCCGTCTCTGCATGCCCAGGTTGTGGAAGAGGATGCGCTCCGCGCGCTGCACGGGCCTCTTGCTTCCTGCGGAGAGCTTGTCCCGGAAGCTTCCTCATCGGACGTGCTGTGTGAACGCCTTGAGAGCCTGGCGGCGGACGAGCAGAGCAAAGAGACGGCTGATGAGGCGGGGAAGACTGCGACTGCCGGCGCGCGCTTTGAGCGGGAATGTAAAAAACGCTTTCTGAAAGCCCTGGCGGATGAGATCCGGAAAGAGGAGATCAAAGACGCGGCTCCTGCATGGGAGCTGATCAGGCAGGAGTACGCGAAACGCGTGCGCAGCGCCGGTCAGGCGGCAGACACCGTGAAGAGAAGTCTTGACAACATTTTTGACTTCGCAGCAGAGGCATTCGGCAAGAGCGACCAGATGCTGGTGCTCGTGACGGACCTCTCGGCCTCACCGGATGCGGCGCGATTCATCTCCCGGCACGGCTGCGCCGGGTACTATGAGTACAGCCGCCAGTTCATGCTGTATGAACGCAGCCGGACGCTCCGCGATGAGATTCGGAAATTCACGGACGGAACTAAGACAGAAGATGAGGGAATGCAGCTCTGATGCGCGACGGTTCTTTTGAATATGAGAAGACAGAAGACGGAGTCATCCTGACAGAGTTTGTGCCAGAGACCGATCCGTCCGGTAGTCTCACGCTGCCCGCACGTCTTGGCGGACAGCCAGTGCGGGAGATCGGCACGAACGCCTTCTCGTCCCACGGCTCGGAGATCACCAGTCTGACCGTGCCGGAAGGCGTGAGACGGATTGATGGCGGTGCGTTCACCTGGATGCTGATGCTCGAACAGCTGAATCTGCCGGAGAGTCTGGTGAGTCTTGAAGAGGGCTTTTCCGCCGGGACGTCTCTTGCGGGTCTGCGGATCCCCAGGGGCGTGCGCCGGATCGACGGCGTCGGATCACTGCCGTTTTGCCTGCGCTTTGAGCCGGGGAATCCGGTCTGGAGCACGGACGGATTCGGGATCTTCCGGAAAAGTCCGGAAGGTCTGATACTTGCGGCGACGAATCCTGAGAGCAGGGCGGTGCGCTACCGGGTCCCGGATGGTGTCACCTGCATCGAGGAAGATGCGTTCTCGGGCCGGGAGTTTCTGGAGGAGCTTGTCCTTCCGGCGAGCCTGCAGGATATCAGGGAGGGCGCACTGTCCAATATCGCGAACATGTATTCTGACCGGAAAGGAATACGAAGTGTGACATTTCCGGACGGGAACCGACTGTTTCACGCGGAAGAAGACTATCTTTCGCGGGGGGACGTGCTGCTGCGCTGGTTTGGTGAGAATAGGTGCGTGCAGGTTCCGGACGGGATCAGCACGATCGCCGCGGAGTGCTTCTACCGCTGCGCGGCGCAGGAAATCCTGCTGCCGCCTTCTGTAAGAACGATCCATCAGAGGGCACTTGTTCTGTGTCAGGCAGAGCGGGTCTATATCGGGGCGGATGGCCTGAATATTATGTTTCCGGACGGCGGGACATATCTTCAGGACAAGCTTATGGAAGCGTTCGGGCAGAACGGGAAGCGCTATGACTTCACGTTTTACGACAGGAGCCTGCTGACCGGGCTGCTTGACCCGGTTAAAGCCCGGATGCTGCTGTCGAGGTTGTCCATGCAGTCTGATGCGGCGGCCGGTCTTGACGAAAAGACAGCTGAGAAGATGCGCAGCGCCCTCTCGGCAAGGCTTCCGGATCTGTTCGCGTCGGCGGCTGTGTCGGGCGATTTTGACACGGTGAGGCTTCTGGGGGACTGGGACGGCATGACGGAATCGGACTTTGAAGAGGCGATCCGGATCATGCAGGAGCATGGCCGCACGGAGATGATGACTTGCCTTATGTGCCGGAAACTGGAGAGCATCGGCGGAGATGGCTTTGATTTTTCCCTGTAATTGAGTATACTGATTAGAACAGATGTTTGCATCCCGGGGAGGAGCGATATGTACAGACAGACTTCGAAGCTGATAATTTATGGGGCCGTTGCGCCTGACTCCATCCTCATGCAGATGGCGGACATCTACCGCCGGGCGGATGCGGGGCAGACATCGGACGCGGCGCTGACGGAAAGTGTGTACGCGCAGGTGCGCCGCCTGCTTGAGACGGCGACGAGATACGGGTTTGACGGAGATTTGTGGCAGAATTATCTCACATATCTGCTGATCTCAACGGAGACTCCCTTCTCCATCACGTGCGAGAAAAGGGGAGCCACGGACGGTGCGTCCGTCAATATCTTTGCGAGGCACGATTTTGAAATCTTCCGGGATCTCTTCCATTTCGACTTCAAGCCGCTTGAGAAGAAACTCGGGATCAACTGTTTCGGGGTCCTCGAGAATTATCATGCGATCGACAAGTCAGAGAAGATGTACAACCGCAGCGTGAGTGAGCGGGTGCGGGAACTCTCGCCGAAGCTTGCCGCGGCGGTCTCTGCAGACGAGTTCTTCGACCTCGTGACGCAGTTCTACCGGCACTACGGCGTGGGCATGTTCGGACTGCACAAGGCATTCCGCATTCTGTCCGACGGGGAGACGGGCGTGCGTTTCCACGCGATCAACAACATGGAGTCTGTGCACCTGTCCGATCTGGTCGGGTATGAGAGACAGAAGGCGAAACTGGTTGAGAACACGAAGGCTTTCGTTGAGGGGCGCAAGGCGAACAACTGCCTGCTCTACGGGGACATGGGCACCGGCAAGTCGACATCCATCAAGGCGATTGTCAACGAGTACTACGACAAGGGCCTGCGGATGATAGAGATCTACAAGCATCAGTTCAAAGACCTGTCGGATGTGATCGCCCAGATCAAGACCCGGAATTACCGGTTCATCATCTACATGGATGATCTTTCCTTCGAGGAGAATGAGACGGAGTACAAGTTCCTGAAAGCCGTCATCGAGGGCGGCGTGGAGACGAGGCCGGACAACATTCTGATCTATGCGACAAGCAACCGGCGGCATCTGGTGAAGGAGACGTGGAACGACCGCTCGGATATCGACCAGGACCTGCACCGCTCGGAGACGATGGAAGAGAAGCTCTCCCTTGTATCACGATTCGGCGTCACAATCAATTATTCGAAACCGACGCAGTCCGAGTACTTTGACATTGTCGATCACCTGGCGCACAAAAACGGTATCTGCATGACACCAGACACCCTCCACATGGAAGCACACCGCTGGGAGATGAGCCACGGCGGGCTGTCCGGCCGCACGGCGCAGCAGTTTATCAACCACCTGCTGTCGACACAGGAAGGGTGAGAGATGATCGCATATATCAGAGGAAAGTACGCGGGCAGGACGCCGTCGTCCATAATCATTGACCACGAGGGACTCGGACTTGAGATTTCCGTTCCGCAGAAGATGCTTGCCGGACTTCCGCCTGTGGGCGAAGAGGTAAAGATTTACACCTGCCTGCGGTGGACGGATGACGGGCCGTCGCTCTACGGATTCCCCGGGAAGGACGAGCGGGAACTTTTCCGGATGCTGCTCGGCGTTGCCGGCCTGGGACCGAAGGGAGCGCTGTCGCTTCTTTCCTTTCTCTCTACGGATGAGCTGCGATTTGCCGTGCTCTCGGCAGATGAGAAGAAAATATCGAAGGCACCGGGCATTGGCCCGAAGACGGCAAGACGGATCATTCTGGAACTGAAAGACAAGCTGAAGATAGAAAGCACGGAAGAAAACACGGACAGCGGGGAGAGTGTGGCCGCCGGGGCTGCCGGCAGTTCAGGAGCCGCTGACGCCATCGAGGCGATGGTTGCGCTCGGATTCGGGAGTACAGACGCGTACCGGGCAGTGCAGTCGCTGGGCGATGTATCCGGAATGGATTCCGAGCAGATCCTGAAGGCCGCCATGAAAAAGCTGGTCTGAGGGACTGCCGCACAATGAGTCAGGAGCTTTGTTATGGAACGACGCATCATCACCACGGAGGCGGATGAGGAAGAAAGAATACAGGAGAGTTCGCTTAGACCGGTTCGGTTTGCGGACTATATCGGACAGAAAAAGGTAACCGACAAGCTGAAGGTGTATATCGCGGCGGCAAGGGAGCGCCAGGAGCCGCTTGACCATGTACTGCTGTACGGTCCTCCGGGGCTGGGGAAGACGACACTTGCCAGCATCATCGCCAATGAGATGGGGACACATCTGAAGATCACGAGCGGACCGGCTATCGAGAAGCCGGGAGAGATTGCGGCGATCCTCAACTCGCTTCAGGAGGGCGATGTGCTCTTTGTGGACGAGATCCACCGCCTGAACCGGCAGGTGGAAGAGGTCCTGTATCCGGCGATGGAGGACTTCGCGATCGACATCATGATCGGGAAAGGGGCGACGGCGCGCTCAGTGCGGCTGGATCTGCCGCCATTCACGCTGGTCGGGGCTACTACACGGGCAGGCCTTCTCTCCGCTCCGCTGCGGGACCGCTTCGGGATCGTCGATCACCTGGAGTTTTATTCGACGGCGGAACTTGAGCAGATTATCCGCCGGTCGGCAGACGTCCTGAAAGTTACGATCGACGAGAAGGGATGCCTGGAGCTTGCGAGACGCTCGAGGGGGACGCCAAGACTTGCGAACCGGCTGCTGCGCCGCGTCCGGGATTTCGCGCAGGTGCGCTATGACGGCGCGATAACAGCGAGAGTCGCCTCGGAGGCTTTGGACCTTCTGGAGGTCGACAAAGACGGGCTGGACCGTTCAGACCGTCTGATCCTGCAGACGATTGCGGGAAAGTTTAACGGCGGACCGGTGGGAATCGAGACGCTTGCCGCTGCTCTCGGAGAGGATGCGGGGACACTGGAGGATGTGTACGAGCCGTATCTG
This sequence comes from Lachnospira sp. UBA4285, assembly GCA_002394965.1. Lineage (GTDB taxonomy): Bacteria > Bacillota > Clostridia > Lachnospirales > Lachnospiraceae > UBA4285. The sequence continues at coordinate 19,145 of DGVL01000117.1, forward strand.
ATCCAGAACGGATTCATCGACCGTACGCCCCGCGGGCGGGTGGCGACAGCCAGGGCTTACGCACTGCTCGGCCTTACTTGAATCAGACCTGTGGGAAAGAGTATAATCAGATCAGATGACGGGTCAAGGCGGGAGGCTTCAGAGGCATGGCGGATAAAAACGATGTGGAAGTCGTGATCGGCGGGAAGGTATTCACGCTGTCCGGCTATGAGAGTGAGGAGTATCTGCAGAAGCTGGCATCTCATGTGAGCGGGCGGCTCGCGGAGCTGAACGCGGACAGAGATTTCCGGAAACAGCCTTCTGACACGAGAGTGAACATGGTCTATCTGAATCTCGCAGACGACTATTTCAAAGCCAAGAAAATCGCCGACAGCCTTCAGGAAGACATCGACGCAAAGGACAAGGAAATCTATGATCTGAAGCACGAGCTGATAACGGATCAGATCCAGCTGGACACGCGTCAGAAGGAACTCAAGGATCTCAAGGCGGAAGTTGCGCGATGCCAGAAGCAGATCGCGCGGCTTGAGGATGAAATCGGGAAAGCGGGCGGAAAGCAGCGGACCTGAGACAGTTTATCCCGGGGAATATGGAATTTAAAGGCGGGCGGAACAGATGGCGCCCGCTTTTTCTGTTAAGAAGGAGAAGACAGATGTCAGGAAAAGTGGCGGAACTGCTGGCGCCTGCCGGCAGCCTGGATATCGCGAAGGCAGTTATCAATGCCGGCGCTGACGCGGTGTACCTTGGCGGACGGATGTACGGCGCGAGGGCGTATGCCGGGAATCTCGACGGGGAGGAGATTCTGGAGATTCTGAAGTACGCTCACCTTCGCGGCTCCCGGATCTATCTGACGGTCAACACGCTTCTGAAGCCGGATGAGTCGCCGGAGGATCTCGTGAGTTTTCTGCGCCCGTTTTACGAGGCCGGGCTTGACGCGGTACTTGTACAGGACCTGGGGGTGATGCGCATCATCCGCGAGAACTTTCCGGGGCTTCCCATCCACATCTCAACGCAGATGACAGTTACCGGCGCGGCTGCCGCGCAGATGCTTCTTGACGCGGGCGCCAGTCGCATCGTACTTGCAAGGGAACTGTCGCTTGCGGAAATCCGGGAGATCTATGATAAGACGCACGCCGAACTGGAGGTCTTCGTCCACGGTGCTCTCTGCTACTGCTATTCGGGCCAGTGCCTGTATTCCAGCTTTCGCGGAGGCCGGAGCGGAAACCGGGGGCGCTGCGCACAGCCCTGCCGCAAGAAATACACCATTCTGACAGAAGACGGCCGGAGAGTGAATACGCCAGGGCCGTTCGTCCTGAGCCCGAAGGACATATGCTCGCTCGCGCAGCTTCCGCAGATCCTTGATGCCGGTGCGGCGTCTCTCAAGATTGAGGGACGCATGAAGAATGTCAACTACGCGGCGGATGTCACCGCGATCTACCGGAAATATCTGGATCTCGCGCTTGCGGGCGCCAAATACACCGTTGCGAGGAAAGATCTGGAAGAGCTCGCCGGCCTGTTCAACCGGGGCGGCTTTACACCCGGGTATTTTCAGAAGGACAAGGGAGCTGACATGATCACATTTGTCCGTCCGGACAATGTCGGTGTAAAAGCACTGAAGGCGGTCAGCAATTCTGACGGGCGTGTGACGTTTGAGGCGCTCACAGACCTGCACGCGCAGGATGTATACGAAATCCGCCGCCCCTTTACGTTCACGGGAAAAGAAGAAATCAGGACGGGAGACACGTTCACGGTAGATCTTTCCTGGAAGCTCAACATACGGCCGGGGCAGACGTTCCCGAGGCTGAAGGACGGCGCGGTAAACCGGAAAGTTGATGAAAACTATGTGAAAGCGGAGCGAAAGGTCCCGGTGTCGCTTGCTTTTCAGGCAGCGGCAGGCGCCCCGGCTGTTCTGACGATGAGAAGGCTTCCTGACGGCCCGCAGGTGCGTGTGGAAGGCGGTGTTGTCTGTGCGGCGCAGAGCCATCCGGCCGGGCGGGACGAGACGGCCGCCCGGCTTATGAAGCTGGGAAGGACACCTTTTATCTGCGAGACCTGCAGCGTTGATCTTGCGGGGGAAGTGTTTCTGCCGGCTGGAGAACTTAACGCGATGCGCCGGGAGGCCTGTGAACAGCTGGAAGAGGCGGTTTATGCGCTTTATTCCCGGAAGAACTTTTCAGGAAACACGAAACATGATACTATAGCTAAATGGCAGGCAGAACCTGCGCGTGCCTGCCGGTACAGTGCGGAAGTGCAGACAGAAGGCCAGCTCGCGGCAGTTTTTGAGCGGCCGGAGATCACCAGGATCTACCTGGCAGACAGGCTTGTGACGCGGCAGAGAGTTTCCGCTGCCAGAGAGAGCGGAAAGGAAGTGTTCGTCAGCCTGGTACAGATTGTCCGGGAGAAAAAACGGGGACTGCTCCAGGAACAGATTCAAAGAGCACTTGTCAGCGGAGCGGACGGATTTCTTGTGAAGAATCTGGAGGAACTTGCCGCCGTCAGGGATACCGGGAAAAAGCTGGTTCTTGACTCGTCTCTTTACGCGTGTCAGCAGCAGGCCGTCCGGCAGCTCGCGGATCTCGCGGGTGATCAGAGCACATGTGAGTTCACCTGCCCGGAGGAACTCACGCGCGCGGAACTCACAGCTGTTCCGGGAATGAAAGAGCACGAGTTCATCGCATATGGAAGAACTTCTCTCATGGTGAGTGAGCAGTGCCTGAAGAAGACAAACGGGTTGTGCGATCACAGATTTGGAAGTCTCATCCTGCGGGATGAGGAGGGAAGGCAGATGCGGGGCGTATGCCGCTGCGACTACTGCTTCATGACGCTCTACGATGACAAGCCGGTATGCCTGCTGCAGGAGGCGCGCAGCGCGGGCTTTACCAGACTTCGATTTAAATTTACAACCGAGACCCGGGAAGAGTGCGCCACCGTCCTGCGGGATGCGGCTTGTGGCAGGCAGTTTCCGGAAGCTGCCAAGGGGCACTGGGAACTCGGGGTCCTGTAAAAGGGGAAAAAGACTTCGGGGAGAACATATATGCAGGAAGTATTAGATATACTTGTTGAGATGTCCAAATACCTGTTTGCGGGGCTGATAACCCTGTACACGCTTTTCGCCTATGTCGGAGCGACGATCCGGGTTGAGAAGAAACGGACAAAAATCTATGTGTTCGAGACACTGATCATGTTCTCGATCCACCTTCTGGGATATATCATTCTCTATCTGCTGAAGGATGATTTCCGGTACGCGATTCTGTATTTCGTGCAGTTCGCCCTGATATTCATGACAATCATGATCTATGACGTGCTCTACCCGAAGGCGTCCAGACTGCTGATCAACAATATGTGCCTGCTGCTGATGATCGGATTTATCATCATCGGGCGTCTTGATTTTGACCGGGGTGTCAGACAGACGCTCATCACCGCAGCGGGGACGGTCATCACGTTCTTCATCCCCTGGATGATCAGCAGATTCCGGGGACTGCGCAATCTCAGCTGGCTGTACTGCCTGATCGGTGTCATCTCGCTGGCGGGCGTCTGGGCTCTCGGGCGCAGTGTCTACGGAGCCAATCTGAATATCTCCATTGCCGGCATTACGTTCCAGCCCAGCGAGTTCATCAAGATCATATTCATTTTGTTTGTTGCTTCCATGTACAACAAGTCGACGAGCTTCCCGCGGATTGTGGTGACGACGCTTCTTGCCATCGTTCACATTGGCATCCTGATCGCTTCCAACGACCTCGGAACAGGCCTTATCTTCTTCGTTGTTTATCTGATGATGCTCTTTGTGGCGACGCACAACTGGCTGCTTCTCGTGGCCGGTACGGGCTGCGGCGCCGGTGCGGCATCGGTTGCCATCCGGGTCGTTCCGCATGTGACAACCCGTATCGAGATCTGGAAGAATCCGTGGGCTACGGTGACGGGATCAGGCTATCAGATCTGTCAGTCACTTTTTGCCATCGGCGCCGGCGGATGGTTCGGGGCGGGACTGCTCCAGGGCAGTCCGGACAAGGTCCCGGTTGTCGTGAAGGATTTCATCTTCGCCGCGATCTCCGAGGAGCTCGGCATTATATTCGGTATCGGCGTTCTGCTCATCTGTCTGAACAATCTGATTCTGATGATGAACATCGCGTCCCGCTGCATCACGCTGTTCTACCGGCTTGTTGCTGTCGGAATCGGCGCGGCGTATGGCTTCCAGGTGTTCCTGACAGTCGGATCCGCCATGAATATGATCCCGATGACCGGCGTGACGCTTCCATTTGTCAGCTATGGCGGTTCATCCGTCATCAGTGCCCTGCTGATGTTCGGTCTGATCAACGGAATGTATAATATGAGAAAGGATGAAGGAGAGGTTAAGTATGACCGGAAAAAGAAACAGACGGAAAAGCGCGCCGCCGCAGCAGCAGCGCCGCGGCGTGCGTAAGATCCGGAATCGTGAGACCAATATCATCTCGTATGTCTTTGTGGTCCTCTTTCTTGTGATGATCGTCTACCTCGGATATTTTTCCGTTGTCGTCGCCCCTTCCATCGAGGACAGTGTCTACAACCAGAGAATCGAGAGAGAGCCGATCATCGAGGTGCGCAGAGGGACGATCTATTCTTCTGACGGAGCTGTGCTCGCCCAGACGGTTCTCTCAGATGACGGCACAGAGGAAGTGCGTCAGTATCCGTTCGGCTCGCTATTTGCGCAGACGGTCGGCATGGCCCGCGGCGGCGGCTCGGGACTTGAGGGCGGCGCGGATGAGTATCTGACCCGTTCGACCTCCGGCGTTGACGTGGAAGATCCGATGACGGGGGATATATATGAGGAGCAGTACGGCGATTCGATCTACACGACACTGGATGAGTCGATCCAGCAGATTGCTGTAAAACAGATGGAGGACCAGAAGGGCGCCATGGTCGTCATGGACGTGTCCACCGGAAAGATCCTCGCCATGGTCAGCAATCCGAGCTACGACCCGAACACGGCGTCGGAGAACATGCAGGACTGGCTGAATCTGTCCAGCACGGATTCTGTGCTCATCAACCGCGCGACGCAGGGTCTGTACCCGCCGGGGTCTACTTTCAAGATGGTGACGGCGCTGGCCTATCTGCAGCAGAATCCGGACACCTGGCAGAACTTCAGCTACAACTGTACCGGAGAGCTCACGGTTGACGGCGCGACGACGGTCAGATGTACGCACGCGCACGGGAAAGTGAACTTCGAGATGGCCATCGCTGATTCCTGCAACTGCGCGTTTTCGCTGATCGGGCTGTCGCTTGACCCGACGGCATACCGCAATACGGTTCTGTCCCTTGGCTTTAACCAGGACATTGATATCGGCATTGAAAATTCTACACCGACCTTTCTGCTGGACGCCACGTCATCGAAGGCGGATGTCATGAGAACATCTTTCGGACAGGGCAGCACGCAGATAACGCCGCTGCAGAACGCGATGGTCGCGGCCACGATCGCCAACGGCGGTGTGGAGATGAAGCCGTATCTGATCGATCATGTCGAGGATTCCGATGGGAATATCCTTGAAACATTCTCTCCTGAGGTGTACGGCACACCGATGACAGCGGACCAGGCACAGCTGCTGGGCAAGTTCATGCGCTCGGTGGTTACAAAGGGAACCGGCGGCGGCGTCAATGTACAGGGATACACCTGTGCAGTCAAGACTGGCTCCGCGCAGTATGATGACAGCAATCCCAATGCGGTCCGTGCCTGGACGATCGGTTTTGCGCCATACGAGAATCCGCAGATTGCATTCGCTGTCGTTCTGGAGGATAACGCCACAGAGTCTACTCCTTCGGTAAGAGTTGTACGGGATTTCCTGTATGATTATTTTTCAATCACAGGTTCAGGCAGCTGAGCAGAGAGGATGAGGATCATGGGAGTCAAGAAGACATTTGTATCCAAAGAGAAGCTGGAAGAAATAAGCCGCACGTATCCGACGCCGTTTTATCTGTATGATGAAGCCGGGATACGGGCCAACGCAAGGCGGATCAAGCAGGCGTTCTCCTGGAATCCGGGCTACCGGGAATTCTTTGCGGTCAAGGCCACGCCGAATCCTGCCATCCTGAATATTCTGAAAGAGTATGACTGCGGCACGGACTGCGCCAGCAAGACAGAACTGATGCTGGCCAATGCTCTGGGGTTCGGAGAGGGCAAGATCATGTTCTCCTCCAATGACACGCCGGAGGAGGAGTTCGCCTACGCGGCCAAAGTAAAAGGCATCATCAACCTGGATGACATCACGCACATCGCGATGGTGGACGAGGCACTTCACGGAAAGTTTCCGGAGACCATGAGCTGCCGTTTCAACCCGGGCGGGTACTTCAAGATGGGCAATGACATCATGGACAATCCGGGCGATGCCAAGTACGGCATGACGCATGACCAGATCCTTGAGGCCTTCCGGATTCTGAAGAGCAGGGGCGTGAAGCATTTTGGCATTCATGCTTTTCTTGCCTCCAACACCGTGACGGATGACTATTATCCGGAGCTGGCCGGGCAGCTGTTTCGCCTCGCCGTTGAGCTTAAAGACAAGACCGGCGCTGACATCCGGTTCATCAATCTGTCCGGCGGTGTCGGCATCGCGTACCGCCCGGAACAGAGAGACAATGACATTCTGGACATCGGCGAAAAGGTGCACAGGGTATACGATGAGATTCTTGTCCCGGCCGGGATGGGAGACGTCGCGATCTACACCGAGATGGGAAGGTTTATGCTGGCTCCGTATGGTGTGCTCGTCACGAAGGCCATCCATGAAAAGCACATCTACAAGGAGTACATCGGATGCGACGCATGTGCTGTAAATCTGATGCGGCCGATGATGTACGGTGCATATCACCACATCACTGTCGCCGGCAAGGAGAATGCGCCCTGCGATCATGTGTATGACGTGACCGGTTCGCTGTGTGAGAACAGTGACAAGTTCGCAATCGACCGGAAGCTGCCCAGGATTGACATGGGCGATTATTTGATCATTCACGACGCGGGTGCACACGGCTATTCCATGGGATACAACTACAACGGAAAGCTGAAGTGTGCCGAGCTGCTTTTGAGGGAAGACGGCAGCGTCAGGATGATCCGAAGGGCTGAGACCCCCCGGGACTATTTCGCCACGCTGGACTTCACCGGTGTGATGGACGCGATGGATCCGGCGGACCTCGACGGAGGCTCCTCAGTTGGCTGAAAGGCTGAACACCAGAAATAAACAGCAGGAGAAGAATAACAATGGAGGATCTTGCCTATATTGCGCATGAGATCGAAAAAGGCAGAAATCTGCCCCTGAATCTCGGACGATATGAATCCGGAATGCGTCTGCTCTACGGGACACTGGGGATGATCAAGCTGTCCATGAACGCGTGGACGGTCTACAAAGAGGATGCGGATGAACCGGACGCCGCCATGATGCGGCGCCCGGAGGAAAACGCGCGGTATGCAGAGGCGAAAGCGTCTCTTGCGAGGGTGGTTCGTGATGCGCTGAATCAGGAGGCACACGGAGAGGAAGTCAGCCCGGACGCTGTCGATGCGCTGCGCAGCCGCCTGATTCACGAGATGGAGATCCTCACTTCCTTCACGGAGGACTTCCGCGTGTTTGAGTATGTGCTCAACCGAGTCGAGTACCGCTTCAAAGAAGCAGATCTTGATGAGCAGTACTACGGATATTATCTGACCAACGATCTGATTCACTATATCTTTCAGACGAAGGACAACGTGGCGGTCAATGAGCGCATCCGCGAAGTGATCACACAGCTCCCGATGCGGATGAGCCGCCAGCACTTTTTTGAGACGCTGAGCGACGCATTTACCCTGTACCGGGGCGCACAGAAGGGAACCATTGATGATTTCTCGCAGATGCTGAAGGACAGCGGGACCCTTTCTCTGCCGGAAGGGGCGGAAGAGCACTTCCCGGAGTTTTCGGACGCACTTTCGCGCCTCACAGCGGCGGATTACCGGAATATCACGGAGGATGAATACAATGAGCTGGCAGCTGTTCTCTCAGAGGCATCTTCATCCATAACGGATCTGTCCGATGCGTTCGTTCTGCTCGCGCAGATGACCAATGACGCGTATACCGCCATTCTGGCAGATGTGCCGCATGAGAGGTCATCTGGCGCTGACGCTTTTGAGCGAAATCTGCGGGGCACATACGAGCGCGCCCGGGATATTCTCGGAAGATTGATGAATCCGGAGACGGCAGGCGGGGTGAACGAGAATGATTTTAAACCGCTGGAGGGTATGCAGGAGCGGATTCTGATGATTCTGGGGAGTTCATCCTTTGCCGTGGAACCGGCAGTCCGTGACAGGAGCGCACAGCTTGAGAAGTGCGGGGCGCTCCGCGGATATCAGGACCTGCAGGCGTGTGGAAAACTGCAGTCCGGATCGGATTTCGTCAGCCTGCACGAAGATGCGGAAAGGCTCTCGGTGCCGGATGATTCGTACGCGGATAGGATGAGCGCGGATGTCAGGAAGGCCCTTGACAGACAGTTCATCGCCGTATCCCAGCCGGTTCGCCGCGCGCTGATGGCTTCCGTTCTATCGCAGCTCCCGGTGCTTTTCTCTGACACGGATGCGCTGCAGAGTTACATCAATGTGTCGCTGGAGCAGTGCTCGGACCGGGCGGAGCGTCTGGCGGCTGTGGAACTGTTGAAAGAGATCATGGGTTATGAAGTGGGCTGAAGCAGTCTATCTGAGTCCGAAGCTGGAAGAGCAGCGGGGACAGATCGGCCCGGCTGTCCGGGCTATGGACTTTCCGCCGGGAGCCAGGATTTTTTTTCTTGGCCGGAAGGCGACGGGGGAACCACAGCTTGTGATCGTGCCGGTGGCGGAAGTGAAGTCGCGCCGGGCTGAGTTCTCCGACGACGCATATCTGGCCGTCGGAATCGCTGAGAACCGGAAAACGGCTCTTGAGCTGGCACAGACACTGACAGAGGAGGCTGTCCGCATAACCGGAAACCCGGACGCTGCCTCGTATCTGTCCGCACGGTTCGGGAGGTAATCACTCAAGGAGGGAGAATGCTGGCACTGATACTTGCAATTCTGAAAATCATCGGGATTGTACTGCTGGTTATTCTGTGCCTGATCATTCTTATCGTGGCGGCAGTCCTGTTTGTGCCTCTGCGGTACAGGATCACCGGGGATTACCGGGACAGTACCCGGGACGCCACGGCAGATGCCGGAATTTCCTGGCTGTTCGGTTTTTTTCGGGCCGGCGCATTATACAGAAGCGGCAATTTCCATTACTTTGTGAGAATTCTTTCTTTCACGCTTCTGTCGGATGAGAAGAAGCCGGTGAAGAAAAAGAGAAAACATAAACAGCGCCGGAAGCCGGATATGACAGGTCAGGCGGAGACATTCGACGACAGGGACGCGATACTGGCAGACCGGGAGAATAGGGATCAGGAGAGTGCCCGGACAGATGCGGCGGAACAGAAGTCTCAGAAAAAGCATAACACCGCGCTGCGGAAAGTTCTTGAACGGCTCAGAAGCCTCCCGGAGAAGATCCGTCTTCTTATGTCCCGTATCAGAGAAAGAAAAACGAAAATCGGCAGTAAATTTGCTTCGTTAAAGAAGATGATGGAAGATCCCGCCTATATGCGCCTTGTCGGGAATTTGTACGGCAGGATCAAAAGGATTCTGAGGCTTTTGAAACCGTCGAGAGCGGATATTCAGATACTGTACGGCGCGGATGATCCGGCTGTGACTGGACAGGTTACTGCGCTTGTGGCAGCGGCTGCCGGTTTTTTCGGATGGCAGGACGTGGAGTTTACGCCGGATTTTGAAAAGGAGACTCTGACGGCACAGGTGTTCCTGAAGGGGAAGATTCGTCTCATTCATGTGCTGGTCATCGCTGTTCAGCTCCTGTGTGACGATGACTTCCGCCGGATCATCCTGCACAGGAACAGTGGAAGAAAGAGCCGCAGGAGACGAAGAAGACGAACAGGAGACAGACAGTCAGCAGAACGGATAGCCGGAACGGGCAGAAAGGATGAGTATGGCTGAGAATAAATTTGATGATGCTGTGGGAGCGATGCTGAAGGGGATGGGTGGATTTGTCTCGGCAAGAACCGTGATCGGGGAACCGCTGACGGTGTCGGGGGCTACCATCATCCCGCTGGTTGACGTCAGTTTCGGCATGGGCGCCGGAGCATTCGCCGGAGAGAAAAAGGATCATACCGGTGGCGGTGTGACAGGCAAAGTCGAGCCGACAGCTGTCCTGATCATTCAGAACGGCACGACGCGCCTTGTCGACATTAAGAATTCGGACACTCTGAGTAAAATCCTGGAATTCGCCCCGACGGTTGTCGACCGGATAACCAATGCCTTCTCCGGCAGGAAAGACGAGGATATCGACGCGGCTGTCGATGACATTCGCAAAAACGGCGGAGACAGGAAAGACGGGCAGTGAAGCAGGGACGGGGCCGTTTTGACGGCGGACGGGGGCAGGCAGGCTCAGCCCCAAAAAGTTCTTGCATTGTGACGGTCTGTCTGTTAGAATAATTTCTGTTGCGGACGCTTTCACGTCCGGAAACTGTAAGGAGGTGTTAGGATCATGGCAAAGTGCGAAATCTGCGGAAAGGGCGCTCACTTCGGTAACAATGTGAGCCATTCTCATAGAAGATCGAACAGAAAGTGGAATTCGAACGTACATTCTGTTCGCGTAAAGACCGAAGGCGGTGCTAAGAGAATGTACATCTGCACTTCCTGCTTACGTTCCGGCAAGATCGAAAGAGCCTGAGCTTCAAGCAAAAAGCAGACAGTTTCCGAATGGATATAGTGGATCAGCTTCCGGGTGTTCCGGAAGCTTTTTTTGTTGTGATGCGCCCGTATTTCAGCACAGCAAAAATCCGGCGGCCTGTGAACAGCACAGGGACCGCCGGATATGCGCTCTGAGAATTGGAATTACTGTGACACTTTTTCCTCCGGCACAGCGGTCGGATAATCGCCGTCAAAGCACGCCTTGCAGAGCGGGAGTTCGCCGACCATCTGGCGGAAATCCTCGATCCGCATATAGTGGAGCGAATCGGCGCCGATCATGAGGCGGATCTGCTCCTCGGACTGCGCCGAGGCTATGAGCTCGCCCGTCGTCGGGACGTTGGTCCCGTAATAGCAGGGGTGCAGGAACGGCGGAGAACTGATGCGGACGTGAACTTCCGTGGCGCCGGCGTTCTTGAGAGAGCGAATCAGGTTGCGGATCGTAGTGCCCCGCACGATCGAGTCGTCAATAAGCACGACGCGCTTTCCGCGGACGGATGAGGAGAGAAGGCCGAGCTTCTGCTGAACGGCTGTCTCGCGTTCCTCCTGGGTGGGCTTGATGAACGAGCGTCCGATATAGCTGTTCTTATGAAAGACCGAACGGTACGGAATGCCGCTTTCGATGGAGAAGCCCGCGGCAGCCGCCAGTCCGGATTCCGGTACGCCGGCGACGATGTCGGCATCTGCCGGGAAGGCTTTCGCCAGGGCACGGCCGCCCCGGATGCGGGCGTCGTTCACATCGATGCCGTCAATGCAGGAATCAAGCCTTGCAAAGTAGATATACTCAAAGATGCAGTGCGCTTCCCGTTCAGCCTTCGGGATGAAATCGGAATGAATGCCATCCGGCGTGATGGTGATGATCTCGCCCGGCTTCACATCCCGCAGAAACTGAGCATTCACGGAGCTCAGGGCACAGGACTCACTGGCGATCACGTATGAACTGCCGGTTCTTCCGATGCAGAGAGGCTTCAGGGCCAGCGGATCGCGCACGCCGACAAGCTTGTTTCCGCTCATAAAGACGAGCGCGTAACCTCCGATCAGCTTGGACGCGGTGCGCTTGACTGCCTCCTCAACGGTGTCACACTGTGTGCTCTCTTTGGCAAGGAGGCTTGCCACAACCTCTGTGTCGGACGTGGAATGGAAGCATACGCCAAGAGACATCAGGTCTTTCTTGAGTTCCGGAGCGTTGACGATGTTGCCGTTGTGCACAAGCCCCAGATACCCGCCGTAGTACTGCATGACCATGGGCTGTGCGTTCTCGACGGTGTTGGAACCTTGCGTGGAGTAGCGGTCATGGCCGATGCCGATGTTGCCCTTCAGGTTCTCCAGAATGGCCGGTGAGAATACTTCGCTGACAAGTCCGAGATTTTTGTGAAAACGGATCCGGGAAGACGTATCCGCCGTGTCAGACACGGCAATGCCTGTCGCTTCCTGCCCGCGGTGCTGGAGCGCTGTCAGACCGTAATAGATCCTTCGCGCGACATTCTCACCCTCCGGGGAAAGAATTCCAAAAACGCCGCACTCTTCGCGGGGCTTATCAAACAGTTCTTCCATGCCTGGACTCCTCTATACGTGAAAACGCTCACAACGAAATATTATAAGCGCTTTTATTTTACAGTGTCAATGTCAATACACTTCCATAATGCAGACGTTCATACTATAATAGAAATGGGATTATTACAGGAAGTAAATGAGTGACCGTGAATAAAGACAACCGACATGACAACCGTCAGCGGCACCTGCAGGGGAGGAAATCCGGAGCGGTTCCGGAGTACAATACATGAGAGCGATACCAAGTTGGATCCTGTTTCTGATCATCATCCAGATGATCATGACAGTGCCGCTCATCTGGAGCGGGATAGTGGCGGCAAGAGGACTCGCCAGGAAGCGGGTCATTCACCCTGCGGTGAATGTCTGCAGCCGATTCGCGGTCGTGATCTGCGCGAGAAATGAGGAAAAAGTCATCAAAAGGCTCCTCTCGAGTCTTGAACGGCAGGATTACCCGAGAAGTCTGGTCCACGTCTTTCTTCTTGCCGATCACTGTACAGACCGCACGGCGGCGATTGCCAGAGCATTTGACAATGTCACCGTCTATGAGCGGAACAGCGGCCCGACAAATGGAAAGGGAGACGTGCTGAACTGGGGGATCCAGAGAATTCTGGCGGAATACGGCGATGAAATCGATGCGTTCGCCTTTTTTGACGCGGACAACATTCCCAGAAAAGATTTCCTGGAGAGAATGAACGAATACCTGATGGCAGGCGAAAAAATCATTCAGGGGAACCGGATCGCCGGCGATCCGGCAGACGGCTGCAGCAATATTGTCACGGGATGGTTCAAGGCGTACTGGCTCTGCTACTCGGCGCTGATCTCCTACACGAGACAGAAGCTGGGTTTTTCGGCTTTTCTGACCGGAACCGGTTTTGTCGCAGCAAAGGAAGTGCTCGCTCACGGCTGGAACACAAGCTCGATCACGGAAGATGTCGAGATGGCCGTGATGTCTTGCGCAAGAGGATACCGGGTCGCATTTGCCCTGGAGGCTGTATGTTATGATGAACAGCCGTCGCGGTTCACAGTCATGATGCGGCAGCTGTCGAGATGGTGCACGGGGACATATCAGATCCTGCCGCGGTACTTTACAGCCTGGCTATCAGGCATGCGAAGACCGCAGCCGTCAATCGGATACCGGATGCGGATCACGGACAACCTGCTGCTTCTGCTGATGGGGCCGGCAGGCGCTCTCGGACTGGTCGCAGGGATGGTCGTCAATCTGTACTGGCTTTCGCTCTATCCGGTCTTTGTCGCCGTGATGACACTGGCATCTTTTTACGCCATGTCCGCCGCGATGCGGTTTTTCCTGAAGAAGTTTTATCACTTGAAGGATATGCAGGGGATGAATCCGGCGTACTGGTTCATGTGGCTTTTTCTGTCCCTGTACTCTCTGTGTTCGCTGCGCGGGTGGATCTTCCCGTCCACGGACTGGAAGCGGATTGAGCACCGCGGCATTAATATAGAGGAGAACGGCTGAGTCATGAATGATCTTAAGGCTTCAGATATTTTCAGCGTGGACGGAGCTCCTGAAATCAGGCCTCCTCAGGATGCAGATGCCGATATTGCGGATGAGTCGGCGGATACAGCCGGGACCGCCAGGCAGCCAGAGGAGGCGGGCCGGGCAGAACAGGGAAAACCGGAGACGCAGGACACGGTGGAAACGCCAGAGATTCCGGAAAGTATGCCGGTGCAGCTCTCCGCAGCTGCGCCGGCTGCAGATACAGAAGAAGCAGAGAGAGAAAACACAACGGATGAGCAGATGTACGGGGGAAAGTCCCGGCGCTCCCATCCGCTCTTTTATATGTTCTCCGGCGCCATCCTGATCGTGCTGATTGTCATGATGGCACTGTTTCTGCGCAAAAATCACGTGAAAGAAGCCATCGATCTCTCGGGGTATATTCTCTTTGAAGCCCGGGGAAGCGACGGGGCCGGAGCGGTGAGTGCGACGCTTGATGAGGAACGCTTTGTCAGCGATTATGACAGGAAGATTCAGATCAACCGGGACCGGTATCTGGAGAAGGGGCTGTCCAGAAGTGACCTGGAGAGTGAGTCGCCGGCGCGTATTCTGGCGCAGTATATCGAAGGCAGCCTGCAGACACAGGCCGACCAGGGAAGTCTGATGAACGGAGATCCGGCAGAAGTTCTCATCACAGCGGATCCGGATGTGCTGTCGGATGTCTACAATGTGACGCTTCAGGATGTGAATATCCCGTATGTCGTGAGCGGCCTGAAGAAACTGACTTCTTTTGACCCGTTTGAGGGTGTCGCGATTTCGTACAGCGGTGTTTCTCCGGATGCGTCTGCAAGAATCGTGAAAAGCGGGCAGGCAGCCGCGGACAACCTCCCGATGAAGCTCAGCAAGACGAGCGGGATTGCGAAGGGTGACCAGATCACGGTGACACTTGACGTTGATGATCCCGCCCGGTACTGCGTCGTGAATCTCGGCAGAACTCCGCTCAGAACGTCCATGACGATCACGGCGGATGGTGCAGACACATGGCTGACGGATGCCGGACAGCTCACCGGCGCTGATCTTACAAAGATCAAATCGGACGCGGCACAGGCAGTGATCCGGGAGATCCGCGAGGATACGGGCGACGGGAGCCAGACAGCGGATGTGCGCTATGAAGGATATTATCTGTTTTCCGGCAGCAGCAGCGCAGGCACGAAGAATATTCTGTATCTGATCCTGCGGGTAAGTGCAGACGATGGGCTTTCGGGGGATGATCTGGCGGACGGAGCCTGGTATGCCTGCGTATCGTACAGGAATGTGAAAGTCACAGACGACGGCATCCGCTATCCGCAGGCAGATATAGAGGGTGACAACCTGTTTGTGACGACGTCTGGGACCTCACTTCCCACGGCACATGTGACAGGATACCGCACGGCTCTTCAGGTCCGGAAAGAAATGCTGCTCAGGGAAAGCTCCGATTACACGGTGACGACGGACTTCGATTTATCCTCCTGACGCATTGAATTTGACGGCAGGGTACGTTAGAATAAAGCGCAAATCCCAAAAGTCAGGAGGACAGCTATCTATGGGTATGACAATGTCGCAGAAAGTTCTGGCAGCTCACGCCGGACTTTCGGAAGTGAAGCCGGGTCAGCTGATCGAGGCGAACCTTGACCTGGTCCTCGGTAATGACATCACATCTCCGGTGGCGATCCGTGAGCTGGACAAGTTCAGAAAAAAGACGGTTTTTGACAAGGATAAGATCGCGCTGGTTCCGGATCATTTCGTCCCGAACAAGGATATCAAGTCCGCAG
>DGVL01000166.1 GCA_002394965.1 Lachnospira sp. UBA4285
AAAAATGGATGTATTCCGATCAGGACATTTTCTTCCGCGAGCTTGTCAGCAATGGCTCTGATGCCATCACCAAGCTGCGTCAGCTTGCGCTGATGGGCGATTACAAGCAGCCTGACGATTTGGAATACAAAATTGACATCCTGGTCAGCAGCAAGAACAAGACCATTCAGTTTATCGACAACGGGCTTGGCATGACAGCGGAGGAAGTCGACAAGTACATCAATCAGATCGCGTTCTCCGGCGCCAGAGAGTTCCTCGACAAGTTCAAGGACAAGGGAGGCTCCGATCAGATCATCGGGCACTTCGGACTTGGATTTTACTCCGCATTCATGGTCGCGGACCGCGTGACCATCGACACGAAATCCTGGGAAAAGGACAGCGCACCAGTTCTCTGGAGCTGCGACGGCGGCACGGACTACAACATGACGGACGGGTCCCGCAAGGAGACCGGCACGACCATCACCCTCTTCCTGAATGATGAAAGCCTGAAGTACGCGAACTACTATACCGCCGAGGAGATCCTTCACAAGTACTGCGAGTTCATGCCGTATCCGATCTATCTGACCGATGAGGACCTCGGACAGCAGACCGAGGACATCCCGGAGGAAGAGATCACCGAGAAGGACACCGTCATCAAAAAATTCACGAAACCGGCTGTGACGGAGGAAAAGAAGAAAGACGACGGGACCACGGAGACGGTCGAGAAAGAGCCGGAGAAAAAGATGGCGACGATCGTCAGAAGGCCGGTGATGTTAAACGACACGCATCCGCTCTGGACGAAGAGTCCCAGCACCTGCACAAAGGAAGAGTACATCTCTTTCTATCAGAAAGTCTTCAGTGACTACCGGGAACCGCTTTTCTGGATTCACCTGAACATGGACTATCCGTTCACGCTCAAGGGCATCCTGTACTTCCCGAAGCTCAATCCGCATATCGACAAACTCGAGGGCACGATCAAGCTGTACAACAACCAGGTATTCGTCGCGGACAATATCAAGGAAGTCATCCCGGAGTATCTGATGCTGCTGAAGGGTGTCATCGACTGCCCGGATCTGCCGCTCAACGTCAGCCGCTCGGCACTTCGCAACGACGGATTCGTCCAGAAGGTTTCCGGTTACATCACCAAGAAGGTCGCCGAAAAGCTCACCGGGATGTTCAAGACACAGCGCGACGATTACAACAAGTACTGGAATGACATCAATCCGTTCATCAAGTACGGCGTGATGCGCGACGAGAAGTTCTATGACAGAATCAAGGACGCTCTTCTCTTCCGCAATCTCGACGGCAAGTATCTGACGCTCAAGGAGTGCATCGACGAGAACAAGGAGAAGCATCCGAACAAGATCTACTACTACACCGATGAAAAGGAACAAAGCCAGTACATCAACATGTTCAAGAGCTCCGGCATCGATGCGGTGTGCCTGGATCAGTCGATTGACTCCCCGTTCATCTCGTTCCTGGAGAGCAAAAACAAGGATCTGCACTTCCTCAGACTCGATGCAGAGGCCTCCGAGGCGTTCAAAGACAGTACCGTCAAGGACGAAGATCTGAAGGCCGACACGGACAGTCTCACAAAGATCTTCCGCGACGCGTTAAAGAATGACAAGCTGAACGTAAAAGTCGAGAAGCTCACGGATCCTTCTGTATCCGCAATCATCACACTGGACGAGCAGGACCACCGGATGCAGGAGATGATGAAGATGTACGCTGCATACGGCGAGAGCATGCCATTCACCGGAAAGGAACAGGAGACACTGGTGCTGAATGCGGGAAATGATCTGGTACAGCATATCCTGAAGGCTCCGGACGCAGAGGACACCCCGCTTCTGTGCCACCAGCTCTACGACCTGGCGCGTCTGTCCCACGGAACGCTTGAGCCGGACGAGATGACAGAATTCATCCGCCGCAGCAACGATATCCTCCGCCGGCTTGAAAAATAAGCAGGCAGTGTTTATTCTGTTATAAGCAGAAGAAACGAACCAGGGCTCTTCTTTGCGGAGAGCCCTTTTCTTTATATCGGGGATGAGATGGACAAGCTGGAAATCACAGATCTTGACGAAAGCCGGCAGAAAAGCCGCAGGAAGAAAGCAGAACAGAAGAAAGATGTGGCTTTGCATAAAGCCGGCCGCAGGCAAAAAAGAAAAGAATCAAAACGGCGGCAGAAGCATCCGGTTCTCTTCGCTCTTCTTGACGATCTGGAGATTATCGGCGTCGCCCTTGCGATCTCGGTGTTTCTGCTCGAATTCATCATCATCAACGCGCGGGTGCCATCCGGCTCCATGGTCAGCACAATCGGCGTGGGCGACCGTCTGATAGGATTCCGGCTTGCCTACGCCGCAGAAGAACCGCAGCGCGGCGATGTGATCATCTTCCGCTTTCCGGACGACGAGAGTCAGCGCTTCATCAAGCGCATCATCGGCCTGCCGGGGGACAGCGTGGAGATCCGCCGGAATGAAGAGAACCCGGACCTGGCCGATGTCTGGGTGAACGGCGTGAAGCTGGATGAGCCGTATCTTGACGAGCCGATGCTCTACGATCCGATCCCGGGAGGAAAGCACACCTTCACCGTACCGGAAGGCTCATATCTGGTGCTCGGCGACAACCGGAACCACTCCAACGATGCGAGATTCTGGACCAACACCTATGTCACCGAAGACAAGATCCTCGCAAAAGCCATCTTCCGCTATTTCAGCGGCACGACGCACTTCCTGTCCTTTAAGATGATACAGTAGCCTCCTTCTGATGCAGCTTACAAAAAAGACCGCCGCCAGCGCACTGAACATGTCGCCGGCAGCGGTCTTTTTAACTTCTGATCTTCTGATGCGGATCTGTGTAGAACTCAGACGCGGGAGAGATACTCTCCTGTTCTGGTGTCGATCTTGATCTTGTCGCCCTCGTTCACGAAGAGCGGAACCATTACTTCTGCGCCTGTCTCAACCGTAGCCGGCTTTGTGGCATTCGTCGCTGTGTTGCCCTTGACGCCCGGTTCCGTTGCCGTGATCTCAAGTTCCACGAAGAGCGGCGGCTCAATCGCAAACACATCGCCGTTGTGGCTGTCGAGCTTCACGACATCATTCTCCTTGACGAACTTAAGAGAATCGCCGACCGTATCCTTGGAGAGCGCGATCTGCTCATACGTCTCTGTATCCATAAAGTTATACAGATCGCCGTCCTGATACAGATATGTGTAGTCGCGCTTGTCGATATGCGCCGTAGGAAGCTTCTCAGTCGGACGGAACGTCTTCTCGACAACACCTCCTGTGATGATGTTCTTAAGTTTAGTTCTTACAAACGGTGAACCCTTTCCCGGCTTAACGTGCTGGAATTCAATAATCTGCCAGAGGCCGCCGTCCATTTCGACTGTGATGCCGTTCTTAAAATCTCCTGCTGCTACCATATCTGCAGTTCCTCCTTAACATACTTATATAATTTTATAATATCTGACACCCGTGCGCAAGTGTCCGTCAGCCATTTTTTCGGCTTTCTGCCACAAGTGCCTCCATCGCCAGCAGATATCCGTTCAGCCCCAGTCCGACGACCTGTCCCAGGCACGCAGGGGCCGTGACGGAAGTGTGGCGGAAGTCTTCTCTCTTGTGGACATTGGAGATATGGACCTCGATGACCGGAATCGGCGCGATCGAGCTGATCGCGTCCCGAAGCGCATAACTGTAGTGGGTGTAGGCCCCGGGATTGAAGACGACACCGTCCACCCCGTCGCGGTAAGCCTTCTGCAGGCGGTCGATCAGCTCTCCCTCGCCGTTGCTCTGAAACAGTTCCACCGAAACGCCAAGCTCCTCCGCCTTTCTGCGGATCATCTCCTCAAGAGCTGCAAATGATTCCGTGCCGTAGATTCCCTTCTCCCGGATCCCGAGGAAATTGATATTCGGTCCGTTCATGACGAGCAGTTTCATACCCTCTTCTCCATTCTCTGCATGATGCTTAAAATCTGTCTCGCGGTCATGGAAGGCGTCAGCCCCCATGTGTCAAGAACAGTGTCTGCGGCGGCCATGTACGCCGCCTCCCGCCGGTCCATAAGCCTGAGAACGTGCTGCTTCAGATCATCGCCGCTCTTTCCCAGAAGCACCGGCCGGCTTCTGTCCGCCTGCAGTCTGGCGCACAGAACGTCCGCCGGCGCCTTGAGATAGAAACAGTGACCGATTTTCTTCATAAGCCGGCGGTTTTTATCGCGGCACGGCAGACCTCCGCCGACCGAAACGACCATGCCCGCAGCATCTGAA
Source organism: Lachnospira sp. UBA4285 (assembly GCA_002394965.1). Taxonomy (GTDB): domain Bacteria; phylum Bacillota; class Clostridia; order Lachnospirales; family Lachnospiraceae; genus UBA4285. Next base: position 4,239 of record DGVL01000166.1, read on the forward strand.
CACGCAATTTTCTCGAGGGTCCGGGTCTCCATCTGACGGAACGCTTCCTCTCCGTCCTGCGCAAAAATATCGGCAATCGACCGTCCGTCTTCCCGCACGATCTGCTCGTCTGTGTCGAGCACCGAAAGGCCCGCCATGCGTTCCAGCTCTCTTGCGACAGTCGTCTTTCCGGCGCCCATGAATCCCACCAGTACAATATTCTTCATTTCCTTCTGCCTGCCATTTCCTGCTGCATGGCAGCATACACCTGCGCGGCGGTTGCCCCGGAAACTTCCCTGCCGGTCCAGAGCTCAAACGAGGCAATTCCCTGATACAGGAGCATGAGCAGTCCGTTATGCGCCGGCCTTCCTGCCTGGCTCAAATACTTCATGAAGCGGGTCTCCTCCGGATTGTATATGATGTCGATGCCTGCCGACGCCTGCGCAAAGAAATCCGGATCGTCCACCGGGGAGACCTCCGTGTCTGGATACAGACCGACTGACGTCGCCTGTACAGCCAGATAGCCGCTGCCGGCCAGATTCTGCCGTTTCTTCCGGTCTGAGAGAATATCTATTCCGGCAGGAATGACGAGCTCTTTTCCTTTCCATGCATTGACGGCCTCTGCGATGCGGCGCGCCTTCTCCTGCGTGCGGTTCGCGACCACGATGCGCCCGGACCCCTCTCTTGCAAGGCTGAAGCAGACTCCGCGCGCCGCTCCGCCGCCGCCGATCACAATGACAGAGGCGTCCCGCAGCCGGATGCCGCAGGCTGCCGCCTCTCTGGCGAATCCCTCCACATCCGTGTTGTACCCGGTGAACCCGTCACCCGTGCGGACCAGCGTGTTGACCGCCCCGACCGCATCTGCCAGCGGATCGACGCTGCCAAGCAGTGAGCGCACGCTCTGCTTGTGCGGCACTGTGACGTTAAGTCCCCTGATTCCCAGTGCCAGGGCGCCTGAGACGGCCGCACGGACATCCTCCCCGGCAACCGGAAAGCAGGCATACGTCATGTCAAGTCCCATCTTCTCCGCCAGCATATTGTGTATGAGCGGTGAGATCGAATGTGCCACCGGGCTTCCGATCAGACCGTAAACCTGCGTTGTACCCTTGATTTCCATCTCTCCTCAAATCCTTGTTTCAAACTTCACTCCGCATAGAGCCGGTCATATCGGTTCATGCCATACCGGCTTCTGTACACCTTTCTGACCGGCCACTCCAGGATCCGCTTCAGCACAATCTGAATCTCCTCGTGACGGTTGATGGGATCAACCAGAATGGACGGCAGTCCGGTCAGATTGGCTCCCCAGATGTCCGTGATGATCTGATCCCCGATGACCAGTGTATTCGTGCGGTCCGTCATCATCCGCTTCATCGCTCGCACGTATCCGCGCTTTGATGGTTTTCCGGCCCTGCATATATAAGAAGAATGGCATGCGCGGGCAAAGGGCGCCACACGGTCCCTGTCATTGTTGGACAGAAAACAGGTGTCAAACCCCAGATCGTGCAGATATTCCATGAATTCCCGCGCCCGCCTGTCGGCCGCAGCGCCGTGCGGCACGAGCGTGTTGTCTATGTCAAGGATCACACCGATAAATCCCCTCCGGTACAGCCGTTCAAAGTCAATGGAGTATATGGAGTGAAAATAGGCGGTAGGCATCCATCCTGCGCTTTTTTTCAAGTTGCCTCTCCTTTGTCCTTCATGCTGCTGACTTCATCCATAAATGACTCCACATCCTTGAATTCCCGGTACACACTGGCAAAACGGACATAGGCCACTTCATTCAGCGCCTTCAGCTTCTTCATGACCAGGTCCCCGATGAATGACGACGGGATCTCCTGCTTGTCCATCGCCAGAAGCTCCGCCTCAACCTCATCGGTGAGTCTGGTCATCTCGCTCTGCGTCACCTGTGTCTTGTAGCAGGAGCGCACGACGCCCGCGTAGATCTTGTTCCTGTCAAACGGCTCCCGCGTCTTGTCTTTTTTGATGACAATCAGCGGTGTTGTCTCAAGCCTCTCATATGTCGTAAAGCGCCTTCCGCAGACTGTGCACTGACGGCGGCGCCGGATCGAGCCGTCCTCGGTAGGACGGGAATCGATCACTTTTGTATCTTCCGCACCGCAATATGGGCAATTCATGTTTTTCCTCCGAAGCCAAACGGGATGCACACCCGGTCCAGGGTAATTTTGTATACATATTATAAATTGCGCGCGGAACGCGGTCAATCATTTGCCGTGGGGAATCGGCCAGTTTCCTGTTGAAATGAGTCTCTGTTCGATTTAAGATAGATTCAGATTAATCAGAAAGGCAGTGAGATAAGCATGTCTGTAAAATACACAGCCTACGTGGGATGCTATACACGCCAGAACAAGAACGGCGGCATTCAGATCTTCGATGTCGATGTTGCTGCCGGACGGCTCATCCCGCGCGAGAACGGAACCGTAAAGGTCCACAACGCCTCATATGTTGCTCTTTCGCACAGCGGCCGTTTTCTGTATTCCATCTGCGACGAGGGTGTCTGCGCATTCTCCATTGTGAAAGACGGCGGCCTCGAGATGATCAACACGCTTTCGATCAACGGTATGCGCGGCTGCCACATTGCGCTGACAAGCGCGGATGACTACCTGGTTGTCTCCGGATATCACGACGGCAAGGTGACGGTCATCCGGATCCGTGAGGACGGCGCCCTTGACTGCATCACGGACGAGATCTATCACAGCGGAATCGGAATGACGCCCGACAGGAACTTCAGCCCGCACGTTGAGTGCTGCACCTTCACGCCGGACGGCGAGTACCTGTGCGCCTGCGATTCCGGCATCGACCAGATCAAGATCTATCAGTTCAACTATGAGACCGGCCGTCTGAAGCTGGTCGACATCATCCGCACGCAGCTGGACTCCGCGCCGCGCCAGATGATTTTCTCGGGAGACGGGAGATTTGCCTATATTGTCTGTGAGAACAAGAACCTGATCGATGTCTTCCGGTACATAAAAGAGGGAAGCCGGTTCAGCTTTGAGCCGGTTCAGGTCATCTTCACGGTCCGCAGCAAGAACAAGGGCAACAATGCGCCGTACGACTTCATCTTCACACAGGATGGCAATATGGCACTGTGCTCGAATGCCGGGAGCAACACCGTGACCATGTACAGAGTCAACAGGGAAAAGGGCACGCTTTCCATTCTCTCCTCGCTCCCCATCAGCGGCCGTTTTCCGAAGTATCTCAGCCTGTTCCCGGACGACAGGCATCTCCTGTCGATGAACGCCGACGAGAATTCCATCACGGACTTCAGTGTTCACTTCGACAAGGGCACGATCATCATGAACGGCAATCCGATTCATATCATGTCACCGAACAATCTGGTCATGCTGAGGAGCAATGCCTGAACATAAAAAATCTTTGCCGCAGTCTTGTACTGCGGCTTTTTTGTTGTACAATGGTGCGCAGTGTGTGTCAGGAGTTTTCTAGCAGCTCCCCAGAAAAAAACAGGAGGGAACCATGAGACATCTTCTTAATCCGCTGGATTTCAATGTCGAAGAAACCAACCGTCTTCTTGACCTGGCCAGAGACATCAAGGACCACCCAGGCCAGTATGCTCACAAGTGCGACGGCAAGAGACTTGCCACTCTGTTTTACGAACCGAGCACCCGGACAAGACTCAGCTTTGAAGCTGCCATGATGAACCTCGGCGGCACCGTGCTGGGCTTCTCATCTGCCCAGTCAAGCTCCGCCTCGAAGGGCGAGAGTGTTGCCGACACGATCCGCGTCGTATCCTGCTACGCCAATATCGTCGCCATGCGCCACCCCAAGGAAGGTGCTCCGGCTGTCGCAGCGCAGTTCTCAAGAGTTCCCGTCATCAATGCCGGCGACGGAGGCCACCAGCATCCGACTCAGACGCTTGCCGACATGATGACGATTCGGCAGCTGCGCGGCAGCCTTGAGAATTTCACCATCGGACTGTGCGGTGATCTTAAGTTCGGGCGCACCGTCCACTCTCTCATCAGTTCCCTCATCCGCTATCCGGGCGTGCGCTTTGTTCTCATCTCCCCGCCGGAGCTGCGCATCCCGGACTCCATACGCGAAGACGTGCTGAACGCACACAACATTGAGTACAAAGAAGTCGAGCGCCTGGAGGATGTCATCCCGGAACTTGACATTCTCTACATGACCCGGGTGCAGAAGGAACGCTTCTTCAATGAAGACGACTATCTTCGCATGAAGGATTTCTACATACTGACGGAGAGCAAGCTCGCGCTCGCCAAAAAAGACATGTACATCCTCCATCCGCTGCCGCGCGTGAATGAGATCTCCGTCGACGTGGACAAAGACCCGAGAGCCCAGTATTTCACACAGGTACAGTACGCCGTATATGTCCGGGAGGCACTGATCCTCACACTTCTTAACCTCGTCTGAAAGGAGGTCCCCACATGTTAAATGTCGACAAGCTCAACAACGGCATCGTTCTGGACCACATCAAAGCCGGAAACGCCATGAAACTCTACAATTTCCTTCACCTCGACAAGCTTGACTGCGAAGTTGCCATCATCAAGAACGCCCGCAGCCGCAAGATGGGCCGCAAGGACATCCTGAAGATTGAAGGCGGTCTGGATCTGGTCAATCTGGATGTGATCGGTTTCGTGGACCCGGACATCACCGTCAACATCATCACAGACGGAAAAATCGAAAAGAAAAAGCTCACCCTGCCGAAAGAGCTCCACAACGTCATCTCCTGCCGCAATCCCCGCTGCATCACATCCATCGAGCAGGGACTCGAGCAGGTCTTCGTGCTCACGGACGAAAAGAAAAAGGTGTACCGCTGCCGCTACTGCGACGAGGCGTACACCTGGAACGACTGACGGGGCGTTTCATCTCATCATTCTAAAAACAACTGTGCTCCGGCTGCCACGATAAAGTGGCGGCCGGAGCAGTTTTTATGAGCAGAAATAAAGAGCTGCACGATAAGCCGGGTTATGTTGCGCTCCGGGAATCTCACCCGGAGGCCGGCGATCATCTTTCTAGGCCTGCCGTCGCCGGCAGGCTCAAGCAACCTACCCGAAAGACCGCAGCGGGCCGCTGCATCGCTTTCAATCTGGTCTTGCTTCGGACGGGGTTTACACAGCCGCTCCGGTTACCCGGAGCGCGGTAGTCTCTTGCACTGCCATTCCACCCTTACCAGGCGCTCGAAAGCAGCCTGGCGGTTTCTTTTCTGTTGCACTGGCCTGGGAGTCACCTCCACCGGACGTTATCCGGCATCCTGCCCTGTGAAGCCCGGACTTTCCTCACCCGTCTCCTGTAAAAAGGAAACGGCCGCGACCGCCTGTGCAGCTCATAGACTAGTATTTTAGCCCGACGGTAAATATTTGTCAAACCGGACGCACCGGATTCTTTCCCATTGGAAGCGCAGGATGCCGCCTGAGTGCTCATCTGCAATTCTGCTTTGAAATGGATGGAATTTATGCTATTGTATGAACATATTGATAAAAATGTGACAGGCTTTGTCAGATTGCACAATGCTTCTGCCGCATTTCCAGATCGTAGCAAGAATATTTTCAGGAGGTGGATTGTCAATGAATCTGCTAGGAGGGGTTATCTCAATTCAGGGTATCACATACCTGATGTTTGTCGTCTTCGCCATCACCGCACTGGGGCTGGCGCTCGGCAGGATCCGGATAAAAGGGATCGATCTCGGAACGGCCGGCGTCTTCATCGTGGCGCTCATCTTCGGCTGTCTGTTTTACCCTTCCCTGGAGGCGCAGTTTGGCACATACACGAAAAACGCCCTGAAAATCATCGAGAACATCGGTCTCATCCTTTTCGTGACTTCTGTCGGATTCATCGCCGGGCCGAAGTTTTTCGGGAATCTGAAGAGGAACTTCAAATCATACGTCCTTCTCGGCTTTTTCATCATCGCCAGCGGCTGGATCGTCGCGATCCTCTGTATCCTGATCGGCCGCGTAATGGGGGAGCCAGACCCGGAGCGCCTTACGGCCATCGTTGCCGGACTGTTCTCCGGCGCGCTCACGAGCACGCCGGCATTCTCCGCAGCCAAATCCACCGTCGCCGCGCAGTATGAGGATCTCGTGTCCGTCGGATACGGAATCGCCTATATCTACGGCGTCATCGGCGTGGTTCTCTTTGTCCAGCTCATCCCGAAGCTCACACACGCGAGCATTCCGGACGAGCTCCGCAGACTCGAGGAAGTGTCGGGCGGTTCGGGGAGAAGCGTTGACAAGTCGCGCCTCATCGAGATGGACCCGTACGGAATGATGCCGTTTGGCCTCGCTGCCATCGTCGGCATCCTGATCGGCATGATCCGCATACCGCTCTCCGCAAAGGGATTCGACGGGACGACATTCTCCCTCACGACGACGGGCGGCTGCCTGCTCTCCGCGCTCATCTTCGGACATTTCGGCCACATCGGCCGCGTGTCCATGATGCCCAATGATAAATCCTGCAAGACCTTCCGCGAATTCGGCCTTGTTCTCTTTCTTCTTGGCGCGGGCGTGTCCGGCGGCGCGCAGTTCGTGCAGAATTTCAAGGTCATCTACTTTATCTACGGTTTCCTTATCACGAATCTTTCAATGATTATCGGGTACTTCTTCGCAACCAGAGTGCTGAAGCTGAACCTTCTGAACGCTCTCTCCGCCATCACAGGCGGCATGACAAGTACTCCTGCCCTGGGTACTCTGATTTCGGTCGCAGGCTCCGAGGAAGTGGCATCCGCATATGCCGCCACCTACCCTGTCGCCCTGATCGCCGTTGTGCTGGCGACGCAGTTCCTCATCATCCTGTTCTGAGTGTGAGAATCCCGGTTCATGATCGCCCGGACTGCTCATGCTCCCTCTCCAGACTTAACAGAAAGCGCTTGGCATCAAGCCCCGCTGCATATCCGGTCAGGCTCCCGTCTGATCCGATCACGCGGTGACAGGGGATCAGGATCATGATCGGATTTGCGTGGCAGGCCATCCCGACGGCGCGGGAGGCCGCCGGCTTTCCTGCCATTGCCGCAATCTGCCCGTAGGTTCTCGTCTGTCCGTACGGGATCTCCCGGAGCTTCTTCCATATAAGTCTCTGGAATTCCGTGCCCTCCGGCGCAAGCGGCAGAGTAAAATCCTTCCGTTCCCCCGCAAAATACGCCGCAATCTGCCTGGCGCACATTTGCGCCAGGCTTTCGTTTTCTTCAGGTGCAGCAGAAAACGCAACCGGAGGCGGCAGCTCTCCTGCTGCCGCTTCCGGTTGTCTTTCGCTTACTTTTTCAACGCGCAGGACTGCTTCCCGCGACGCCAGGATCTCCAGACGACCTATGGGCGTTTCAACGGTGACGCGGCTGATGTTCTTTGCGGACATCCCGCGGTATCTTCCCTGACTCATAGCCTCCGCCTCCTCATCCGATGTCAGATATCCAGTTTCGGAGGCTCGTCCAGATGATCCGACACATATCCTCCGTTCTTTCGTCTCTGTCTTACACACTCAGTAAGCAGGTATTCGATCTGACCATTTACCGAGCGGAAATCGTCCTCTGCCCATGCGGCAATCGCCGAATACAGTTCGTCACTCAGCCGCAGGGGCACCTGCTTTTTACTCATTTACACCTCACCACCTGATGACTGCCCTCCGGACGCGATAGAGGGCATTTTCAGAATTTTCAGTACAGACTCCCGGAGTTCACCACCGGCTGCGCGTCGTGATTGCCGCACAGGACGACCAGGAGATTGGAGACCATGGCAGCCTTGCGCTCCTCGTCCAGATCCACGACTCAGTTGTCCTTCAGCCTCTCCAGCGCCATCTCCACCATACCGACCGCACCATCGACGATCATCTTGCGGGCGTCGATGACGGCTGATGCCTGCTGGCGCTGCAGCATTACGGCCGCGATCTCCGGCGCATACGCCAGATATGTGATGCGCGCCTCAATGATATCCAGTCCCGCGCTCTCCACCTTGCTCTGGATCATCCGGCGGATCCGCTCGGCCACGACCATCGTGGAACCGCGCAGACTGCCGTCATCCGCCTGTCCGTCTCCGGTTGTGTCAATCCCCGGCGCCACGTCGTACGGATAGATCTTCACAATGTCGCGGACCGCCGCATCGGCCTGCAGGGACAGATATTCCTTGTAGTTGTCGACATTGAAGACCGCACTCGCCGTGTCCCGGACTTTCCAGATCACCGCGACGGAGATCTCGACCGGGTTGCCCAGCACGTCGTTGACCTTCTGTCTGGCGTTGCTGAGCGTCATCGCCTTGAGAGAGATCTTGCGGGAAGCGGAAGGCTCCGTCTTTACCTGGCCGGACGTGAAGACGATCTTGTTTCCGCGGCCGCCTTCATCCACATCACCGCTCTGGCCCAGCCGCGTCTTGGCCGCCGGATTCACTTCGGAGCAGAACGGATTTACATAGTAGAACCCTTCTCCTCTCAGCGTGCCGATATACTCACCGAACAGCGTCAGTACCAGCGCCTCCTGCGGCTTGAGGATCTTGAGTCCCATGAACGGAATCCATCCGGCGCACATCCAGATAAAGCCCGGGATAAATACAGACAGAAGCGGTCCGTCTCCTCCTCCCAGTGCGATCCCTGCGGCAAATGCTGCCACTCCTGCCGCATACAGGCTGCTCCACAGAACCAGAAACAGCATGCCGTTCCTCTTCCCTTCCAGTACCTTCTCTTTCATACTCTTCTCCCTCTCGGATCTTTCAGACAGTTTGCGGTTTAAAAAGATACCTCTCAGATATCAAAATCATATCATCATGAAGTGCATTCGTCAAGAAGTAAGAGCGGCGGCATCAAAATACCGGCTGCCTTTCTGCCCGCTTTCCGGGACAGGAATGCAGCCGGTTTATCAGCCAGCCTGGTATTTCATCTGATCAACATGGCATCTCCAAAGGAGAAGAACCGATACTTCTGTTCAACGGCGACCTTGTAGGCGTGCAGAATGTTCTCGCGGCCTGCGAGAGCCGAGACAAGCATGACAAGCGTTGATTCCGGAAGATGAAAGTTGGTGATCAGCTCATCTACCGCCTTGTAGTGGTAACCCGGATAGATGAAGATGGATGTGTCGCCGGATCCGGCGTGCACAATTCCCTCATCATCGGTCACGGTCTCCAGCGTCCTTGTGCTGGTTGTCCCCACCGCCACGATTTTTCCGCCGGCGGCGCGGGCCCGGTTGATGCGATCAGCTGCGTCCTGGCTCACCTGATACCACTCGGTGTGCATATGGTGATCGAGGATGTTCTCGGTCTTGACCGGCCGGAACGTCCCGAGACCGACGTGCAGCGTCACGCGGACGATGTCGATCCCCTTTTCTTCGATTTCCTTCAGCAGTTCTTCCGTGAAGTGCAGTCCCGCGGTCGGAGCCGCCGCCGATCCGTCATGCTTCGCGTATACGGTGTTGTACATCGACGGATCCTGCAGCTGATGTTTGATGTACGGCGGAAGCGGCATCTGCCCGAGCGCATCGAGGATCTCCTCGAAGATCCCGTCGTACTCAAACTGAACGATCCGGTTTCCATCCTCTATTATATCCTTGACTTCGCATTTCAGCCGGCCGCCGCCGAAGATGATGCGCGTCCCGACTTTGCACTTTTTGCCGGGGCGGACCAGGACTTCCCACGTGTCCCTCATGTCTTTTCTGCGGTTGAGAAGGAGCACCTCGATCGATGCGCCGGTGCCCTCTCTCTCTCCGATCAGCCGGGCGGGAATGACACGGGTGTCATTGATCACCATCACGTCGCCGGGATTCAGATATTCGATGACATCCCGGAAGATCCGGTGCGAGATGGCACCTGTTTTCTTATCCAGCACCATCAGGCGGCTGGATGCGCGGTCCGACAGAGGATCCTGCGCGATCAGCTCCTGCGGGAGATCATAGTAATAATCGTGGAGATCCATTCCCTCCGCAAGCTCTGGATCTCTCTTTTGCGTTGAATTCAATTCTGTCATTATTTTCTGAGCTCAATTCCAAGTTTCTCAAGTCCTCTGACGATTCTGTCCATAGGAACGGAAACTTCCTTTTCTTCCAGTGTGTGATCCTTGGCGCGGAACGTGATCGTATAGGATATCGACTTGAACCCTTCTGCGATCTGGGATCCTTCGTAGATATCGAACAACCGGCAGCTCTCCACATTCTCTCCGCCCTGTTCCCGGATGACATCCTCGATCTGCGCCGCCAGGACAGCCTTCGGAACCACGAGGGAGATGTCTCTTGACACAGCCGGGAAGTTCGCAATCCCCGTGTAGCGCCGGTCAAATGTGGCGAACTTCGTCACTTCCGGAAGATCGATGACCGCAAGATAACATCTCTGGCCGATGCGGTAGTTCTCAGCGACCAGCGGGTGCAGCTCGCCCAGATACCCCATCTTCACGCCGTGATAGTACACAGCAGCCTGTCTTCCCGGATGCAGGAACGGTATGCCCGCATCGGGGTCATAGCTGATGCGGTCTGACAGCCCCGTCTCCTGGAAGAACTCCTCAATGACGCCCTTCATGTCGTAGAAGTCGCCCGCACCGTAGAAGCCAAGCGTGAATTCGATCCGCTCGTCCGGCAGTTTCTCAGATGTCGTCGGGTCATCCTTGTCCGGAATGTATACTTTCGCCAGCTCGAAGAGTCTCACGTTCTCATTGCGGCGGTTGAAATTGATGGAAAGGCTGCTTAGCAGCCCGTTGACCGGAAGCGTTCTCATAATGGAGAAATCCTCTCCCAGCGGATTGGAGATCTTCACGGTCCGGCGGATCGGCGAATCAGCCGGAATCCGCAGCTTGTCGAATACCTTCGGACTCTCGAAGGAATACGTCATCGCCTGGGAGAATCCGCAGAACTCCGCCGTCTCCAGTGCCTTGTCCTCCACCCTCTGCTTGAAGGAGATGCCACCCATTGTCGTGGCACCCTTCGGGAGTGTGGTCGGGATCTTCTGATAGCCGTAGAATCTGGCGACTTCCTCCGCCATATCCGCCATGCCCTTCAGATCCTGGCGGAACGTCGGGATCGTCAGCATGTTCGTAGCCTTGTCGTATTCGATTTCAATGCGGCGGAAGTATCCGAGCATCGTGTCCGGAGAGATGTCCGTCCCGAGCAGCGCGTTGTAGCGCTCCGGCTCGAAGAGGATCTGTGTCTTCTCTTTGCGGACCGGATACACATCGACTTTCCCGCCGACAACATCCCCTGCATCAAGCTCCTCGATGAGCTGACACGCGCGGTTCATGGCTTCCTCCGCCAGCTCCGGATCCAGTCCCTTTTCAAACATGCCGGAAGCGTCCGTGCGCAGTCCGAGACGCTTGGAGGTCTTGCGGATATTCGTGCCGTCAAAGGTCGCCGCCTCAAAGAGCATCGTCTTCACATCGTCGGTGATCATGGAGTTTTCACCGCCCATTATGCCGGCCAGGCCAGCTTCCTTCTCGCCGTCGCAGATCATCAGGCAGTCGTGATCGAGCGTGTGTTCTTTGCCGTCAAGCGTGCAGAAGCTCTCGCCGTCAGAGGCTCTGCGCACGACAATCTGGTGGCCGGCGATGGTATCGTAGTCATATGCGTGCATCGGCTGGCCGTATTCCTCCATCACATAGTTAGTGATGTCAACGATGTTGTTGATCGGGCGGATACCGCAGGTCATCAGTCTGTGCTGCATCCAGAGCGGAGACGGCGCCAGGCGGATGTTCTTCACGACGCGTCCGACATACCGGCTGCAGAGGTCGCCCGCCTCGATCCGGACCTTGATATAGTCCGCCGCATTCTCGTCATTGCCCGACGGCTTCACGACAGGCGGTTTGAACGCCGTGTCGAATGTAGCAGCCGCTTCTCGCGCAATACCCAGGATGCTGTAGCAGTCCACGCGGTTGTTGGTGATCTCATACTCGAATACCGCATCGCGAAGTCCGAGCAGGGCCGGAACATCCTCGCCGACTTTCGTGTCCGCCGGGAAGATGTAAATCCCGTTTTCCGGAGCATCCGGGTAGAACTCGCGGCTTGATCCCAGCTCCTCGATGGAGCACATCATGCCGTCTGACTCTACGCCGCGCAGCTGTCCGCTCTCAATGCGGATGCCGTCCTCCGGCATCGGGCCGCCGTCATGCCCTCCGGCGACCTTCCCCCCGGGAAGGCACACAGCGACCTTGACACCGCTCATGCCAGGTGTGATGTTTGGCGCACCGGTGACGATCTGCGCCGTGTGATCGCCCACATTCACCTGGCACACGACCAGATGGTCCGCGTGCGGATGCTTCTCCACGGAGAGAATCTCACCGACGACAATCTTCTCCAGATTTTTGTCCAGTACCGTATATCCTTCCACCTTGGTGCCGGACATAGTCATGGCGTCGCGGAACTCATGTTCCTGCACATCCTTGATGCCCGGGACCAGTGCCTTAATCCAGTTCAGTGAAGTAACCATTTCCGTTTCCTTTCTTTATTCCGCAAGATTTCCGTTTCATTCTGATACGTTCACACCATTCAGAACTGATTCAGGAAACGGATGTCGTTCTCATACAGAAGACGCATGTCATCGATTTCGTCCTTCAGCAGCGCGATTCTCTCAAGACCGATTCCGAATGCGAAACCGGAATACTCATTCGGGTCGATGCCGCTCATCTCCAGGACATGCGGATGAATCATGCCGCAGCCCAGAATTTCGATCCAGCCCTCGCCCTTGCACATGCGGCATCCCTTGCCGTGGCACTTGAAGCATGTCACATCGCATTCTGCCGACGGCTCGGTGAACGGGAAATGATGCGGGCGGAACTTGACCTTTGTGTCCGGCCCGAAAAGCTGCTTGGCAAACTCGGCAAGCGTTCCCTTCAGATCGGCAAATGTAATCCCCTTGTCAATGACCATGCCCTCGATCTGATGGAAGCACGGGCTGTGCGTCGCATCCACCTCATCGGCGCGGTATACGCGCCCGGGCGCGATCATGCGGATCGGAAGCTTTCCCCGCTCCATCTGGCGCACCTGAACCGGGGATGTCTGTGTGCGCAGCAGAATCTTGTCGTTGATGTAGAACGTATCCTGCTCGTCCTTGGCCGGATGATTGGCCGGGATGTTCAGCGCTTCAAAATTGTAGTAATCGTATTCGACCTCCGGGCCTTCCACTACCTCATAGCCCATGCCGACGAAAATTCTCTTCACCTCATCCAAGGCCAGCGTATTCGGATGGCTGTGTCCCAGTTTTCCGGATCTTGCCGGAAGCGTCACATCGATCGTCTCCGCCTTCATCCTGGCACTGAGCGCCCTGGCAGCAAGTCTGTTCCTGGCTTCTTCCAGTGCCGATTCAATACTGGCGCGGGTTTCGTTGACCATCTTTCCGACAGCCGGGCGATCCTGCGGCGCGACATCGCGCATGCTCTTCAGAACACCGGTGAGTTCGCCTTTCTTCCCGAGAATCGTGACCCGGATCTGATTCAGTCCGTCCAGATCCTGAACCTGTGCGATCTGTGCGGCGGCTTTTTCCCGGATCTCCTCAAGCTTCTCTTTCATCATGACCGTGATCCTCCCATATAAAGCTTGTCACCTATTTTACCTTTATCGTCTTTTGAAAACAACACTAACCTCAATTCGTCAGCTTAAGATAGGACTCTTTAAGCTCTTCCAGAAACTCTCCCATCCGGCTGTAGTACTCCTCGGGATTGCCCGGATCCTTCTCGGACTCGATCTGCTCAAGCAGCCGCCACTGCGCCGTAAAGCGGGCGTTGTCACGGGTCTGGGAGATAGCTTTCTTGGCGCGCACGTCGTCCGGATCTTCTGCCCTGGCACTCACATATTCGCTGCCCCGGGAGAGTATCTCTGCCTGCAGAGCGGCTGCGGAGCTCTCCGGTCTGTCATTCATCTCATAAGCCTTTGCAAAGCACTCCGCCGCCCGGTCAAAAAGAAAGCATCTTGCATTCACAATTCCGAGATTGTGCCAGACCCGGCCGTAGAAACGCCCGGAGAGCGACGGGTCCTTCGGAGCAGCAAGAATCCTGTTCAGATTCTCCATCGCCGACTTCAGACAGTCGTTGACGATAAGGTTCTCGGCCACCATATTCATGCGCTGATGCGGTCTTGCCGCCTTGAGCGAATCAAACTGCACCGACAGACGCGAGATCTCATCCTCCGAGTAAAGCCCGCAGCGCTTGAGTATAGAAGAAAGGCTTTCGGAAAGCGGCGCGCCCGCTTCCATCAGGGAGACCAGATGTCCCGCCAGGCGGCTGTTGCCGGTGTTCTTCAGAAACTGCAGCAGCTTCTCACCGATAAAATCCTTCTCAATAAGGCAGATGCTGTGATAGATATAATACCCCAGCTCCTCCAGTGACCATACAGGCCGCGCGGTCCTGCCAACGGCCAGCGGATGCAGTACCGGGCTGCCCGCCACCGCGAGCCACCCGCCGGGTGCACTGCCGGGTACTTCTTTTCTCCGTGCGGCATCACTTGCCACGCTGTCGTCTGCCTTGTCTTCTTTTTCGTCGAGCAGGACCGTCTCCTGCACCATCCGCCCTGTCGAGGCGTAGAATGCGCCGAATCCGTCGTCCTCCAGTCTGAGTTCCACCCTGTCTGTCCCCGGGAAGTGGACGCTCAGTTTCAACCGCACACTGCGGTCGTCTCTTGCCGGGAATCCGGAAAGAGACAGCTCCACAGGGAGCGGTTCCTTCTCCCGGTCGCGCACCAGCAGCGTGACAGCATCAAGGCCTTCCTCCATAAAGAAGCAGGTCCGATCCGCCAGAAGAAAACTCTCTCCCTGCCGTACAAGTGGAAACTCACAGGTCTTCGTGCCCTTCATCAGCATGATCGAAATTCCTGCCGTCACGCGGTTTCTCATCGCCGGAATGCTGCGCCCGAACAGCTTCAGAGAGCCTGCATCCGCTGCCAGGAGGCACACGCCTTTCACATACAGGTTCTGTCCGGCAAAGACGCGCCGCCCGGTACACAGCTTCTTCAGCAGTCCCTCCGGAAACTGATCCGTGTCAAAATAGCAGCCCGTCAGGTACACCGCCGCACAGTTCTGACTCCTCAGCGATTCGTTGAAGAAATCCGAGAGTTCCCCCTCCTTGTCAGCAAGGGCTTCGCGCCCGAGCACACCGGGGCCGAAGCTCTGCGGGTCTCCGAAAAGCGGTGTGACGGTTGTGTACACATTTTTCCCGCTGCGGAATTCCTTCAGGAACAAAGAGCAGATTCCTGTCTCGTCATAGTCAAAGACCATACTGCCCGGATCGCGCAGTGCGGGCGGCATTCCGTATACATACCCGGCAAATGCCTCCTCCCGGCTGAACACAGCCGTCTTTTCCGCCGGGACACCACATCTCGCAAGCGCCGTCCTGACTGCCTCTGCCGCTTCCCGCGTAAAATCATGCAGACATACGCCGACGCCGGCCGGACAGCTGACGGCTTTCTTCTCCTTAAGCGCTGAGAGCAGACTGCCAAGGAGCGCTGCCAGCTGACCAGCGTCATTACACTTCCCGTCTGTCAGTATCCGGGAGAGCGGCACGGGGTTGGGGAAGAGGTAGGAGCCTTTTGGCGTCGCGGCATTCTCCACGGCCTTCAGGCTGACTCTGTCTGCGCCGGATACAGAGCAGATCTGCGAAAAACGCTCGCCCAGATCAATTCCGATATAAAGTTCATCCGGCTTCATCCTCTTCTCCTTTCTCCGTCAGGACTGTAAACAGCTCCCGGACACAGTAGTCGTCCGTCAGAATCTGCCGCAGTCTCATCTTCATCTTTCCCGTGTCATGATTCTTCCAGGCCTCAAAGGCACCGGCAAGCGCCCCGAAGCGCCCGGCGTCCTCCGGCGCCATCTTCCCGTACAGTTCCATCGGCGTCTCCCTGACCGTGCCATCCGGCAGTTCTTCCCGGAAGGTCCCCGTGAGTCTTTCGCCCGGGAACAGCACGAACGCAGCGGTGCAGATGCCGCAGATCTGCTCCTTCACCCGGATCGTCTGCTGCTTCCCGATGTTCCCCCGGATGTCGGTGACCTGGCAGATAAGCGTGACGTCATCGCCCGGAAGTGCCTGATATGTTGCGACCGTCTTATCAAGCACATCGGGAGGAAGCTTTATCTTTTCGGAAAGCGTACCGAAAAATGCAAAGCAGCGCCCTGCCTGCACCATCCTGTCGAGTATTCTCTGATCGAGCTCCAGTTCCTCTTCCCGCAGCCCGCGGAAGTGCTCCTCCCCGTCATGCTTCAGAAGTGCCAGCTGCACAAGATCCGATGTCCCCGAGCGGTTTCTGCGAATGCGGTCCCTTGCCGCCGTGAAGAACACCGGCTCACATTTCTCGCCCAGGACAAAGCTCTCATACGCCTGAGCGTTCAGGAACGCCCGCGTCACCGGGCTGTCCCCTGTGTGGCGGCAGTACGCGGTGAAGACTTCGCCCAGATGGGCCTGACGGCTGTGCGTCACGAGAATCTGGGATATCAGGCGCTCCTCGAGGTCCGGCGCATCCACGCCCGTCTCCCGGCACGCGGAAAAGTACGCATACAGCTGCGCGCAGGACCCTTCCCCGCGCCTCTGCAGTACCCGCAGTGACCGCTCGTCATAACATCCCCCGGCGAATGCGTACGCACACAAGCCGGTCGTCAGCTCGTTGTCCTCACCGGCGTTCGTAGCGATGAGCCCCGTCGCGAGGGACAGCACTGTCCCCGGATCCATGCCGGAGACACCATAGAGCTGCGCTGTCATACCCGCCTCGTTAAAATACCCGTGCTGGGAGAACAGGCGGATCACGCGGTGAGCCGTGTCAACCGGAAGCTGCATGTACTCGTCCGGAAGGTCCGGGATCTTCCCGTATCTGTCAAAATAGGCCGTGCGCCAGGAAAAGATCTGCGCTTTCTCCCAGTCCGAGATAAGGGCGGAACCCATGAGGGAACCGGAAAACGATGCGATCGTGTCCCGCGAAGCTTCCTCCTGACTGTGCTGCGAGAAGAAACAGATCTGATACAGCGGGTCCGGCAGGCACATCAGCTGATCGCTCTGCGCGACGTGAAAATCCGGGAAGACCGCCTCCATCTCATAACTGACCGTGCCGATCATACGGTTTCCGACCGTGTCTTCAAAGACAAATGCCGTGTGGTCCGTGATGACCGGAAGAAAAGCCTCGCCCCCTGTCAGTTTGATCCGCCTCTCATCTTTCAGCTCACGGGTCATGAGAATTACCGAGTCCGCCTCCGGGTCAGACGTACGCACCCGGTATGAACTCACCGCCCGGAAGCCTGCAGGAGCCAGTGACGCGTCCGGCGTCCCGTGCTTATACAGGTACCTGTAGCAGACAGCAAGATCATCCGATATAGAGCCGGCGGCCAGTGAATCCGCCGAGAACTTCAGAACAGCCGGGCGGTATTCCTCCTGAATCGCCTCGCTGCCGTGCCGGATCACATACGAATAGATCCGCGCCGTCGTACCCGCATCCAGTCCCTCACACCCGAACTTGAAATACAGCAGCACACTCTTGGGCAGACGAATATCCCGTCCCGGCTCCAGGCTCATGGCATAATACTCGAAGAGACGTGTGATATTCAGGCCGCGCAGAACTGCCTTCTCGTAATACGGGAACCAGGTCTTTCCCCGCCGTCCCGCCCGGATCAGCAGCCTGACAAGCCCCGTCAGGATCCTGTCATCATCGATCACTTTGTTCAAGGCCAGAAGGAGCTTTTCGTCAGCCGTATCGCAGGAGGCGGCGCGGGACGCCAGGTCAACCGCCTGAAGGGCAAGCGGCTGTCCGATGACGGAATAGCGGCACCCGAAGAGAAGCACCTGCCGCTCAAACGTATTCAAAACGCGCAGCAGAAGCGGGTCCTGATTCAGGATCGTAAGCGCCTCCAGATAAAGAACAGGGCTGCTGCATCCTCTGGCAGCCGCGTCCTTCATGCGCGTGAGCCAGAGGCTTCTGTTTTTATCCGACATCTTGTCAAGCTGCCACATCATCCAGAGCATCGGCCAGGCGTTGAGTCCTCTGTCAAAGCTTTCCTGAAGCGTCCGTCTCACCTCATCGTCGAATTCCCTGCGGCGGTAGATCGCAGACAGAACATACAGGGAACCGTAGTACAGGAGCGACCGGGTCCTGTACTCCTTTTCAATGCGCGGCTGCAGGAGCTGCATGATCTTTCCGGCTTCCTCCATGCGGCCCTCTTTTGCGTATAAAAAAGCACGGTACAAGCACGCCTGCAGATCTTCCGGATCCTGTGCAAGTCTCTGGCTGATGAGCTGCGTGCAGGTATTCATCCACTCTTTTTCACTCTGCCTGCCGGTCCGGAACAGCAGATACTCTTCCGTGAGTCTGATCGCAAGAAGCCGCTTTTTTGCGTGTTCTTCTCTCTCTTCCGCATCGGAAGAACCGTCCCCGGTGCGGCGGATGGCAAGCGTCAGATCCTGCACCCTGGATCCGCTTTTCACGCGCACCCTGCCGTAGTTGATCCCGGCGTGAAGACTCTGTGCCCGGACTTTAAGCTTTGTCTCCCACCTGCCATTCTCAAAGGAATCGGTGTCGAGTTTCACGGCATCACAGTCAAGGAACGGCGCATCCGTCATGATATTGATTTTCGCATACCCCGGCTGTACAGCCGTCAGAGTAAGCACAACCGACGTGTCCGCCGCGCAGGTTATCGTATCCTGCGAAAGAGCCGCCTGTATCCGGACCGGACTTTTTGCGGACACGGCCGTCAGAAATTCCTCAACGGCCAGACGCCGGTTCTTCTGCCGCACCAGTGCCCTGTGCAGAGTATCCTCCCTTGACCCGTCATCCGTGAGTGCCTCAAAATCCTCACTGAAGAATACATCGGCCGCCGCCGCAGGGTCTGCAGCATTAAGCGCCGCAAACTCCCGGATGTTCCGTATTTTTTTCCCTCCGACCTCCGGATACGGGCGCACGAATGTGAACAGACACGGAATGACGAACTCACCGGCATCGGTCTCACAGTCAATGGTGCACTCAATTTCACCGTCCTCCGTCTCGCCCCGGCTGTTGACCTCCAGGCCGATCGTCACTGTATCCCCGCTTCTGACCGCATCGGTGAGCTTCACGCGCAGATCGGAAGAGGAGGCCCGGACTTCAAGCGGCCCGTCAGTCTGAATGCAGATCGCAAACCGGTTCTTCCGGCCGATCCGCACTTCCTCGCACAGACTGTCAGGGATCTTTATGATTTTCGGGGGCCGCAGGTTGAAATTCCCCTGCGCCAGGCGTCTGATACTGTTCATTTACGCATCATCTCCGTGTTTCAGTTTATTCAGGAATTCGCCGGTCATCTTCTCTCTTCCCTCTCCGGAAGGGATGTAAAAGCCCGTACCGGCGAGGGCGTCCGGCAGATACTGCTGCTTCACATAATGGTGCGGATAATCGTGGGCATACTTATAGCCGGATCCGTGTCCGAGCTTCCCGGCTCCCGGATAATGCGCGTCCCGCAGGTGTTCCGGAACGGACGGCGAAGGATCTGCCTTCACCGATTCGAGTGCAGCATTGATCGCATTGATGCAGGCGTTGCTCTTCGGTGCGCTCGCGATGTAAATCGCCGCCTGGGCAAGGATCAGTTTCCCCTCCGGCAATCCGATCCGCTCCACCGCCTCCGAGGCCGCCACGGCCACCTGAAGCGCCTGCGGATCTGCATTGCCCACGTCCTCGCTCGCGCAGATCATCATGCGCCGCGCGATGAATTTCGGGTCCTCGCCGGCGTACAGCATCCTCGCGAGCCAGTAAACCGCCGCATCCGGGTCGGACCCCCGCATACTCTTGATGAATGCCGAGATTGTGTCATAGTGGCCGTCTCCGGACTTATCATAGCGGACCGCCCGCTTCTGAATGCACTCCTGCGCGACGTTCATGTCGATCACGATCCTGCCGTCTTCTCCCACGCCGGTCGTGAGCGCGCCCAGCTCCAGCGCATTCAGAGCGCTTCTGGCGTCGCCGCCGCAGGCGTCCGCCAGGAACCGGCAGGCATCCGCGGTGAGACTTACGTTCATGCTTCCAAGACCACGGCTGGCATCCTTCACAGCCCGCTCCAGCAGGACCTGAATATCCTCCGGCGCGAGGGGTCTGAGCTCAAAGACAGTCGACCGCGAGATCAGCGCACTGTTGACTTCAAAGTACGGGTTTTCCGTTGTGGCGCCGATCAGCACGATCGTCCCGTCCTCCACGAAAGGAAGGAGAAAATCCTGCTGTCCCTTGTTGAAACGGTGAATCTCATCGATGAACAGGATCGTCTTCTTCCCGTACATGCCGAGATTGTCTTTTGCGCGCTTCACCGCCTCTTCCATTTCCTTCTTGCCGGCCGTCGTGGCGTTGATCTTCTCGAAACCCGCACTCGTCGTGCCCGCGATTACGCGCGCCAACGTTGTCTTGCCCGTTCCCGGAGGCCCGTAGAAGATAACGGATCGAAGGCGGTCAGCCTGAATCATTCTCGTGAGCATCTTTCCCGGCCCCAGGATGTGCTCCTGGCCGACGACCTCCGCCAGCGTCCTGGGGCGCATTCTCGCAGCCAGCGGCGCCTCCTGCTCCTGTGTTTTTTCACGCATTAAATCAAACAGATCCATGAGACTCCTTCACTGCTGAATCCAGATTTTCACGGCTGCCCCGGGACTCGCGACCTCTCCCCTGCCGTCAAAGACAAGCAGCTGTCCGTCTTTCCCCGCGGCATACGTATTCCCGCGGAATACGACAACCTGCTCTGCGTTCCCGGCGCCTGCAAGCTCTGTGACTTTCCCGGCCACACTGACCAGGCTTATACCGGATGAAGTTTCTGCCGCCGCGCCATTCAGGCCGCTGACGGCGGAAAGCTTCGCGCCCCGCAGACTTTCCGGGAGCACCTTTATCTTCCTTCCGGAGAGAACACAGACTTCCCCATGTTCGTCGGTGAACAGCAGCTTCCCGCTGCCCGCAAGCCACACATAGGTCGAATCGGCGGCGCCTCCCGCCGCACGGACCAGGACGCCGTTCTCCTGCATGAAGACACCGCTGCCGTCCACGGCATATGCCGGCGTCCTTCCCCTCATGAAAAATGTGAGAGACTGTCCGCACTCCCAGAGCTTTTCCGTCCTGCTGCCATCTGCCAGATAATATGTGCCTTCCTTCCGGTAGATATATGCAGCCCCGCTTTCCAGCACTGCGCCGCCCGCCTGGGTGTACACGCCGTCCTTTCCTGTCTCCGGAACCTGAAGATCCGAAGCGCCCTGCGCGATCTCCTGCGTATGGATAGTGCCCCGGCTGTCCGATGAAAACTGATACAGCACTCCATCCCGAATGTAGACGGCACTGCCGCTCTCCGGTGTCCCGTGAAACTGCGAGACGTCAACATCCACACGCACACTGCTGCCGCCGGATCGCGCAAAGAAGGCCGTGGCTCCACTGCCCGAATACGCCCAGTTTGTCTGCGAAGACGGGTTCACGAGGAAAAAAAGCGCCCCGGAGTCTCCGAGCCCGGCAAATTCCACGTCCTGTTCTTCTGACGCGATCCTCTCATACCCTTCCGGATTCCCACTCTTCCAGCGGCACACAACATTGCGGCCGCCGGTATAGACAACCGCCGCGAAATACTTTCCGTTCTTCGAGACAGCCAGAGATTTCACAACTGCCCCGGCAAGATCCGACGGAATATCCGAGAAGTACGCTTTTCCGTAATCACTCCAGAATGTGGTCCGGCCTTCCGAGACATCGCTCAGCTTCCCGCCGTCCACCTGACTTGTCGTCCCGTCGGCGTACACCCACAGATGCGTGTGCATATAGCGCCACATGCAGCTTCCCGCCGATATGCAAATCAGCAGCAGCAGAAAAACTGCCACTGCTGCGATGATCACTTTCCGGAATCTTCTGGCCAACTTTCCCAGATAATACAGAATATCCTGCGCTTTATCATACAAAAACGCAAGTGCCGCGTTCAGACTGCGCAGCGTCTTTGAGGCGGCCGGACGACTCTTCCTGCGCTTTCCAGTCACTGACGACCGTCTGGTGCCCTGCCGTCTCTCATAAGCCGCGCGGCGCTTCTCATATGCCTCCCGGTTTACGAGAACCTTCGGCTTTTCGCAGTACGGACAGGAATCGCCTTCGTATTCGCGCCCGCATTTGGGACAGATTTTTGCCATTCTCCCTGCCATACCTTTTTAAAGAATGACTCCCGGGACTTCATCCCGGGAGCCGAAGCCAAATCTTTTCAGAATGCAAGCTTCCTGGCGAAGTATGCTCTGAGATCATCAATCTTAACGCGCTCCTGCTGCATCGTGTCGCGGTCGCGCACGGTGACAGCCATATCATTCTCCGAGTCGAAATCGTAGGTGACACACCACGGCGTTCCGATCTCATCCTGTCTTCTGTAGCGCTTGCCAATGTTGCCCCGGTCGTCATAGTCGCACACAAAGTCCTTCGAGAGCATGTCGCGGATCGGTTCTGCCTTATCGCCCAGTTTCTTGGAGAGCGGCAGCACGGCCACTTTGACCGGTGCGAGAGCCGGATGAAAGTGCAGAACGGTGCGCTTGTCTCCTCCCTCCAGTTCCTCCTCGTCATATGCAGAGCACAGGAACGCCAGCGTCACGCGGTCCGCTCCCAGCGACGGCTCGATGACATACGGAATGTACTTCTCCTTGGTCTCATCGTCAAAATACGAGAGATCCTGACCGGAAACCTCCTGATGCCTTGTCAGATCATAATCCGTGCGGTCCGCGATGCCCCAGAGTTCGCCCCAGCCGAACGGGAACAGGAACTCCAGGTCGGTCGTCGCCTTCGAGTAGAACGAAAGCTCTTCCTTCTCATGATCTCTTGCCCGCATCTCTTCCGGCTTGATGCCAAGATCCTGCAGCCACTTGATGCAGAACTGCTTCCAGTACGCGAACCACTCCAGATCGGTATCCGGCTTGCAGAAGAATTCCAGTTCCATCTGCTCGAACTCTCTGGTGCGGAACGTGAAGTTGCCCGGCGTGATCTCGTTCCGGAACGACTTTCCGATCTGGCCGATGCCAAACGGAATCTTCTTCCGGCTCGTGCGCTGCACGTTCTTGAAATTCACGAAAATCCCCTGCGCTGTCTCCGGGCGCAGATATACAGTGTTCTTGGCATCTTCCGTGACACCCTGGAATGTCTTGAACATCAGATTGAACTGGCGGATCTCCGTGAAATTGTGCTTACCGCACTTCGGACAGCAGATCTTGTGCTCCTCAACAAAGTCCTCCATCTGCTTGTTGGACCAGCCGTCCACCGACCCTCCGAGATCATAATGATTGTCCGCGGCCCAGTCCTCAATCAGCTTGTCCGCCCTGTATCTCTCGTGACACTCCTTGCAGTCCATCAGCGGATCGGAGAAGCTCGAGAGGTGGCCGCTCGCGATCCAGGTCTGTGGGTTCATGAGGATCGCGCAGTCGACACCGACATTGTAGCGGCTCTCCTGGATGAATTTCTTCCACCAGGCCTTTTTCACATTGTTCTTCAGCTCAACGCCCAGATTTCCGTAATCCCAGGTGTTGGCCAGGCCGCCGTAGATCTCGGAACCCGGATATACAAAGCCTCTTGCCTTGGCAAGTGCTACAATCTTGTCCATTGTCTTTTCCATACCAAAACTCCTCCCGGCGCCTGTGCTTTCACTTTGGCAGCCTTTTTTTATTTTACTCTATCTGCAAGACTTTCACAAGCTGTCAGGAAGTCTCCCTCCCCGTCTGTGGCGCGCTCTCAAGCATCTGCTGCGAGCGCATCGGCCACTCAAACGTCCTGTCGCACATCTTCTGGCAGATCGTACAGAGGCGCGCCTGCACATCTTCCCGCACCGTGAAGGAAAACACTCTGGACAGCGGAGTCGTCTCGATGAAATGGATCGTGTACAGCAGGATCTTCCGAAGATCCGGTGCGTCGCCCTCAAGCGTGCCGGCAAGTGCGCCAAGGTCCGGCAGCTCGCCGGATGCCTGTACTGCCCGGATCTCGTACACACAGCGGATGAGCGCATATGGCATCTGCTTTTTCTCGAGCGCCGTCAGCCCCGCGTACAGCAGATTGATATTATCCGACGCGTCAAGGCCTTCCTTTCCGTAGTAATCGGCGATCTCCGCAAAGTAGCAGGCATACAGCAGGGCGTCAAGGTCCGAGGTGACGCCCTGGAAGAAGCGGCGGACATCCGCGCTCTTCACCCGGAACGACGTCCTCCCCTCATACAGCTCGAATATCCCGAAGACAAGAGGCTGCGTCACCCCCATCAGCGGGCTGTTCATCTTTCTGGCGCCCCTGGCGAAGGCCGAGACCTTCCCGAGCTCCCGGGTCAGCAGAACCACCCGGCTGTCATACTCTCCCATCTCCGAATTCTTCAGGACGAAGCCCGTGGCGCTCACAACTCCTGCCATCAGTCATCCCTCTTCCGGTCATACCCCAGCGATTTTAAAATCGCAGGATTATCCTTCCAGTCCCGCCGCACCTTGACCCAGAGCTTCAGGTTGATGTGGCGGTCAAACTGCTTCTCCATCTCCTCGCGTGCCTGCGTGCCGATGCGCCGGAGCATCTGGCCGCCCTTGCCGATGATGATGCCCTTGTGGGATTCCCGCTCACACAGGATTGTGGCCTCAATGTCCGTCACCTTCCCGCTGCGCGCTTCTCTCTCCCGCATCTTCTCGATGGAGACGGCGATCCCGTGCGGGACCTCCTGCGAGAGCAGCCGCAGCGCCTTCTCCCGGATGATCTCTGCGGCAATCTGCCTCTCCGGCTGATCTGTCACCGTATCCTCCGGAAAGAACAGTTCTCCCTCCGGGAGCAGCCGGAAGATTTCGTCCCGAAGTTCCTCGCATCCCACGCCGGTCCTGGCGCTCACCGCGAAACATGCGTCAAACTGTGCCAGACGCCGGTAGCTCTCAAGGACGGGGGCTATCCTCTCTTTTTTTACCGTGTCCGTCTTGTTGATGACGAGGATTTTCTTCGCGGGAACTCCGGATAGCTCCTGGCTGATCAGCTGTTCCTCGCGCCCCGGGTTCGTGAGAGGATCTGTCACCCAGATGACGATGTCTATGTCCTTCAGGCTCTTTCGCACGGCTTCTTCCATGTACTCCCCGAGGCGGCTTTCCGCCCTGTGAAGTCCCGGCGTGTCGGTGAATACGATCTGTCCCCGGCTGTCTGTGTACACCGTGCGGATCCGGTTTCGCGTCGTCTGGGCCTTCCTGGACGTGATTGCGATCTTCTGGCCGATAAGCCGGTTCATCAGCGTGGATTTCCCTGCATTCGGCCGGCCGATCATCGTGGCGAACCCCGCTTTCACTCGCCCGGCCGGTCCGCTGCTGCCGATACCGCTTTTTGCGAGCATTTCGTCAAGATCCATTTGCCGCTCCTCTGATTTTTCTGTCTGCATATTCACGCATTGTCACTTTGCTTCACGCCGCCGTCTGCCTCCGCAATAAGCGGCACAATCCTGTCAAACATATCGGCGTGTCTTCGGATCTGATCCTGATTCCCGATCACCACCAGATGCCCCGCGTCAACAACCTTGCGGACTATCGGCGCAAGAGATCGGATCGCGTCCTGATCGGCCTCCATGACTTGCCGGCGGTCACGCCTCAGTTCTTCGTCACTCACCCGGCTCATATACGCCGAGAATGAATAACTCGTCATGTTCGAAGCCGGCATCGGCGTGTCCATCGCACCGATGGTGCCGATGATATACTTGAGCATGTCGCGGTCGGATACCGTGAAGTTCTCCACAAAGTCGGCAGCATTCCGGTAGATTTCGTCGGTCTGCAGAATGTGCGGATCCCGGTAGGACACCAGCACGCCCTCGCCGTTCTTACGGAAATTGCTCATGCAGCCGTAGGCTCCGCCCTTCACGCGGATATTCTGCCACAGGTACTCATAGCTGAAGATGATGCGCAGCACCTGCAGTGCACCGGTGTAACGGGTATCCCCGGTGAGGAAGTTGCCGCTTCTTGCCACATAATTCACCTGGGACGAAGTCGTGAATGCGGTTCTCTCCGTGACCGGCGTAAAGTGCCTCGTGCACCGGTTCTCGTTCCCCTTTGGCAGCCGGCTGATAAGTGCCTCGCACTCCGGAGCAAATGTCCGGAAGCCTTTCTCGTCAGCCCCGAGCGATACCGTCAGATTGGCTTTCGTGAAGATCAGGCCGACCAGCGTCTCGAGGTTCCGGATGAGCTCGTCTTTTCTCTCATCGAAATGATCTGTCAGCGCTCTGACCGTCCGGTAAAACCGGTAACCCGAAAACTCGTCCGTGCGGTATGCGTCCTCCGAATACTGTGCCGCGGCGCTCATGGAGGCGTACAGATGGCCGGACGATGTCATGCCCGTCTCCATCCTTGTCACCGTCTGCTGCAGAAGATCCGACAGCCGTCTGGTATCTGTGAACTTCGTGCGCAGCATCTCCTCTTCCATCATGGCAAGCAGGAAACCGAGCTTCCCGAAAAGCGCCTTTCCGCGGACCTCGTACATCAGCTCCGACTTTCCGTCCGCAAGCGCATTCCTGTAAACCGTCGGCTCTGTCGTGAGGCCGCCCAGGTTCGTGTTGATCTCATTCGTGAGATCCGTATAGCTGTAATGTTCCGTGTCCATCAGCCCCTGCACCGTGGAGAGAATGCCAACGTAGGGCAGCAGGTCATCGGGAACATTTTTCAGGGAGAAGGCCAGCGTCACATACCCGATTCCGTTCGTCGGGATGTCCGTGTGCACCAGCGTCTTCCCCGCAATCTCTTTCTTCAGGCGGACCGGGAGAACCGGATCCGGGGTGATGTCCGAGAGCCTGAGCATCGGGACCTTCGCCAGGTCTTCCTGGGACGAAGGCTCACTCTGATATGCCTTGAGCGCCTTCGTGTCCTCCACGATCGCTTCACGCTGCGCCTCAGTCATCCCGTCCCGGATGGCGGCCATGCGCTCCTTTTCCTCTTTCTCCTGCCGGCGCGCCTCCTGCTCATCCGGCACAAGCGTCACATCGACACACGTCGGATTGCCCGAGAGCCACTTCGCGATGACGTCGGCAAAGCAGCGGGTCTTCACCGCGCCCTCGAGTTCTCTGTAGATGTCGCCCAGTTCGATCCGCACGAATGGCTTTGTCTCGTCGTAGAGCCACGTGTCCATCATCGACAGGAAGTACATGAGCCCCTTCGGGAAGCGTCCGAAGTCCGCCTCTCTGTAGCGGAATTCCTGCGACTGGAGGCCGGCCATGAGCATCTTTGCGTCCGGTCCGTCCTTGGCCATCTGGTCGAGCGTCTCCCGGATGATTTCGTCAAACTGCTCCTTCTGGGACTCATCGGCCCCTCTTGCGATGATGGAATACGAAGGCTGAAGGAGTGAGGTCTCCCAGGATGAGTCGATGTCCGATCCGATGCCGGCGTCAAGCAGTCTCTGCTTGAGTATGGCGCCCGGAGCCTGCACCAGTGCGTAGTCGATCGCATCCATCGCCACGAGCAGTTTCGGGTCAAGACTTGTTCCGACGATCCAGCTCTTCGAGAGGTATGTCCCGCCTTCCAGCGGAGTTCCCTCTGCGACCGGGTACACGGCCCGCGCTTCACGCGGCTTGCTGAATGCCGGCTGCGGCGTTATCACAGGATGCGCGGCATTCTTTCCGCCGTCAAAACGGCTCAGATATTCCCGGTCCAGATAGTCGAGCTGTTCCTGTACATCGCAGTCTCCGTACAGATAGATATAGCTGTTGGCCGGGTCGTAGTAGGCCTTGTGATACGCCAGAAAATCCTCGTACGCCAGCGTCGGGATCACCTTCGGGTCTCCGCCCGACTCAAACGCGTAACAGGTATCCGGGTACAGGTTCGTCATAATCCGGCGCTCCAGGACATCATCTGCCGAGCTGTACACGCCTTTCATCTCATTGAATACGACTCCGTTGACCGTGAGCGGAGCATCCTTGTCCGCCATCTCGTAATGCCAGCCTTCCTGGCGGAAGATCTCGGGGTGGATATAGATATCCGGGTAGAACACGGCGTCAAGGTATACGTCCATGATGTTCCGGAAATCCGCATCATTGCAGCTTGCCACCGGATAGACCGTTTTGTCCGGATACGTCATCGCGTTTAAAAATGTGTTGAGAGATCCCTTCACCAGTTCGACAAACGGGTCCTTCACCGGATACTTCTTCGATCCGCAGAGCGTCGAGTGCTCCAGAATATGCTGCAGCCCCGTGTCGTTATCCGGCGGCGTCTTGAACCCGATGGCGAAGACTTTGTTGCGGTCCTCGTTGGAGAGAACGGCAATTCTGGCGCCCGACTTCTTGTGGCGCAGCAGCAGCCCCCAGGACGCAAGGTCCGGCAGCGGAACCGACTGTATGCATGTATACGCCGACAGATCCAGTCTGTCAGCATCATCCTGATTTCTTATAATGCGCATAAATCCTCCGAATGAATTGACTATATTTCTCCTGTATTATCGTATTCTTCTGCTTTTATTGCAAGAAGCGGCCGGGTTCGCGGCAGTCATCAAAAAAGGAAGCCGTCATCCGACAGCTTCCCGTTACATGTTGCTTCTTTCTTCCGGTACTGACTCCATCCCTTCAGCGACTGCCGCAGCCGACGGACTCAGGTATCATGGGAACTCTGCGCACGGGCTGCGGACTCGACCTTTTCATACACTTCCTCAACCGTGTGAGCAGCCAGCTGCATTTCAAACCCGCTCTGAATTTCTTTCAGAGAGGAGTTCAGTCCCTCGTGAATATTCCTGCCGACCGGACATTCCGGATTCACATTCTCGTGAAATCGGAACAAATCCTCTGTGCTCCCCGTCTCAACCGCCCGGTATACGTCAAGAAACGTTATCGCATCCAGTGGCCTTGTGAGCGAGATCCCGCCCGTACCGCGCCGGATCTCCATGATCCCGGCGTTGCGCAGCTGCGACATGATATTCCGGATGATGACCGGATTACTTCCGACGCTGGAGGCGAGGAAGTCGCTCGTCACCTTAGTCTGTCCCTGAAAGTACTGCACAGCTGTGAGAATATGTACGGCAATGGTGAATTTCGTGGATATCTGCATATGGCTTCCCTGAAAATAGCATCCGCGGACAAAGCGGCACGTATTGTCCCTACGTTGTAAGATATCCTTTTACACACCATTTGTCAACGTGGCTGCCCTTCTTCGTTTTTCTTTCCGCGCATGATGAGCGCGAAGAGAATGGCACAGGCGGCGGCAATCGCGATGAGAGCCCAGAGCCCTGCATTCAGTCTGTCGCCGGTGGAAACAACGACGGTTGTCCTGCTCTCCGGTGCGGTGGTTTGAACCGTTGTCGTCTCCCGGGGCGATACGGGATCACCCATCACGATACTGTTGTCATCCTGCGCACTTCCGTCCACGACAAGTGTTCCGTCTGTCTTCACGATAAAGGTGATGTCATCTGCCTTCAGGTATCCGGACGGGGCTTCAAGCTCATGAAGTGTATACTGCCCCGGCTTCAGCAGGCCGGTATCATGATCCACGTCTGTTGTCACCCAGTTCTCCAGCACCTGTCCCTGCCCGTCCAGTATCTGCAGACCGGCTCCTGTGACTTTTTTGTCCGTCAGATTGCCTTTTTCATCTAGAGCACGCTTTTTAACCTTAATGTGTGTCCCATTATTCTCCAGCATCTTCGGCAGCATTGTCTGATTCGTGACCCACTGCCCCGCCGCACCGTCCTTTCCGGTCTGCATCAGGGGAATAAATGCCAGAACCGGCGTCATCTCCGAATACATGCAGGCTGTTGATTCCGGGCGTCTGCCGGACTGATACAGCAGATAGATGCCGAAGTCATTCCCTGCGTGGAGTTCCGCCTTTCCCTGCTGATCTGTGACATCCGCAGCGTCAGCCTCGATCTGCTCATTCGAAACTATCTTCCACGCCTTGTCAGCAGCATTCGCGCCAGCTGCCGCATCGTCCTCCGCAAGAAAGCGGTCCCAGTCCGTCCCGGAAAGACTTTGAAACGCCTCTTCCAGTGAATACGTGCCGTCCGGGTTCAGGGACGCCGCCTTCACCATCGAAATCTCTGCCCCTTCGATCGGAGTCGTCTCCTTATGCTCATATGGATTTCCATCTTCCAGTATAACCGTCACGGTACAGTCCTGCGCCTCATCCAGGCCAAGGTTCGAATACAGGCCGGACGCGTTCACTTGTACTGCACCAGCGAGCAGGCATACCGCTGATACCAGTGCTGTCAGTATTGCGTTACTTGTCCTCCTCATCAAGACTCCTCCCCTTATTGTGATTGTGTCTCTTTTTCCGGATTGTCATCATGCGCATCACCACAACGATGATCAATGCAGCTGTCAGCCCCGCGGCAGCAAACCGGACCGGATCATCTTGCTGCAGTGTGACTTCGTATTTACCGCTTTCTTCCGACACGGCTTCGGGTCTGTAAGGCACTCTGCTTCCACGCACAAGAAGCCGATGTGTATTCACGCCATACGGTGTGCAGGTGAGCAGCGTGCACAGATCCCGCCCCGGTTCAATCTGGATCAGGGTCAGGTCATCGGGGCTCACGACGTTAATCTGGTCAACCTGATAGGCCAGCGTATCGCCCAGAATATGAAGAAAAAAGATATCGCCCGTTTCCATTCTGTCCAGATCCGTGAATAGTTTCGCATTCGCCAGGCCCCTGTGCGCCGCCAGCACTGCATGCGTATTTACTCCCCCGACAGGAATCGAAGTCCCCTGAATGTGACCGACTCCTTTTGACAGTGCCTCCGCTCCGGTTCCGTGATAGATCGCAAGTTCAATGTTGATCTTCGGGATCTCGATCGATCCCATCACTTCATCTCCATTCGGATTCAGGAGAGAGTCATACGGATGAGACAGTGTGTAATCTTCAGAATTCTCAAAGATGTCCTGTACTTCATTGACGGTGTGCTGCCGGTTGTACTCGCGGGCCTCCCCGGCAATTCTTTCTATCTCATCTGACTGAATCTCAGAGACAGTCTCCTCATACTCTGCCGCCAGAAGTTTATTGCGGTGACGATTCCACGCATCCGCAAACGACGGGTACATCAGGATGAAGAATCCAGTCAGGAATCCGAAGAACAGCAAGAGATACCTTTTTTTCTTCATTTCCGCTTTTCCCCTGACTTGTGTCCTCTTCCCGAAAAGCGAACAAATATCCAGACAGACAGCAGTGTCACCGCCAGACCGCCAAGAGACCACAGAAGATAACTTGTATGGGAGCTGATTCCCAGTACTGATCCCGGGCTTTCGTCTGTCGCATCGGTCTCGTCGTATTTCACTCTGCGCCCGGTAACCAGGAGCCTCTGTGTGTTCACTCCGTACGGCGTGCAGGTGAGCAGCGTGCAAAGATCCCTTCCCTCCTGAACCCCGAGCTGTGATGTATCTTCCGGCTCTACAACACTTATCGTCTCCACTTCATATGCCAGTGTTTCATTCAGAATATGGAGATAAAAATGATCTCCCATCTGCATCGTATCCAGATCTGTGAACAGCGCTGCACTTGGGAGCCCTCTGTGTGCCGCAATAACGCAATGCGTTCCATTCCCGCCGATGGGAAGAGATGATCCCTCCAGATGACCTGCCGCATTCTGAAGAACATCCTCATCCGTGGTGTGCATGATAGGAAGGGTAATATGAATACCGGGTATCTCCACCGTCCCCATCATTCCATTGCCGTTTACATTCAGGCAGTCCAGATACGTCTGATCCTCTCCGTCCCGCTCCTCGGCAGCGGCAAAGGAGTCCGGAAGCCGGATCGGCTGAAGCGACTCATCATACGCACGAGCCCTGGCCCATTCGTCTTCAAACTGAATCGCTCCGTTCTTGTCCTTCTCTAAGATCTGCTTCTCATAGTCGCCCGTCAGCTGTTTCTGTCTGTACTGATTCCAGTAATTCGCAACGGTCGGATAAAACAGTACAGAAAGGCCGAAAAGAAATCCGGCCAGACAGATCAGACCGCGTATTCTGCTTCTTTTCCGGTTATTCTCTGCTGTTTTTATTGGCTTCATCTCTTCCTTCCCGTCCCGAATGATCTGGCATTCTCCCCGGAGCCCTGACGGGCCCCGGGGACGATATTCTGATCCCGGTCATGCGTATGCTTCAACCGGAACAACGCATGAACTGTATCAGAGATCTGTAGGGTCAGAATTTACTGCGCGCTTCTCTTCTTGCCTGCGAAGTAGAGGCCGGCCATTGTGATCATCACGGCACAGCCGACGACGGTGAACAGGATGGTTCCTCTGCCGCCTGTGGCCGGGAGTCCGGAAAGCCTGGTATCCTTGACTGCATTCTCACCTGTGGCGCTCGTCACCACGAGTTCTTCCTGACTGCTCACAACTCCGTCCTGGTCCTTGTCATCCTTCTTCACAGATGCCTTTCCGCCATCCGCATTGATGGAGTATCCGAACGGAGCTGCCGTCTCTTCAAAAGTATACTCGCCGATATCCACGCCCAGCACTTCCGCAGCGGCCGTCTTATCCAGTTTCATGATGCAGCCGCTCCGGTCTCCGTCGGCGACGACACTCTGCTCCTCAGCGCCGGCCTCTTTCCATCCGGCGACCTCATACACACCGTCCGCCTTCTTCGTCAGGAGTGCGGTTTTATCACCCTTGTGGAGTTTAAAACTTGCACCAACCAGCGGATTTCCGGCTGTGTCCGTTTTTTCCACAAGTATCTTAGCCGTAAAATCTCTCACGGTCTTGCTCTTTGTCTCATTCATGTCGGTAACGGTGTTGGTGACACCATTGAGCGCATCGCCATTGACGACAGCCTGATAGGTCACTTCGACTTCCGCTCCGTCAAACGTTCTGTCAGTGATTGGAATTAACAGCTCAAAGGAACCCTTCCGGTCATCCGCACCTTTCGTGAGCGTGTACTGATTCGCATTGAGTACCTGATTCCCCACCTTCACCGTAAGAGTCGTAAAATCATAATCCGCACCGGTGAGTGTATCGGTGATTGTGAAGTATTCTGTCTCCGGCCGGATTGTGCCGTTGATCGTGTACGTCAGCTTCTGACCGATGTGAACTGCCTTGTCGTCATCGTCATCCTTCTTGTCAATTGTAAGTTCGCTGTATTTGGCGACCAGCGTGGCCTTTGCACTGTCGATCAGGTGCGTATCTTCATGATACATGTACGTCTGCGCAATCATCGGATTGTAGGTCACCGCTCCGGTCGTGGAGCTGTCTTCCGCCAGGACAATATACAGTCCCTTCTCAAGTCCCGTGAATGGCGCCTGTCCGGTTGTCACAGTATCTGAGGCGTTCTCTTTAAAGCTTCCCGGCTCCGCCTTCACTTCTTTAGCCAGCGCTGCGATTTTATCTTCCAACGCTTTCTCTTCTTCTGTTGTCACCTTTTCCGGCAGGCCGGAAGATTTGAACTGTTCCGCAAGCACCCATGCATTATCAGTTTCTTCAAAGCTGTAGACAAGATAGATCTTTACGGTCTGCCCTCCGACGGAATCACCGCCGTGTCTGAGATTGGTAACCAGTATGGATGCTTCGCCTTTCTCGACTGCCGGATTGTCAGCAGCAAATACAGCTGTACTCATTGTCAGAATAAGTGCCATGGTCAGCAGCATGGAAATGAATTTTCTTAATTTTCTCATATGTTGTCCTCCCCCGTGAACCTGGGTAATCTGTCTGTTTCTGTCATTCGACACAGTTTGGTATAGCAGATTCCTTAAAAGAAGCGGTGTTTGCCCTGAAACCGGATATATCCGGTAACTCACCCGCACCTCCTTTCCCGGTTGTTCCCATAAACTGCGGCACAGGCGAAAATCATGGAAATCAGCGTCCCGCATAGTATGTACCAGTAGATGCCATTCCCCCCTGCCTTTGGCAGTTCATAAATCCGACTGTCAGAGATGATTATGGTATAGGCCTTACCATCATCCGTACTGCTGATCTTAACTGTCTCTGAATCAGAGACCGCTGTCACAACAGACCGGCTTTCGGTATTCCCCCGGTTTACGGTGAAATCAAGCGGCTGTATCCGTGTGTATCCTGCAGGCGCCTGGGTCTCTGTCAGGCGGTATGTTCCGTCCGGAAGATCTCCTATGCGGTCGGTGAGCGCTCCGAGAGTTTCTCCCCGCATCGTGAAGGCTTCGCCAGGCGTCCCGTCCTCATGGATCTTATTCAGGATGAACTGCGCACCGGTCAGAAGATGACCGTCGGCGTCTGTTTTGCGCAGGCTGATCTGTATGTCATCCTGACAGCGGTTTGTCACCCCGATAATCTCTTCCTCATCGAACCGGACGGTGCCTTCTGCCTTATCGCCGCTGTCCTGGCCATTCACAGTCATCATCACATTCCATCTTCCGTTCGCCGGAGAAATGGTGCCGGCTTCTGTGATGCTGTAGCGCGTATTGCCTGGAAGATAAGCGGCCACGATCCGTTCATGGATCTTAAGTTTCAGCCGGATCTGCACCGTTGTCTCTCCTTTTTCCGGATCGTATGCAAGTGAGTAGCTATCTGCGTGTACTCCGCCTGCAGCCATCTCCCCGAAAGTTCCGCTCTCAGGATCCTCCGTGGTATCATAGGCATCCTGCCCATAAAACAGGAGCTGATAATCCTGATCCGAATGCTCGCCGGGCGATGTCATATTCACCTGGAAGATAAATGTCTCATCCTTCAGCGCCGGATTGAGCGAACCGTCCTGCAGAAGCGTGATATCCTCTCCATCTGCGCTCTGCAGCTTCTTCTCAAGCATCAGGCTGCCCTTCAGCATATTGGATGCGGAAAACTCCGCGATCTGCTCTTTCAGTTCGCTGCCGTCATAATCATATAGTCCGTCCTGCGAACCGTTCAGCATCGGATGCCAGGTCCTGGTCTTCAGTTCGTAGTGTGAATCTGCCTCTGGCTCTTCAATGTCATATGTGTGGCCATTCTCGAGCACTTCACCGTCCGAGATCAGTCCCGGGGCCACATAGATCTGAGTACTCCACTTATTGTCCGCGGATAATGGAACATTCCGGAAGAGAGCGGTCTCAGCCTCCGTTCCTTTGTCCTGAATCAGATTGAAGTAGATCACCTCCGGCCGCTTCCCGGAATCCAGATCATCAACCCAGTCCTTACGAACGAGGATATTCCTGACCATCAGTAAAATCCCTTCCGGGTTTTCGATCTGCGCAGGTTCCTGCGGAACAATCGTCTGTGTGATCTGCCCGTCAACACTTTCCGTCAGGATCGAACTGTATGCCACCTTCGTGCCCGGGGTATTGGTTTTCAGCCGGTAATTCCCGTCTTCTCCCGGTGATATCTGTGCTTTCTGTTCCTCTGTCAGTCCGTCATACGTGAGTGTCCCGTTCATGAGTCCCGCCACCAGATCAAAAGCAGCCTGATCCGGCCAGACAGTAAAGGTGACTTTATAGGTATATCCGCTATCCAGAACGAAGGCCGTCTTCTCGTCTGCATCCATACTCCACACTACGTTTCCGTCTGTGAATGCCGCTCCTCTGAAGGTCCGTTTTTCTCCGTTTACCGTATAGGAAAACGTATTGTCCTCCCCCGGTGTCAGATGAACCTCGTTTCCGTCGGCATCCGTCACAGAGTAGCGGAAATTCTTCGTGCTTCCGCTGATCAGCCTTGAGGATGTAAGCTGGGTCAGCCCGTCATAGACGGTAACATTCTGATAACCGATCTTGTGTGTGATTTCATCGATGATATCGGAAAATGCCTTCTTGATCGCCTCTTCATCCTGGGCCATATAATACCGGTCTTCAGGATAGGTTGCTGTTTTGGAATCCGTTCCGGAATAGGCATACCGCGTCAGATTTTCCATGTAACCGGCAACCCCCTCCGGTTCGAACACACTGATCGAGTAGAAGTGGATGCCCTTCTGCACAATGCTGTATGCGTCATCCTTGGCGAACCAGTAACTCATGTATATATCCTGGTTCGTTTCAGCCGTCTCCGTTCCTCTGTAGAATGTCGGCTGTCCATCTGATATGAAGATCACATATTTTTCCGCATCTTCCCGGAATGCTGTCTGATTGGCGCTGTACAATGCCGCTTCCCAGTTGGTTCCTCCTTTCGGAGTTCCATTGCCCACATACTGTTTAAAGATATTCTTATCCGTTGTCCAGGCAGACGCCTCGGAAGCACGGCTGGCGAATGTGATCAGAGACAACCGTACCCGGTCGGGATACTGTGCCGAATTCTGCGCGAGAAGCTTTTCTCCCAGCGTGTCAAGTGTCTGCCGCGCAATAGCCATCCGAGTAGTCTGACCAACCGGATCGTTCATACTTCCTGAAGTATCCTGAATGATCAGGACATCAGCCCGGCTGCTCTCCGAACTGCTGCGGGACTGTCCCTGCACGGCAAGAGACAGATCATATGTCCCGTTGCCATTGTCCGTAAGCGTCTTGACGGCATTCGGGGCTTCCAGCGAAAGTTCATCGCCGCTTCCCTGCCCCGGCTTTGTGTCATCCAGTGCAAAGGATTTCAGGAATGTCACCTCGGCGGCATAGGGAGAATCCTGTGACCATGATGCAAATGGCGACATCACGGTTGCGGTCTCTGTTCTGGTTACCGCAAGATAATAATAATAGTCATATGTATACCTGATGTGACGGTTTACAACAGATAGTTTCCTTGCCGCGGATGATACCCCCTTTAAATTGTAGGGATCGATGTAGACGATCCGTCTGCCTGAGAAGTTGGCGAATGTTCCGGCCGAACGATCCGAAGTCCACACATAATGCTTGATATCGTCAACCGCCCGGATCTCTGAAGGGAATACGGCTGTGCCGCCATTCACACTCACCTGCATCAGCGTTCCGTCGTTCTTCAGAGCGTAGTAATTCATCCCGGTGTTGGTGCTATCGCTGCTGCCGTCTTTTTTCGTATAGCTGAGCAGGACAACATACTGACCATCATCGGCCGGCCATCCGTCCACCAGTTCTCCGGCTGTGACGACGACTCCGGTCACCGAAAAACTGTTCTGGGAGAAGGCAAGGGACTGAACGGCGCTGTCCTCTGTCATCTGCGTGTCAACAGAAAGGATTTCCGGCACGGATGAATCCGGCGTCTGCGCAAAGTGGACCGCCTGCACAGTCTCTCCGTCGCCGACCTCCATTGCCTCATGAAATGATATCTGAACATCCACTTTTGCGGCAGGATCCGGTTCGATCTCTCGCCCGTCGCTGATAAAACAAATGTCGAAAAACCGGGCCGCCGTGATAACTTCATCTCCGAGCACATCTGCCGCCTGACTGGCGTATCTGCGGACCTGCTCGTCATCCCGGATCTCACTGACCTGAAGGAGTGCGTTCTCAGGTATTCCTGCGTCTTCTCCGTACGTGACGCATACCGTGTACTCACCCTCAAGCGTAAATGTTCTTGTCCCGGCCGCTGCAGCAGGGCTGAACGCTTCCACCTCCACCGGCTGGTCGGTCTGATCTGGCAGCGGTGTCTGCGTTTCCGGCCGCTCCGCCGGTGTGCTCTGCGTAATCTCTTCCGCAGCTTGTGTGGAGGAGACCGCCGCCGGAGAATCCGCTGACCTGGTGGTATGCACTTGTTCGGATTCTGCCGGCGGCTGCGCAGTGCCTTTCTCTGCAGTGCCTTTCTCTGGTGACGCTTCAGGCGCTTCAGACGTCTGAACGGCAGGCGCCTGAGGCAGAACCGGAATATCTGTCTGCGTAACCGCTTCGGTCTGAATGCCAGGTGGTGCCGGCTGTGTGACAGCGGTTTCCTTATCCGCTGCTTCTACGGTTGTCATCTCGCCGGAAGCTGTACTGACAGCCGGTAAGGTCGTCTGTGTTTCCCTTTCGGCATCCGGTTGTTCTTTTTTTTCAGAACTCACCTGTCCGGCAGCCGTCGTGCTCACAAGACTTCCTGCCGCTTCTGCCAGCCCGGGCTGTGCAACCGAGAGTACAAGGATTATCGAGAGTATAACTACCCAGAATGTCTTTGCTTTACCCCTCATATTTCTGCCCCTTCTGCAGGCTGATGGAACCGCATCCATTCCTGTGTCCGGATGCTCTGCTCCATATTGTGATATTGTATAATAATTCAGATGTATATCTCTCTATATCAGTAATTATATACAATTATCAGGTTGTTGCATCGCCGAAATATGATGGGCATTATGACATAAATCGTAAAATATTTAAATTATTCAGAATAATCAGGATCAGCCTGTCAGGTATTCCAGATCTGCCGAACCTGATAGAACAGGTACTGATCAAACTTCTTTCTGGCTTCCGCCAGGCTCTCTCTGCGAATCGGAATATTTATTCCGCCGCGCAGAGTGAAGCAGCGCAGATGTGTGTCAATTCCGGTGACATACATCAGATTGACCGCAAAGCTCCCATGGCCGCTGAAAAAGAGGCTCTCATCGAGTCTTGTCATCAATTCCTTAAGTTTGCCGTAATAGCGGATCTCCGATCCGTCAGTCAGTGCGATTTTGATCCGATGAAGATCCTGCTCCAGATACAGGATATTTCGGAAAGGTATCATGATGTCTTCCCCGCCTTTGAGAATATGGAGAGTTCTCAGACTGTTCCGGATCGCATACGCCAGACGCAGTACTTTCTCCAAGTCCTGTCTTTCAAACGGCTTCATGATATAGGCGATGACAGACAGACTGTATCCTTCCGCTGTGAATTCCCGGCTGGTTGTCACGAAAACAACCGGAACCTGCGGATCCACACTTCGCAGGTTCCTGACTGTCTCCACACCGCTCATGCCTTTCATGAAAATATCCATCAGTATCAGGTCATAGCTGCAGGGAACATAAGAGGACAGCAGCTCTTCACCGCTCGAAAAGTATGTCAGAGAAGTCGGAATACTGCATGCAGCCAGCGTCTGTCCGAGTCTGTCCCGATCACTTTTGCAGTCTTCGCATATCGCCACTTTTAAATCATCCATCATCCTCACCTGTTCCCCGGTTGTCCGTATGATTCATACGTGCAGTCTGCCTTGTTGTTTCCCTTAGATAGACGGACGAATGGAATATGTTCTCCGATTCATCCGCTTCAAAGCTTGCGCTTCCGCCGTGCGACTCAGCCACCGAAGCGATCGATGAAAGGCCGGTTCCCACATCATCTCTTTTGCTGGAAATATATTCCCCGTTTACTCTCCGGATTTTTTCTCCATAACTGTTGTCCATGGATATTATGAGCATGTCATCCCGCACCATACTCGCTATCCTGATAAACCGGCTTCCGGTCTTCTGACGGCTGCATGCCTCAAAGGCATTCTCCAGAAGGTTCCCGAAAACAGCGCACAGTTCCGAATCCGACACGCCTCTCATATGTTCCGGCACTGTAAGCCGCACATCCATTTGAATGTGATCTTCGGCGCAGCGCCTGTGAATATAGGAAACGATGGAATTCACGGAGATATTGTCACAGTAGATGTCGATCCCGGTCGGAACAAGCCGCAGCAGCTGATCTATATACTGCGTGACACCGGATGCTTTTTCAGAGCAGGCGATGCCGCGGATGGCCATCAGCTGGTGACGTATGTCATGGCGGGTTCTGCGGGCATCCGCTTCCTGCTTGCGGATCAGTTCCAGCTGCAGATTCTGCTCTTTCTGCTGTATCTTCATGAGTTTCACTTGCTGTTTCAATTCGTCTTCCCGGTGTATGGTCAGATACAGATCCTTCAGATACAGAACTCCGCAATAGTAATACGCGATGAAGAGCGCAAACATCCCGACAGAAAAATATGCGGCAGATTGAAACAGAAAGTGACTGTGATAATTGAAAAGTTCAAGAAAGATTGAAAAAGCAAGGATGACCAGCACCACCAGATAGCGCCGCGCCGGACGGCTCCGATACCGAAACCATTCTCTGAGAGTCATACCCATGACAGCTGAAAACGCTGCCAGGAGGAATGCTTGTGTCAGACTGATCAGATGATAGAATGAAACGATTCCTGTGACCTGAAGAACTGTCAGCGCACACGGATACGCAATAGCCGCAAGATCCAGGATATCCAGCCACTTGGTATCGTGAAACAACACGGCATACCGGCTCACTTTTAAGAACGGAACGGCACTGCACTGAAGTGCCATAAATGCCGTAAAGTACAGAAGCATCGGCTGATTCAGAAAGATATTGGTCAGATTGCATTCCCCGATAATCCAGAGCCCCAACACCGTGATAAACACGCCCGACCAGAACAGCATCCGGATACCATTGATGTGTCGTCTCCCAGTCACAAATATACAGGTCACGGCTATCCCGTAGCCTATATAAACGACAGATAACAGGAACAGTGCCCCGTACCATTTCCACAGATACGCATTCAACGCATGAATCTCGCCAGCTGCAATCGGATAGATCATGAGAGAATCTTTCTGATATGGGAAACGGTATACCAGACGGATGTCCGAATCGTTTTCCTTTTCGGGATCCGAAAGTATTGTCAGATACTGTACTTCTGTGGCCGGATCCCGCATCCAGGATGGGTAGGCATCCATTTTCCCGAGTTCTCCCAGAAGTGTTCCGTCCACGTACACGGAAAGCGGCGCATATACGGTCTTTACATAGAGCGCATCTCCGACTGAAAGCGGCGTTTTCGCCCGAATTACGATTTCTGTCCCCGGGGCCTGATCCTGTACGCAGACCGGAAGTGACACTTCCCTTGTCTGGCCGCCGACCGTCATCTCAACCGCATCAAGAATATGAATCGGATCCGTCTGCGGACTGCCGCCTTTCTGCTGCAAAAGCCAGATCTCGGCAGCAGAAGCAACCGCCAGAGCAGCAAAAATTCCATAGAGGAGATACCTTGATGCCCGTTTCAACCACGCGCTCATAGTTTTCCGTTCTCACTTTCCTTTGACGGATGGCTGCACCATTGCACCGACAACCAGAAAATGTGACGTCTCGCCGACTCCTACACAGGTCGAGAGTGTTATCAGAGGAGGCCGCCCGGAAAAGTTATCTGTATATTCACCTCCCGGGGTATACTCCGAACGCGTCTGGCAGGTCGTCACATACTGGTCATATCCGCTGTCATCCCTCACGTTGTCATACAGCGGATCGTCTTTGGCACACTGAAAATAAGAAAAGATATGATATTTATAAACCCTGGATTTCGTGTATATATACATGTACGGATCCGAGTCACACAGCCCCTCCTGGCGCTCAAACCGCTTCAGGGATCCGAACATGGTTCCGTTCTTCATGTTGTGGCCGTAGATGAAGGAATTGTAATCCGAGAAGTCTGCACTGGCATCCTTTTCCAGGAAGATGCACCCGTACACACTGCTCTCACCTGTAAAAAGAGTATTCAGATACTCACTGTTGTCATGACTGTGTGTGACAGGATAGTACAAGTCCAGCGCAGGAATATACAAAACGCCTATAAAATCCGGGTTCTGAGCAGCAAGCGCATCATAATCGATATCCAGATCCGGAACGGATACCGGTTCGTACGCTTCTTCTGCCTGTGCTTCCGGATCATCTGCCGCCGCAATATCCTGCAGACGTGTCTGCGCATTCTGAGGAATCACAACCGCCTCATTTACTTCCCCGTATACCTCTTCGCCTCTCTTATACTCACTGTACTCCGAAAAAAAACGGTACCCGGAGTACAAGAATACGACAATAAGAACGAGAAGAATAAGATCGGAGATAATCCGCACTGTCCGTTTTTTTCTGCCGCGACCGCAGCTGTCACTTTTCTGTTTTTTTTCGTTTCTTTTCATCGTATCGCTTATGTATCAGATCAGCGGCACCTTTTTCAAAAGTTCTCCAGCAAGTGCCAGTATCAACTCATCATCTATATAAATAACCTATCATATTCCCTGCAGGGAATGCAAGTCACGGGAGGTCTGTTCAAAAACCGCAAAAAAAGTCTGACAGTGGCGGGGATGCTGATCTCCTGAGCCACTATCAGACTCTGCTTTAAACTACTGCAATCGCCGTGTACAAGACGACACACGGTACTGTGAGCGGGCGCAGAAATTTTTCCTCCTGCCCGATTGGTATTACTTGTTGCCAAAAAACCCGCGTTTCTTGAAGGTTCTCTCTTTGCCGGACTGGATCCGGTCGTACTCCATGAGCGCCTCCTTGGCCTCAGAGCTGAGTCTCTTCGGCACTTCGATGGTGAGCGTCATGTACTGATCGCCGCGCATCGCGGAATTGCGCAGGGACGGCATCCCCTTGCCTCTTAGACGGACTCTCGTCCCCGGCTCCGTTCCCGGCTTGACCTCATACTCGACCTGACCGTCGATCGTGTTGACGATGATCGGACCGCCGAGCACAGCTGTCGCATACGGGATCGGGTTGGTCGTGAACAGATCGTATCCGTCGCGGCTGAACTCA
The DNA here is from genome assembly GCA_002394965.1 of Lachnospira sp. UBA4285. Classification (GTDB taxonomy): domain Bacteria; phylum Bacillota; class Clostridia; order Lachnospirales; family Lachnospiraceae; genus UBA4285. The sequence continues at coordinate 46,297 of DGVL01000166.1, forward strand.
CGGCTCTCATCAACGATGATCTGGACGAGTATATCGCCTCTCGAGCCGCCGTTCTTCCCGGGTTCGCCCTCTCCGGACAGGCGCACAAACTGGCCGTTGTCGATCCCCGCCGGAATCTTGACCTGCAGGGTCTTCTTCCGGCTGATGTACCCGGTGCCATAGCACTTCGGGCACTTCTCGCGGACGATTTTTCCCGTTCCATGGCAGTCCGGGCAGTCGGTTACATTCTGGATCATGCCCATGATGGAGCGCTGGGTGTATACGATCCGTCCGCGGCCGCCGCACCTTGGGCAGACCTCCGGCTGCGTGCCGGGTTTTGCACCGGTACCGTGGCAGTCCGGGCACTCCTCCCGGACCATGGCCTCGATGTTCTTTGTCGTCCCGGTAAAGCTCTCCTCAAACGTTATATGAACAGACATCCGCACATCCTGTCCTCGGGTGGCTGTACTTCCGGAAGAAGATCCTCTTCTGCCTCCGCCGCCGAACAGACTGCTGAAGATGTCGGTGTCATTGAAAATATCGCCGAAGATATCACCCATCTGGCTGAAATCAAAGCCGCCCGCGCCGCCGGCCGCGCCATCAAACGCCGACTGACCGAACTGATCGTACTTCGCGCGCTTGTCCGGGTCGCTGAGCACCGCATAGGCCTCGGAGGCTTCCTTGAACTTGTCCTCCGCTTCCTTGTTGCCAGGATTCAGGTCCGGATGGTATTTTTTGGCAAGCGTACGGTATGCCTTCTTGATTGTGGCCTCGTCCGCATCGCGCGGAACACCGAGGACCTCATAATAATCTCTTTTTTCTGCCATCGTACCCTACCTCATTCTTTCTTCAAGTCTGTAACACACATACGTCCGGGGAAAGGTCCAAGAGACCTCCCCCGGCGTATGACACACGCATTCATCCCTTTCTGGATGTATGCTTATACTTCCTTGTAGTCGCCGTCGACAACATCATCGCCGTACGGCTTGCTGCCGCCATTTCCGCCATTAGTCGGGCCGGCCTGCGGTCCCGGACCAGCCTGCGGGCCTGCCTGCGGACCCGGTCCTGCCTGTCCCTGGCTGCCTGCTTGTGCGGCTGACTGCTGATACATCTTCTCGAACAGCTTCTGGGCTGCATCCATCAGCTTCTGGCGTCCGTCCTTGAGCTGCTGTGCCTGCTCATCCGTCACATTGTTCGGATCGGTCTTGTCAACCAGCTCCTTCAGGGATTTCAGCTGCGCCTCAACAGCGGACTTGTCATTCGGATCGAGCTTGTCGCCGGCCTCTTCCAGAGCCTTCTGGGTCTGGCCGACCATAGCCTCCGCCTCGTTGCGGGCGTCGATGCCTTCCTTGCGCTTCTTGTCCTGCGCCTC